>NZ_KI271089.1:129788-130341 GCF_000469345.1 Eubacterium ramulus ATCC 29099
CTTTCAATAACTGGTGGTCTATATTGAGTATTTTGTTCTGCATATCAATATGCGTCGTCAGTCCGCAAAATTCAGAAATACGAAGTCCCGTTTCCAACAGAAGCACAACCTCATCATAATACTTGCTGTAAATCTTATCCTTTTCCATAAAGGCAAGCAGGCGTTCTTCCTGCTCTGGTGTAAGGATAACTTTATGCTCTGTATCATCTTCCAGAACATCACTTAGTTTAAATTCAAATGGGTTCTTTCTGATACAGTCGTCTTGTATCGCCATGTAAAATGACGCTTTCAAGGAACGCTTATAGTTATCAATTGTTGTATAGGCATATCCTTTTTCACTCATTCTGATAGCCCATTCTTTAGCGTCCGACTGCTTAACAGTATCAATCGCCCTCATACCCAATGGGTCATTTTTCAGAGCGTTCATAAGATACTGTCGTCCCTTTTCGGTAGCCCTCTTGATGTTCTTTCTTTGGCTGTTCTTTTTCTCGTAAAGCTGGCAGACTGTCATTTTACCGCCGACTGTGTCGATACCGTCGTTAAGGTCTTTTTT
>NZ_KI271090.1 GCF_000469345.1 Eubacterium ramulus ATCC 29099
AGCAATTACCGTTCCTATTTTGGAGGAAGCTGTTGGGAAAAGGTACCGGGAACGGACAAATATTATTTTCACATGTTTGCAAAGGAACAGCCGGATCTGAATTGGGAAAATCCGAAGTTACGGCAGGAACTGTACAAAATGATCAACTGGTGGCTGGAAAAAGGTCTCTCCGGTTTTCGAATCGATGCGATCATAAACATTAAGAAGGATCTGAACTTTCCTGATTTTGCACCGGATGGGAAAGATGGTCTGGCAAGCTGCTGGAAGATGGTTGAAAGTGTAGACGGAGTAGGGAAGCTGTTGGAAGATCTGAAAAAATCAACTTTTGAAAAGTATGATGCCTTTACAGTCGGAGAAGTATTTAACATGAAACCGGATGAATTACCGGAATTTATTGGAGAAACCGGTCATTTTTCAACGATATTTGATTTTAGCGCCCATACGCTCACTGATGGAGAACATGGATGGTATGATGCTCCGAAGCTGGAATTTGCGAAATGGAGAGCTACGATCATTCAGGCACAATTAGAAACACAGAAGTATGGCTTTAAGGCGAATATCATTGAAAATCACGATGAGCCAAGAGGGGCATCCAGATTTTTGCCATCTTACGCTCAGACACCGGACGGAATCAAGATGCTTGGTACCATAAGCCTTCTCCTCAGAGGAATTCCTTTCATTTACCAGGGGCAGGAAATCGGTATGAGAAATGCCAAATGGAACAGCATGGAGGAATTTGATGATATCAGTACAAAAGACCAGTATCATACTGCCCGTGAAGCGGGATTATCGGATCAGGAAGCCTTGGAAGTATGCAGCCGTATGAGCCGTGACAATGCAAGAACACCGATGCAATGGACGAGCGGGGAAAATGGCGGTTTTACAAAAGGAACTCCATGGTTAAAGGTAAATCCTTTATTTAAAGACGTGAATGTGGAAGCTCAGGAACAGGATCCGGATTCAGTTTTGAATTATTACCGCAAACTGGTTGCACTGCGTAAATCGGATGAACTGAAAGAAGTATTTACCTATGGAGAATTTCTTCCGGAATATGAAAATGTGGACGGAGTCATGGCATTTTACCGTAAAGATGAATCCAAGTGCATTCTTGTGGCTGCTAATTTCGGAAAGGATGCTGCAACAATCAAACTGAAGAGCGAAATCGAAAAAGTATGGTTATCGAACCGTATAGATGGAACGGTAGATTGTGAAAAGGATTCATTGAATTTACGGAGCTGTGAAGTGGTTGTTCTGGAGCTGGAAAACCACAAGTAACTAACTATATAACTCCCGGATCTCTTTTTGAATCAGATGTCCAGCTGCTTTTGAAAGCTGATCAATCTGGCGGATCCTGGTAAATTCTTTTCCGTAAATCTGTTTAGCATTTGTCACTTCGCCATCGTTTCCCATAAAAACGGCGGATACATGAATTCCGTTTTTGCGAAGCGCTCTTACCTCTGCTGCAGTATCTTTGATGGTGGCATGTTCTTCGTAAGCAGATCCGAAAGGAGCATTTTCTGAAGGAAGAATACGCTGGCTGTCATTAGGTGCTGCATCTGTCAGGATGAGAAGGAGATGTTTGTCTGCAGGAGATGGTAGAAGCTGCAAAAGCTCTGCCGCCTCACTGAGGGCAAGACCATCCCTGTTCCATCCGGTTGCATAATAATGGAAGATCCGATCACATTTCTTTTCTGTAAAATTTTTCTTCCCGGAAAGCGGCGGCGTCTTTTTCAAGCTGTTTTTGGAGCGAGATGTCCTGAGAATCCAGGATATCAAGATTGTTATTCATCTGGTCATATTTCTTGGATAGATTTGTCATATCTTTATCGGTAGAGCATTGTGCTTGGAAGATTAGCTGCTCTTTCCGTTCTGTAACTTTAGCTTTGAGTTTCTTTTTAAC
>NZ_KI271091.1 GCF_000469345.1 Eubacterium ramulus ATCC 29099
GCAGAAGTAGAAGCGACACCCTCAATATCGGTACGAATTGTCTTTACCACTTCATTTTTTTTGTATAGCTTGCCCTCAACCAATACTGCATTATCTTTTAAGGAAATGATGTCAAAGGCAGTATCTTTCAAAGTGGCACTTCCTTGTGGCTTTGTATCGCCCGTTTCTAAATCTCGTTTCTGAATTTTGACACCGCCACGGATAACCTTGTCAGAAACGGAAAACTGGTTACTTCCAGATAATACGGCAAGGTCGCCGTCCTCGGTAATCTGTGTTACATATAAGCCCTTAATCTGTTCGGACTTATCGCCAGCCTGCATATATGCACCGTCAAGTAAGTAGCCATTTGGAGCTTTCGTTTCTTCAACGGTTAGTGTTCCAAGTGGAAAAACGGCTTTACCGTCTTGCATATAGAAGCTGTCGCCAGACACCTTGTATGCGTCCGCTAATTTTGTGATGTAATGAGTTGTCCCGTAGCTGTCTGTTTCAGCGATTGTCTTTGTAACCCATGTACGAGTAGCTTCGGCAGGGAGATTGTCTTTAGTATAGAAGCCTGCATAATACTTCCATGTAAATTCCGCACCTGCTAGAGAAGCGTTTCCTTGCGGATTGTCTTTCTGTGTTTCCATGTCAATCTTGAAAAGCTCAATCAAAGTGTCCGTTACTTTTGGCGTATCAGATACGTTCAATGTCGCTGTCTTTCCAGCTTCAATCTTTAAGGAATATACAGTTTTATCTACTTTATATCCTGCTGGTGCGGATAATTCCTTGATATAGACTGTGCCTGCTTTTACCTCTACAACATCTGTATTTCCGTTTTCATCAGTCGTAAGGGTGGCAAGCTGTTTCGTGCAGTCCTTATCAGAAAAGACACCGTAGATTGCACCAGCGACAGAGTAATTCCCGTTACCGTTTGTAATGCTGGTATTACTGGAAGTCTTTTGTAGTTTCGCATTTCCGACATTCAGTTTCGCCCAGAATTGTCCTAATTCCTGCCCCTCGCCAGAGTAGATATAACCGCCACATTCATAGCGTCCTTTATTCTCTTTGACAAAGGCTTTTGCACCAGAGAAAACTTCGTCCTGTGTTGCCTTTGGAATTTCATCATAAGAAGCTCGCACGTTATCACATTGCCAGCCAAGATGTACGCTCAATCTCTGCCAGACAACACATTGTTCCAACAGATAGACTTGCTTGTAATTCAGTTCCTTGTGAGCTTCGCCATACTGTTTGACAT
>NZ_KI271092.1:0-19717 GCF_000469345.1 Eubacterium ramulus ATCC 29099
AACCAGCCATATTCATTTGCTGCAAGTCCGGTATAACCATAATCCACCGCATTATCTCTGTATACATACCATTTTCCATCTTCTGCCATCTCATTTGCCAGTCCGTCTGCATGTGTCGGTTCCGGTTCCGGAATTATGATATTTCTGATTTCTACATCAAATGTAGCTGTCTTTCCTGCATATTTTACAGTAACTGTCTGCTTTTCTGTCACTTTACTGCTGTCAAAACCAGTTATGATTACTTTAGAAAGATCTACAACATCTTCGGTTCCATCTTCATAGGAAGCAGTAACTGTCATACCGGTTGTGTCAAATGACTCTCCCAGATCATATACCGTTTTTGTCGGTGCATTTACTTTAATTCCGGAGATTGCCACTGTCTTTGTACCTACCAATGCCGGTGCCATATTTTCTGCATTTTCAAAATTCTTTGCACCTTCTTTACTTACAAAGAAAATACGATTAGCTTTGTCAACCTGTTTGTCAACCACATTTACAGCCAGTGTAACACTGTCCTGTCCGGCTGATTTTGCCACTGCAACAAGTGATGTGACATCTGCGGTTGCTACAGTACCATTTGGTGTGCTGATCTGTCCAGGATCATTACTTACAATATCTCCAAGGTTAAATTCTTCTGAAATAATTACTCCATTTACATCTAAAATTGCCGGTTTATTTTTCCAGTTCAGAGTATTTTCTGTCCAGTCTGTATTTTCTGTCATGGCAATCTGAAGCTGTGCATCCAGGTTTGCAGCTTCATCATAACGTACACCCAGTAAAGTCATCTGCAATTTTACACGGTCAACCTGTGTAAGGTCAATCTGTGACACGTCAAATTTCAGATATGTGACTTTATTATCACTTCCGCCTGCTGTTCCCAATGTTCCTTTAGAGTCTGTTCCATAGGAAGTACGCAGGAAATTCTTTGCACCAAAGTCCGCTGTCTGATCTCCGCTCCAGCTGCCTGCAAATGTATCCTGTGACACAACGGTTCTGGATACTTCCACATCTTTTCCAGGAACCCTGTCAGATTCAATATTGATGGTAACCGTTTTCTGTGTGGAAGCACCATACTCATCCAATGCCTTAAACGTAATTTCTCTCTTTCCACTGTCACTGTCAGAGGTTTCCCATGTAAATGCGCCAGTTTCAGCATCAAATGATGCACCTTTCGGAAGTGCGCCGACAACCGATAAGGTCACGTTATTCTCTTCCGGATCAGTTGCATTTACCTGGAAAGAAACGGTTTCTCCTGCTTTCACATTAAATGGCTCGTTATCCGGATTTTCAAATACCGGTGCCGCATTTTTCTTAATATTTTCACCGTTTACAAGGAATGTAAAGTTTTTCACGCTGTCTGCAACGGTCAGATCAACCTGTGAATCATACTCTATCAGCTTTCCGCCCAGATACAGATTATCAATCGTTACATTATCAATGCTTTTGAATGAAAACGGTGTGTCCGCATCTTTAAACCAGCAATCCTTAAAGGTAACGTTCTTCGGATTAAACTGATTGAGGTCGTTTCCACTCGGAATATTTGCAACATTGTTTCCGTTATTTGCCGTAAAGGAACAATTATTAAATATCAGATTTTCATAATTTGGGGTACAGCCACTCGTACCGTTCTGAATACTCAGTGCACCGCCACCACCATTCGTTCCATAACCTGTAACATGCAATGTATTGACATTATTAAATGTGTAATCACGCATCTGATAGCTTCCGCCATCTGCTTTGAAGCGTGTATTGTGTCCCAGTCGGACTGCATTGGCAAAGGTGCTCCAACCCAATGTATTGCTGATATTTACATCTGTTGTATCGTCTGTATCCCACTGCAGTCTGTCTTTGTTGTAAATTGCCGCTGCTGCTGCAATGTTCTGATCTTCCGTAGACAGATTGTTTAAATCTTTCTTCTTCAGACGTCTCTGCGGGAATTCATTACTCGGATTATAGTGTCCGGATGCAAAGGTATCATCGTTGCCCATGGTAATTGCACCATTTAAATGAATTCCCTGTCCGCTTGTCAGATCCAGTCCATCCACCCAGGCATGCTGAAATGGGCTCAGACCTTTGATATTATTATAATTGATGTTTTTTACCGTGTGGCATTCCCAGTTCCACTGTTTTACATCTCTGACATAAGTATCATTAAACGTAATATTCTGAGAACGAACTACCATACTTCCGCCCTGATGAGGGCTCAGTTCCGCATCCGCTTTGTCCCAGCTGTAGTTATAAGTTCCCTGACCATCAATAATGCCCCGTCCGGAAACAGTAATGTTGGAGGAATCCCAGATGCCGATCGCTGGTTCCATCGCCTGTGTGCACTCCTGCAGACGATTTACAAGCAATGCATCTTCATCCAGATAGATATTCAGCTTTCCGTCTTTTCCATTTCCATCCCAGTTCTTAATGGACAGACCGGACCAGAGATATGTACCTGCCGGAAAATAAATTGTATCCAGTGTATCACTGTTTTTCACTTCTGCCAGTGCTGCCTGAAATGCTTCTGATACATCATTTTTCTGACGGACACGCTTGTTCGGGAACATAACCTTTTTTGCATCATAAGCCACATATGTTCCTTCCCCGTAGGACCAGGTGTACTCTTTCCCATCATTCATAGATGTATCTGTAACCGTACCTGCCTCTGTGCAAACTTCGCCTACGGTATCCGTAATCGGATGCTCCTGCAGATATTTTTCTGCAAAATCTTTAAAGTTCAGTACATTTGCCGCTGTCACATCCGGTTTATCTGTTTCTGTCGCATCATTAATAATTGCAAGCTGCGGTTTGCCATTGGTATCATTGATGCTGCCATTGATATTTACAATACAGTAACGTAAGTCTGCTGACATTTTAAATTTTACAGTTTTCTTATCTGTACTGATTTCAAAGGAATCTTCCGGATAATATCTTTCCGGTGATACATAGATACTGTCAATGGTTGACCCGTCTTTCATGGTTATCTCAAAAACCGGCTCCGCATCATCGGAAGAAAATCTTGCAATATCCATATGATAATGGCTTCCCGGATCCGTCTGTTTCTGATATTTATAAACAGAAACCGGTGTTCCGTTTACTTTTAACTCATACTTTGTAGATTCCTGATACTGTGCGGATCTCAGTACATCAGAATTTGCAACAATTGCGGATTCATCCACATCCGGTGTTGCCGGATCATCTCCGGTTTTTCCATAATCATGAATGTTTCCCCCGGTTTTATCCAGCACCTGTACTTTTTGGGCCACATTCTGACCTTCCTCCGCAAAAGCAGGTACAGGATACACCGTAACCGCCATTGCCGCTGCCATGGATAGTGCCATTACTCTGGCTGATATTTTTTTCCTTCTGTGTGAGTGTCTGTTCATTGTTCTCCTCCTTCTCCTTTTTCCATCCGCTTTCAGATCAGCATATTTTTCCATTTTTCTGTTACTTTGCAGTTTTTTCTTTCTTTTACATTATATTTCAACCGGCAGTCTGATTTTAAGAGGACTTTTTTTGTATTTCCTTTCATTTTTCACACAAAAAAAGCACATGGAAGTTTGCGTTTTCTTCCATGTACTTCTAAAAACTACCCGTTTTTTTCTGTTTTTACCCGTCAGTATCTTCCACATCGGATTTTTTCGGAAATCGAAGGGTAATTTTTGTACCCAGACCCGGTGCGCTACTGCAGGACAGTTCTGCATTTTTTTCATAAAAGAGCCAAAGCCGTGTCCTCACATTGGACAGACCGTAATGTTTTCCACTGTGTTCGGACAGGTTTTCTTCTGATAAAAGCGCCGGATCCATACCGACACCATCATCCTGCACTTCCAGAATAATCTGATCCTCCTGGATCCGCCCGGACAGGCGGATGGTTCCGCGACCGCCCTCTTTTTCATCGATTCCGTGCAGCACGGCATTTTCCAGGATCGGCTGCAGCGTGATCTTTGGAATCAGATATGGATAGATCTCCTCATCCACATCCACTTCAAACTGCAGCTTGTTCTTTTTACGCAGCACCTGGATCTCCATATAGGCCTGACACATGCGGATCTCCTCGCCGATAGTGATGATGTAAGCACCCCGGCTCAGCACCATCCGATAAAACCGTGACATGGCGGACAGCACTGCCCTTATATTATCCGTCTCACCTTTTACCGCCATCCAGTTCATCATGTCCAACGTATTATACAGAAAATGCGGACTGATCTGTGCCTGCAATGCATGCAGCTGCGCTTCGGATTTTTCCTTACCAAGTATATACTGCTCTTCCATCAGACGCTGGATCTGTTCCACCATGCCGTTATAACGCAGGATCAGACGCCCCAGTTCATCCCGGCACTCCGGCACATCAATGGGCTCCAGGATTCCCTGATCCACAGCCTCCATGGTCGTATCCAGCCGGTGTACCCGGCCAAGAAACTGCCGGCTGCCCAGTTGAAGCAGTACAAAAGTAAGTGCACAGATGATTCCATAACAGATCAGCATTTCCCGGATGATTCTGCCTGACTCCTGCACCAGAACATCCCGCGGCACCAGCGAAACCAGTGTCATACCGCCCTCCTGCAGCAAACCGCTGCGTACCATCCAGGCTCCATTGGTTTCATGTGTCTCCGAGACCGTTCCCTGCAACTTCGGCATCTGCAGATTCTGTGCCTGCTCGTTTCCACCGGATACAAGCACCGTCCCCTGTTCATCCAGCAGATACATGCTCTGCATGTGCATCACATTATTCATACTCTCTTTTACCGTATTTACCGGAATCATCACCGCCACGATGCCAAGCCGCTGCGTATACTGTTCTGTATTCCAGATCACACGGAAGTTTGCCAGATAACTCTTCCGCTGTCCATAGCGGTTCTTCTCCTGTATCACTTTCCAGGAATCACCGGCGGTCTGCTCCATCGTCTCCGCATCCACGCTCCACTTTGTCAGTTCACTCTCCGGGCGATAGCAGGTATTTCCGCTACCTGAAATCAAAAACTGATCCGGGATATAATACAGGATTGAGATATCATCGGAACTCATCTCCAGCTGATAAGTATAATCCGACAGTCTGTCAAACCTCTGCAGTTCATCTACCAGACTGTCCTGCTTATTACTGCGCAGGGCATCTCCCACTTCGTCTGATACCATAATAAGTGATGCGATTCGTTCCATCCGCTCCTGAATATTTTCAAAATTCTGTACGACACGATCATAGTTCTGATCCATGGTATACAGCTGCATCTGAATGGAACTGCATACCATACGATACATTGTGATCCCCAGTATCACCGTGATCGGCAGCACACAGACCCCCAGAAACAGCAGCAGCAGTTTCCTGGACAGTTTCCAGTGATAAAAAAATGGCAGCTTACGTCCTTGGTTCTTTTTCATAACGCTTCTCCATCTGTTTGCGATAATCGGTCGGTGACATGTGCTGATTCTCACGGAACGCCTTAGCAAAATAATTGCCATTGGAATAACCGCACTTTGCCGCAATCTCATCCACCGTATCATAAGTCTGTGTCAACAGTTCTCTGGCCCGCTCCATCCGCATCTCGCTGATATACTGCTTGATGGTCACAGATAGTTCCTGCTTGAACAGCTGGTTTAAATAGGTCACAGACAGATGAAACCGATCTGAGATCATCTGCCCTCCCAGGGTATTGTCCGATAAATTCCGGATACAAAATGTCCGGATATCGCTCACTAGCCGGCTGTAACGGTTCTGCTCTACCAGGCAACGCTCCATGCCATTCAAAAGCAAGTCAAACTGCTGTTCCGTCTCCCGGATGTTACTGGTGCGCTCCAGCTGCCGCATATAGGTCTCCACATCGGACTCTCCGACTGCCGTCAGGCTCTCCGGATAGTCATTTAAAATCTGACTGGCAAAGGTCCTTGTCAGCGCAATGATCTGTGCCCCCTCTGTCATAGCCTGTTTTTTCGTTGCAAACTGCTGCAGCAGTGCCTGGTACCACTCCCGGATACGCCATGGATTTTCCTTATATACCTGTAAAAATACCTGATAAATTCCCGGATCAATGTATTTCCGTTGTACCAGACGATCCACCTCCAGATAATGCACTTCCGGTTCGAAATATCCACGCTCCATGGCTATCTGTGCCAGTCGGCTGCTGTTGTATACACCAGACAGGGAATCCACAAAATACCCCACCGCAACCGTGTACTCTGTGTATTTGGATACAAACATCCTCAATTTCCGTAGAATCTCGGACTGACGTTTCTCTTCACAGGCAAACACAGCCACACACTGTTCCGCATCCGGCAGCCGGGTACTCAGAACAAACTCCGTACCCTCCGCAAAATACTGCTGCAAATATAGATCACACTGTGCATCATCCATTGCGGAACCCTGCTCCCAGATCCGAATACATAGATACCGTTCCTGACGGGTGCAGAAAAATCCACAGTTTCTGCAAAGTTCTTCCAGCTGCTCCTCTGTAACTCCCTTTTGCAGCATTGCCTGCAAAAAACGATTCTTCTGATATGCTTCGTTTTCCTTTCTCAGCTGGGTGTGTTCCTGATGCTTCTGAATCTTTCCCACCGCTTTTTCCAGTGCTTCCATTACTGCTTCCGGCTGAATCGGTTTTTCAATAAATGCCACCGCAGACAAATCTATCGCATCTTTCAGATACTCCGTCTGCATGTAACCGGTAATAAAAATGATCTTGCAGTCCGGTACCAGACGAATCGCTTCCCTGCAGAAATCAATGCCGTTTTTCTGCGGCATCCGGATATCCGTAATGATCAGATCCGGCAGATACCAGGACACAGTATGCAATGCCTCTTTTCCATTCTCCGCCTGCATGACATCATCAATGCCATACAGGTTCCAGGGAATCGTCTCTGCCAGTCCCTCTCTGGTATAGATATCATCATCTACGATAAGCAATTTCATGACTTCTCCTCCCAATACGCATCTAATTGCTGTTGCAAAATGTCCAGATACTGCTGTAATCCTGCTTCATACAATTTCCGGATTGCTGTCTGATAATCTTCCTCAATGTTGTCAGAGACCCCGCAGCACAACGGCAGCAGATAATCCCGGCGCACTTCCTCCAACCGGCTTTCAATCTCTTTCAGTCCATTATCTTCCCATGAAAAATCCATCAGCAGGTCATCCGGTGCGGTCTCACACAACTCCTCTGTCCGTTCCTGTATCTTCTGATATTCCTGTTCCCACTGCCTATCTTCCATATACTCCGGCTGTTCCAGAGTAAAATCCACACACCCCGTCCAGTATGAAAATAAATTTTCCTCCGGAATATTTTCATGGGAAACCTCACCATCCTTCAGCTCATAATGAATTCCCGATACACCCTGCCGGATCAGTGTGTAAAACTTCTCATCCGTATGCAGTTTTTCCAACAGCTTCACCGCCATCTCCGGCTCTTTGCATTTGGAGGATATCGAAATGCAGGACACCTCTTTTCCCTGCTTTCTTTTTGTAATATTCCCATTGTTCATCTGATAAGAGAAAAATCCATACATCCACTCCGGATGTTTGCGATACAAAGCCGGAACATAACTACTATTCACGGTCCAGATCGGTGCATTCGTCTCACACGGCTTTTCATCTGCCAGCATCATCTCAAGAGCTGTCACCCCTTCATTATCCAGGGAAGCCAGTATTCCCGGATTCAAAATGCCATCTACATACCACTGATGCAGTACATCCAGCGTCTTCCGGAACTCCGGTGTCTCAAACCGGCTGATCACAGTCCGGCAACTCTCCCGGTCTGTCACTGCATAGGGAACTGTCTCCAATGTTCCGATCTCCTCATACTTTTCATTATTCAGATACCACAGCGCATTCCATGCACGGTTGTCCGTGATCAGCGCCGCATCCTGATATCTTCCGTCCGCTTTTGCCGCATACAGATACTGCTGCATGCTGTCAAAGTCTGTCACCTCCGGCAGATTCCATTCCTCCAGCAAATCTGTCCGGTAGAAAAATCCTCCACCGGTGTCGCTGATGGTATCTTTGTTAAACTGTGGAATGCCATACAGACCACCGTTCCACTCAAGATTCGTCAGATAATCCTCCCGATAGGACTCATAATGTGCAAACAGCTCCGGTACCACGTCCCGATAAGCATTCAGATTTAGAAATGCTCCCTTCGCCACCTGCTGATAATAATCTGAAAAATTTCCATTTGAGATAAAATCATATTTCCCGGATGCGATAGCCATGTTCAACTGGGAACGCTCATCCCCCCACGGGATATAATCAAACCGCAGATGACATCCCAGTTCCTCTGTCATGGCATCCAGCTCCTCATAAAATTCGTCCATTCCATTTTCCGGCAATTGTCCAAGAGTGATTGCCTTCAGTGTTACATAGTTGCCCGTCTGTGCGTCATTGCTGTCCGTCTGCTTTTTGCTGTTGTCCCCTGCCTGTCCACAGGCCGACAGACACATTAACACTGCCACAAGCAACACTACGAGTATCTGCTTTGCTCTTCCCATTATTTCTTCTCCTGTTTTTCCACTTTTCCTCTATTGTAAAAAAACATAATTTATCTGTCAATTCAAGAAATATCATTCGTAAAGGAGCCTTAGCACAAAAAATCCCCACACAGATTTCTCTGCATGGGGATTTGTATTCTATTTGCTCTTTTTCCGATGGATATACATCCAACTGTCTGCATAATCCATTCGTTCCTGTTCCGACATCTTCACATACTGGGTATATTCCAGTTTCACCGGCTGCATCATCACACCGTTGCACTTGAAACATTCCACAGAAGCCCGTCTTGAAACAGTACGCATCCACCCGCATTCCGGGCAAATGAACAAACGCATCATTCTGTTGTATCCTCCGTTGAACCGGATCCATCATCGGTTGTCTGTGTTCCGTTTCCAAAGAATTCATCCTGTCCGCTGAAACGGTTATCCGCCTTCCATTCTGCCGTATATCCGCTCACATCCACAATGTGTTCGCTGTACTTTTTAACAGTCTCAGACGGTGTATAATTGTCTGTGCCATACAGTCTCTTGTGCAGCTCGATAACATTACTCTCCAGATCACATGGTGCTACCACGCTTCCGATGCTCTTGCTCGGAGTAAAGGTATCTTTGCTGTACGGGAATCCACCACTGTTTGCCATATCATATTTGATCATGACAGTTGCCATGCTGATAATGTCCTTCTTGTCCAGATCTGTAGAAATCTGCGGAAATACAGTATTGATCAGGCTGTTTAACTCTGGCAGACTTGCAGATTTTGCCTTCTTGATCATCTCTGTCAGAACACGGCGCTGACGCTCTGCCCGTTTGTAATCATCACCTGCTGTATAACGGATACGTGCATAAGATACTGCCTGTACACCGTTTAAGGTCTGCAATCCGGTATGTTCTACTTCTTCATCACTTCCGCCTACATACTGGCTGGTGTAAGATACATAATCATTCAGATATTTACGCTCTTCCTCACTCTCAACATCAATATCTACACCACCGAGAATATCAATCGCCTGTGCAACCGCTTTGAAATCAAAGGCTACATAATTATCGATATCAATATCCAGGTTACGGTTCAGCATCGTCACTGCCTGCTCCGGTCCACCGTATGCGTAAGCCGCATTGGCTTTCTGGAACTTCTCCTCCTGTCCCTCACCGGCAACATTCAGATAGGTGTCACGATATACAGACATCAGACTTACTTCATGCGTATCATTGTTGATATTCATCAGCATGATCACATCACTGTTACCGGACTCGTAAACACCCTGTTCACGGTTGTCCAGACCAAAACATGCAATAGTAGTATATCCTTCAAATGTTTTCTGAGTTTCTTCGGAAACCTCATTTTTTCCAACCTTTGTATTATCCAGTTTCTTTGATTTGATCAGATCCAGTTTACTGTACACAAACAGTGCACCTGCAACCAGGATCAAAATAATAATCTCAATAATAAATAGAATCAGTTTTCTTTTTCTTCTCTGTCTCTTGGAATTTTTTTTAGTTCTTGCCATTTTTTATCTCCGTGTTTTCTTCGTCAACTCTTACCATTCAACGTTTGTAACTGCCCCGCCGGGACATGGCAGGACTATGCACGGTCAATTTTTTACATGCATGAAAATATCATACTCCAAGGACTATAAAAACTCAACTATTTATTTTCTTAAATTTTTTTAAACACTGCGGAACCGGTCGGCAATGATTTCTGCATCAGTTCATATACATCCTGACAGAATTTCTCTGTATGTTCAAACACAAGGATGTCAAAACGTGCATCCTTCTGCAGCTCATCTCTATCTCTCATGCGCATTGCAAAAATATACTCCCGGTTCCCGCCATCTACCAGACTTCCTGCCGGTGTCATGATATGATACTCCGGTGCATTTGCGTATGTACCGAAGAATCTTGCATCTTCCGCATTCGCCATATAGATCACACCATAATGCGGATCCGGCTCACCCTCGCCAAACGGACGCTCAATATCCGCTTCTGTCATGGGAAGCCATTCCAACTGTTCTTCATCCCACTTACAACAGGCATAAAACAATGCCAGATCAAAATTGCTGGTGAATTCCAGCCATTCCTCCGGACCGCCGGCACATTCTTTTCTGATCCCCGGAATATATTTGTCCGCAACATCGTACTTCTGCAGATTTTTTCCTGTCGGTGCATATGCATTTTCACCCCGGAAATAATTAGGCAGAGAAAACTGCTTGGTAAAGGTGCCATTCGGCAAAATGATACTCTGATTCATCTCATACCTGCGGCGGTCTTCCAGCGAAAGAATACCCTGCGTCGGTGTCCACGGAATCCCCTGACGTGCACAGGCATCGAGTTCCAGATTTAACAATAATGCTTTTTTTCGTTCCAACTGCTGTGACAAATGCATTTCTGCAATGTCCCTGATAGATACTCTCTTTTCCATCTCTTTTCTCCTAACATTGTAATATTCTTCTCAGAATCTCTGCAACATTCTGATTTGCAACTATTTTATCAATCTAGTCGTATTTTTCAAGAGACTTTTACATAATTGTTTAACATCTGCTCACCTGTCGACAGCATTCGACACGATTTCGACAAAATCCGACACGGATTCGACAGCAACGCGCATAGAAAACCACAAAAAAACTCCGGTGAGAATTTTACTTCCCACCGGAGTTTTCGATACATATTTATCTTATTTTATGCTATGTCTGTCTGAATGTCCGATATCGGGCATTTCTTTTAAGGAACACACATCCGAGCATCCTGTCAACAAAAAATCCTGCTCCAGGCATTAGCCTTCGATAGAGATGAATTTATTTTTCTCCTCTACGGCCTTCTGTTCCTTCTTCGGAACGATGAAGCTCAGGATACCATTTTCATATTTCGGATGGATATCCTCTACATCAACGTGCTCGCCTACATAGAAGCTTCTGCTCATTCCGCCTGCATAACGCTCGCGTCTTACATATTTTTTCTCTTTGTTCTCTTCATCTTTATCAAGACCTTTCGCTGCGCTCACGGTCAGTGTACCATTCTCCAGCTTCATGGTAATCTCGTCCTTCTTGAAGCCCGGAAGATCAATATCTACTTCATATCCGTTCTCGGTATCTTTAACATCAGTCTTCATCAGATTTTTTGCATGTTTACCATACAAAGCTTTCTCAATATTTGCACTGTCTGTAAAATCCGGGAATGCAAAGTCGTTCATAAAATCATCAAATAAGTTTTCTCCAAAAATTCTAGGCATCATCATAGGTCATTACTCCTTTCAGTAACTATATTTTGTGCACATTCGGAGAATCCGAAGTGTTGATTACTTGAGCAACCGGATTTGAGATCTGCGGAACTTTTCTGTGTTCCTTTTATCTCTCTTCCTTTGTTCTAGCTGTAATATAGCACTTATTATTAGCCATGTCAAGCATCGAGTGCTAATTATTTTGTGAAAAATTTGTGAACGCTACGAGCCATGCACATTTACGTGAAAGAGCCATCTTTCAAGCTTGCTTGATAAAGATGGCTCTTTCATGGAAATGTATAGGGCGACAGCCCGACAGCGAGGGAAGTCTTTCCCGAGCTGTGCATGGCGGCTGCCACTACTTCACAGGGATTTTTCACTTACTCTCGCACTCAATTTTCTTGGTTTGACCACATTTTTACGACAAATTCTTGGAAAAATATATTCGTCTGATTTTCTTACCACGCCGGATTTGATATAAGTCCCATCTCATATTTGTAGCCAAATCATCTACTGAAAGTATTTTTTTACAGAAAACGCATTATCTCCCTTCCGTACTTTTTACATAAATAGTGCTTCGCGCCGCACCCTCTTTTCTTAAATAACCGTCCTTAACCATATTCAGCAAGATAGCTCTGGCTCTACGATGTTTTACATCTAAAATCTGTACTGTTTCAGCAGTAGTAATAGAGCCATTTTCCAATACATATTTATAGATTTGTTGTTCCTGTTCACTATCCGGCATTTTCTCAGTCGTATCTGGCACTTCATTGCCACTATTCGGCACTTTTTTCATATTATCTGGCACTATTTCTGTTTTATCCGGCACTTTATTGTCACTATCTGGCATTTTGTCAATAGTATCCGGCACTTTAATGGCATTATTGAGGTCATTGAGGTCAACAATGCCGTCAACCTGTCTTCGATAAATATTGATACGCAAATCAACTTCGCCACCAATAAACTCCGGCTCCTGCAGTCCGGCAGCTTTTACTTTGTCTATAATTCTCGGAATACCGCTTCCCCAATGCTCAATCAGATTCATGTAAGCAAACGCATGAGCAAGAGCTTCATTTCTAATTTTAGAATAACCTTCTTTCATACGCTCCATCGTTTGTCCCATTGGCAGCTTTCCTGGGGAAGTAATTTCTAATCGATTGTCATATACCGCCACCTGTATCGTACCATGATCCAGATAACTACGATGTACCATAGCATTAATAATCAACTCACGAATGGCATCCGGTGGAATCTCATAAACGTCCTGGCGATAAATTCCCACAATAGTAGCACCCAAATGAATATTTCTCAAAACAAACTGAAATGCTTCGTCTATCTGCTCCCAAAGCGGACCGGTATATTCTCTACGGTCAACAAATACTGCTTAAATCTTGAATATTATCTTCACTTATTTTCATGGAATCATACAATCCTGCCGTCTGTAAAAAATCAGCAAATACATTAGCTTTATCGTAAACTATATTGGATGGCATTGAATCGAAAACATTATGTCTCACTTTGTTTTCTCCTTTACTACCTCATTTACAGGCACTTTCTCCTCATATTCCTGTTTCAATTCCTCTGCCAAATACGCATCGCTCATGCAGTGCATATCAGAAACACCATCACGGATCAGCTGATAGACCTGGGAATGATAAAAGAAATCCAATGCCGCATCCAGTGAAAGTCCCTGCTGTTTGGCAAAGCACTCAATGACACGACTATATTTTTTCTGAAGTAAAATCGGATTTGCTGTCATAGTGTTTCACTCCCTTCAAAATGCAACAGAGACAATGCTTTCTCTGTGCGGAAACATATTTGCAGGTTCGGCTTTTCATAACGCAGGCGATTGATAGCTTCCGCCTTATCAATCAGCCCATCAAAGAACAGCTCCACAGTATTGAACACCTTATCATTAGCAACACCACCCACAACAAGGTCATAATCTGTCGAATCTTTTCCGCTGCGGCAGTTCAGAATGAAATCCAGCCATTCTTCAGAATAAGAATCGAATTTCAGCGTTTTCAGCTCGTTTTCTTGGCTTTCATCGTATTCATACCGGGAGATAATGCCATCTTTCCCACGGCGTTTGAATTTACCGCACCACTTCGCAGCCTGTTCATACAGCGGCGTGACATAAAAGCCACGCCCAAAATCTACGTTAGGGCGGGAATGAGCCAAATCCGGCTTTACAATCTCTAAGAAAGAACCATGATAGAGAATCATACTTCCACACCCCTTTCTTTCATCAGATCAAGGAGGTCATCAACGATATATTCCCGGCTCTGGGTATGCAACACTTCATATTCTGGGACAATATATCCGTTCAGAATGTCACTCTGTTCGGTAAATGCCTGATAAACACGTTCTGCATCCACCCCCAGCTTTGCCGCTACATTTTCAATGCAAAATACAGCAAACTCTAGCTCACTGGAATTTTTGATTTTTTCATCCGTCATCATACGCAAGTCCTCCTTACTTTATTTTAGTCAAAACATCCTTGGAAATTGCATAATTCTTCTTGCCATCCAGTACCAAATGTTTCTGTCTTGCTAAAAATGCAAAATCCAATCCCATTTCCAGAATAAATTTTTCCAATTCCCTTCTATAACTTGAAATGCCAAATTGGCATTTCAAAACCACACTAACTGCTTACTGTTATATTACCCTATTTTTCTCATTATTCCTACTGCTATTTCATGTTCTCACATAATAATGAGGTTGCAATCCACGACCTTACCACCTTCATTTAAATATAAATCAATTCCTTGAGAATAATCTCTTCCGCAATCGCTCTGTGTTGATTATCAGCTCTTACCCATGCCATTTGATCTACAGGACAAAAATCGATTTCCATTATCAAGAGTTGAGTGCTAATTTTTTTTGAAATTTTTTGAGAGGAAATTCATCGTAATTTCCTCTCAAAAAGAGCAAAGCGTCAGCAGGTGTACTCTGTCCAGAACAAAGCACTTCTGCTGACGCTTTCTTTTATCTCTTTTTCATCCATTTATTTTTTTACAGCGGACACCTTCCCGACGGAAATAATTTCAGATCAAATCTTCTGATATTCTCCTTATAACGACACGCATAGGGTACATCATTCAACTACTCCGCTATGTACAATGTGATACGTCGGGTATCTCAAAACCATACTATTTAATAAAATAGCCTGCTGCACGGATTTCTTTGGATCTCATATTCTCTACATATACATAATAAGTACCTGTGGTCTCGCAGTTAAATGTCTTTGTAACCTGATGCATTCCGTTGACATAAAGCATCGAACCATCCGGTCTGCGGATACCGACATGATGATATCTGTCATCATATACATAGCAGGAAACAACAATAGTGGAACCAGCTTTTTTGATAAAAGCACCTGAACGTACAAAATTATTTCCCGGTATTTTCCAGTCAAAATTTTTCTGTACACTCAAGGGATCTAATAACTCATCGTCATAAACAATCGCATTGTTCCATTTCTCCTCATCTACCTGATCTGCCGGAATTACATATTCCTCTAAATCATCAGCATCTGAAATATCCGCTTCCTGCACTCTGGTCTCACGATACATATCATTCTGCTGCTCTACCACCTGTGTACTGGATGCAAATGCTGTTACGGAACTGCCGATTACCAAAGCCAGTGCCAATATTACACTTACTCCGGTTTTCTTCCCTGCTTTCTGCCATCTAATCATATACTCCACTCTCTTTCCCAATGACTGCTCACTGTTTAATTGAGAAACAAAAGCAGGTAATTGCTCAGAACGGTTTTCCTCCTGACTGAATCGCAGCAGAAGATCAAAATATTTTCTGGCATGTCCACCTAAGAAATGGCTGCACACGTGAATGTCACAGGAAATATCGCCCCATGCATCCAAATCATCCAGATAAAGCCGAAGGATTGGATTAAACCAGTTTACCAGAACAATAAGCAAAGCAAGTTTCTTTCCCAGATTATCCCTGCGCACAATATGCGTACCTTCATGCATCAATACAAGCTCAATGTCTTTCATCGGATAATTTAATGCTTTGAATACTATTACATGGTGAAAAACACCCATCACACAGGGAGAATCTATGGTATAGTTCGTACAAAATCTGACCTTTTTCCAATTTTTCCCTGGATATAGCTTTTACAAGACTGCACGATACTCCTCTCCGTGAAAAGGAATGTTTTTCCTGCAGATCCATCTGTACTTTTTCCATTTTTTCAAATAATGCAAACCAACACAGAGCATTCCTGAGAACCAGATAAGCAGGCAACACTGCATAACCTCATAAATCACCTGATTTCCCAAAAATCCATCGCCAAGAGTATTTGCACCAAATCGTACAAAACACTTACATCTGATATAGATATATCCCAACGGCACAATATAAAACAACAATACCAGCCGATACAGCGGATATATAATCCGTATTGCATTATATTTCTTTGCGACCAGTGCCAGAAGTTTACACAACAGATATGCAACCGTACCGGTCAGCGAATTCAAAACAATTACATAAAAGAAAAAATTAATCCAGTTCATCCATTAAGCTTCTTAAATCTTTCAGATTTTCCTCTGAATTTTTTTCTTTCTCACCCTTTACAAACAATGCTGAAAGAAACTCTGTCGGTGTTCCCGGTTCTCCCCAGTAATGAACTAACTCATCCATCTGAGATGAACGGTATTCTTCCTCTGTTACTTCCGGATGATAAAGAAAAACTTTTCCAGATCTGCGCATGGTAAGATAGTTCTTTCTCACCAGGTGTGCCAGATAGGTAGAAATTGTCTGCGGTCTCCAGTTTTTATCAAACCGCTCATTCACCATTGCTACCAACTGTGATAAG
The DNA here is from genome assembly GCF_000469345.1 of Eubacterium ramulus ATCC 29099. Lineage (GTDB taxonomy): Bacteria > Bacillota > Clostridia > Lachnospirales > Lachnospiraceae > Eubacterium_I > Eubacterium_I ramulus. The sequence continues at coordinate 16,518 of NZ_KI271092.1, forward strand.
GCCAGTTCTTCTGGTGTATCCCAGATACATTTCATTATCAACATCTCAATATTTGTTAAATCATTCTCCAGCATAGCCATTCCTCCTGATAGATTCCTTATAAACCTATATCTTTTTCTTTTGTTTTTGCAAATCAGACACTGTGCTACAATATGATAGGTCTATCCCGATTTCTGGTATTACAAGTTACACAGCGTTTCATTCGCTGCGCTCATTGTACCATGTCACTATTTGTTTGACAACAAAAGAAAGTATGAATACTGCTATACTATGAATTCTTTTAAAAATAACACCTACGATATTAAAATGTTGAACATGAAGTTTGTTCTGAATCTTACAAACTTTTGTTTCATCACCTCTTGTTACGATTCAAGTATAGCATAGCCTACATGGCTTATTCAACTAATTCTGTCAGATTAAATTAGTGTTTATATGTGTTGTTTTAGTCCTCTTCTGACTGATGTCGCAACACAACAGCAGAATATTTTGGAAGCGTCAGTTTCAGATAGCTTCTTTCTACCTGATAGGTTACCGGTGCCATGGAATAATTGTCTTCCGAAGAATACATGATCTGTGTCATCTGACAGGAAGACGGTACACCGGCTCCACACACGCCAATCTCCATACTTCTTGTATAACCATCGTTATTTACTACAATGATAAACTGCTGTGCCCGGTTAAATCTCGCATAGCAGAGGATATTTCGATCTCCGCGCAAAAACTTGACAGAACCGGTGCGAAGTGCAGGATTTTCCCGATGAATCCGAATCATATCCCGATGAAAACGGATCAGAACTTTATCCTCTTTTCCCCACGGATACGTTCTGCGGTTATCCGGATCCGTAAATCCGCACAGACCTGCTTCATCTCCATAATACAGTGTCGGAGCACCCGGCCAGGTCATCTGAATGACAACTGCCTCTTTCATGATCCCTTTATTAACACCTTCCGAAGCTGCCTGTGTTCCCAGATTTGCCGCCCGTCCCACCTTATGGTTTGTTCTGGTCAGGAAGCGGGAATGATCATGATTGGACAGCTGGTTCATTGCACACTGCAGAGAGGATGTTGCAAAACTTGCCATATAGTGTGTCATGGTATTCTCATAATTTTCTATATTGCCCAGCATATAGTCTTTATATTCATCACTGTGTTTTTCCATACCGGTCAGGAACCAGGTCATCGGCTCCATAAAAGCATCATAGTTCATGACGCTGTCCCACTGATCACCCTGCAGCCAGTCTTTCGGATCGCCGTAATGTTCTGCCAGGATCAGTGCTTCCGGGTTTGCCTCTTTTACCACGTTACGGAACTTTTTCCAGAACAGGTGGTTATACTCCTGGCTGTGTCCCAGATCAGCTGCCACATCCAGACGCCAGCCGTCTGCATTGTATGGCGGAGATACCCATTTTTTCGCCACATTGAGAATATAGGCTTCCAGTTCCGGAGACTCCTCATAATTCAACTTTGGCAAAGTATCGTGTCCCCACCAGCCCTCGTATGTCAAATTATCCGGAAATGCGTTGTCATTCTGGAAATGGAAATAACTATGGTATGGGCTGTCCTTTGTTGCAAAAGCACCTGGCTCAAAGTCTTCTGCATCATCGTATATTTTTTCCCGATCCAGCCATTTGTTAAAGGATCCACAGTGATTGAACACGCCATCCAGAATGACACGCATGCCACGGCGGTGCGCCTCCTCGACCAGTTTGATAAATAACTGGTTGCTGGCCTCCAGATTTTTCTTATTTGTTACACGGGCCTTATACAGAGAAGCCTGGCGATTGTCGCAGCAGTCCTGCGGCATCGGTTCGCCGCCATCCTCTACGATCACACCAAAATGTGGATCGATATAGTCGTAATCCTGTGTATCATACTTGTGACTGGATGCGGACACAAACAACGGATTGAAGTAGAGCACTTCCACACCAAGTTCTTCCAGATAATCCATTTTGGACAGTACACCTGCCAGATCACCACCATAGAAGTTTGCCACGTCGAAATCTTCCGGACATTTATCCCAGTTTTCTACCTGCTTTGTCTGACGGTTGATGTAATAATATTCACCGGTTTTCACGTCATTGGAGGTATCTCCGTTACAGAAGCGATCGGTAAAAATCTGATACATAACCGCACCTTTTGCCCACTCCGGCGTAGAAAATCCCGGAATGATGCAAAACTCGTACTGTGGCCGGAAATCTCTGGATACACCTGCCCGGTCATAGGTACAGCGCAGCATACCGGATATAATTTCAAAATGATATTTGTACTGTTCCTCACCGACACGGATTTCCGCCTCATAATAGTCAAAATCACGATCACAATCTGTCAGATACATTTCAATGTGCTCATCTTCATGGCAGAGCACCACCAGGTCCACATTATCGGCAGCGGTCCGGAAACGAATTTTCACGGTGTCACCGGCCTTTGGTTCCGGCGGCATCCGGTAATCTGCTGTTCCATCAGAGAATAACGCCCGCTTTCTCAGAATCGGCCGCATCTGCAGAATATAATTTTCCACACTGTTAAATTTCTGTACTGAATCATATGTCATTTCTTTTCCCTCGGTAAATACTTATTTTTAAATATCAAATCTTGATCACACGGATTGCTCCGTGCTTTGCACTCCCACAATTCTTCCCGCTATTCGCATATCGTGGGATAAAAATCCCACTTTTATGCTCATATCGGGGCGTGCCCCAAGGTCATTCATCCACCCTTGTGCAAGCACAGGTGGACTCAGACCTTTTGACACTGTAATCATATTATTATACACTATTTTAATCTGTATATTGCTACTACTTTTTCTATCATACTATTAATGCAAACAGTAGCATCTTATATGTTTTTTAATATTATTTGTTACACATAGTGTGCTTTATCAGCCAACATTATAGAAACAGAACACACATTTTACATAACATAAGAAATCGGGAAATCTTTTCTCGGCAAGCGATTTAGCGAGTGACTGATTTTCACAAGGTTTTGCGCGAGTGGGAGGCGACCAGCTTCTATAGGAGCCGGGAACGAGCGCGATGAAACCGCAGTGAAATGAAGGTAACGAGTGACTAGCTGCTGAGAAAAGATTTCCCGATTTCGTATTATCTCAAAACGTTCCGTTTAACCACAAAAAATAAAAGAGACAGCCAATCGATCTGCTGTCTCTTTCAAAAGGAGAAGGTATTTTTTACTATGGGGGTAGC
>NZ_KI271092.1:19817-53270 GCF_000469345.1 Eubacterium ramulus ATCC 29099
GGTAGCAAAAAACTATATAATGTATTGGGGGTATTTACAGTTAGTATAATAGCAAATCCCAGTAAATAAGTGTGCATAAAGTTCACAAATTTTGTTCATTGTTTTTATGCACTTTCGCCATTACCCGCAAGTAACCTTCTCCGCATTTTACGGAAATATCGCACAAACCATGGTGCATTTCCACAAATTCTTACTCAGCAGACGCTTCTACAGTTTTTTCCTCAAATAACGCCTCGAACTCATCACGGTTGATTTTTTCTTTTTCCAGAAGCAGTTCTGCACAACGATGCAGCACATCCTCATGCTCACGGATCATCTGACGTGCTTTTGCGTAACACTCATCCACGATCCGTTTGATCTCGCCATCAATTCTGGTAGCCACTGTCTCGCTGTATCCTCTGGTGTGTCCCAGATCTCTTCCGATAAAGACTTCCTCCTCATCGTCATAGCAGATCAGTCCCACATCTTCAGACATTCCGTACTTGGTAACCATAGACTTCGCCAGAGAAGTAGCCTGCTTGATATCCTGGGATGCGCCTGTAGTGACATCCTCAAAAATCAGTTCTTCCGCCACACGACCGCCAAGATCTACGATGATTTCCTGAAGCATCTGTCCCTTTGTATGGAACATTTCGTCTTTTTCCGGCAGCGGCATGGTATAACCTGCGGCTCCCACGCCTGTCGGGATAATGGAAACTGTATAAACCGGCCCCACATCCGGAAGCAGATGGAACAGAATCGCATGACCAGCCTCATGGAATGCTGTAATTCGTTTTTCCTTATCTGTAATAATGCGGCTCTTTTTCTCGGCACCGATACCTACTTTGATAAATGCTTTCTTGATATCATTCTGGCAAATGTACATCCGCTGATCTTTTGCTGCAATAATGGCAGCTTCGTTCAGCAGGTTTTCCAGATCTGCACCGGTAAATCCTGCCGTAGTCTGGGCAATCTGTTTCAAATCCACATCATCTGCCAGCGGTTTGTTTTTCGCATGAACGGAAAGGATCTGTTCACGACCGCCCACATCTGGACGCCCCACATATACTTTACGGTCAAACCGGCCCGGACGCAGCAATGCCGGATCAAGAATGTCCACACGGTTCGTTGCTGCAATAACGATGATGCCCTCATTGATACCAAAACCGTCCATCTCTACCAGCAGCTGGTTCAATGTCTGCTCACGCTCATCATGTCCGCCGCCCATACCGGTTCCACGTCGGCGTCCGACTGCATCGATCTCGTCAATAAATACGATACACGGTGCATGTTTTTTGGCTTCTGCAAACATATCGCGGACACGGGAAGCACCGACACCGACAAACATTTCCACGAAGTCAGAACCGGAGATAGAGAAGAACGGTACTCCCGCCTCACCGGCTACTGCCTTTGCGATCAATGTTTTTCCGGTACCCGGAGGTCCCACTAACAGAACACCTTTCGGAATACGTGCCCCGAGTTTTGTATATTTGCCCGGATCCTTCAGGAAATCAACCATTCCTTCCAGTTCCTCTTTTTCTTCATTCAGACCTGCTACATCTTTGAAACGGACTTTCACATTCTCGCCCATGGTCAGCGTCGCACGGTTTTTACCGAAATTCATCATCTTGGAATTACCGCCGCCTCCGGCCTGCGCATTCATACTCATGATAAAGAAAATGAGAATACCTGCCATCAGCAGGGTCGGTAAAATCTGTACTATCCAATTTTCACCCGGCACATCTTTCAGTGTATAATTGTCAAAATCTGCCTCTTTCAGTGTTTCCTGAATAACCCCTACATCCGATACATTCATCAGTTCGCGGGTTCCATCCTTCAGCAGAATCGTCACCGTACCGGTAGGAACTTCCTCGTTCTGTTTGATCACGATGGAATTGATCTTGTCATCCTCCAGTGCCTGCTCAAATTCTGCCTGTGTGCAGGTATTTGTTCCGATTCCCCTGGAAGCGAAAGAATACCAGCCCAGAATGATGACCAGGAAAATCACCACATACAATCCAAGGCCTCTAAAATTATGTTTCAATTTCAAAGTTCCTCTCTTTCTATTCAAATTCCACAACACCGACATACGGAAGGTTGCGGTATCTCTGTGCATAATCCAGGCCGTATCCTACGACAAACTCATCCGGAATCTCATAGCCGATGTAATCTACCGGCACATCTACCACACGGCGGGATGGTTTGCTCATCAGTGTGCACAGACGCACGGTTTTGGCTCCACGGCTCTTTAAGTTCTCTACCAGATAGCTTAATGTACGACCGGAATCAATGATATCCTCCACGATCAGCACGTTCTCACCTATAATGGAATCATCCAGATCTTTGATGATACGCACAATACCGGATGACTCTGTACCGTCACCGTAACTGGACACGGACATAAAATCAATAAAAACCGGGACGGTGATACGTTTTGCCAGTTCACACGCAAAAAAGCTTGCGCCTTTTAAAATACAAATGATTTTCACCGGTTCACCCTTCATATCTGCACTGATCTGTGCTCCCAGTTCTTTAATCTTTTCGTTTACCTGTTCTTCTGAAAACATCACACGAATTTTTTCACTCATTTTTTTCTTCTCCTCCATTGACGCACATGGACAGAATGCGTTTTGTCTCCTGTGTTATTTTATATGCCTCACTGATCCGCATCCCGACAACCCAGATGATCTCTTTTCCGTCTGCCAGAAGCACCAGTGAATCCCGCTGATTCTGCGGGATTTTGCTGTCAATCAGATAATCTTTCAGTTTCTTATGACCGCCTCCGGATTGCACCTGGATCCGGTCTCCGGGACGGCGTGTTCTTATCTGAACAGTATTTTTAATTTTATCATAATCAAACCATTTCGTATATGTTTTTTCCGGAATTTGTTGAAAATTTCCATCAAAAGGAAGTAATTCAGCGGTTATTTCCAGTCCGTTAAACTGCTGTGTCATACCGGAGATATCCAGTGTCTGCACCGGAATCACTCTGTCACTTTCTTTTCCGTCACCCTTCTGCTCTGTCTTTCGTATATTCCCGGATATCTTTTCTGTATAATCTGTATTTTCAGCATGATTGCTTGCCCCTTGTGGGTTACGCAGATTCTTTGTATTCTTTCTCTTCAGATAAATCTCATCATAACCGGCTTCTGCCCGCATCTGGTAAGGAAGGTCACTTTGTTTTCCAACCTGTGCGGCAAACAGTGCCTGCACCTGTTCCACATGCAGCGCCGTGATATCCTTACGGCTGCCTGCCAGTTCCCCAAGCAGCCGCTGCAGGAGATTTCTCTGCAGCACACCGGGAAGATCTGCAAACCCACTGCGCCGGATCCGGATTTCCTGTGGATGCTCTGCCTCCGGCACATATTGGATCAGATGTGCCCCTGCTTCCCAGGCTGCCGCATCCAGATAAGCACATACTTCTTCCATATAGCCTGCCGTCCGCACCATATGCGGAACTGCTGCAGAATTGATCTGACGAAGCTGCGGCAGCACCTGACTGCGAATCCGGTTTCTGCTCAGGTTTTCATCCAGATTTGTGCTGTCTGTCCGGTAATCCTGGTCAAAATCCTGCAACAATTTTTCAATTTCTTCTCTGGTCAGACATAATAATGGCCGGATCAGTGTGGCTTCCACCTGTTCCAGCTTACGCACCGGCACGATACCACACAGTCCCCGGATGCCGGTTCCCCTGCTCAGATGAAATAGCAGCGTCTCCGCACAATCATCTCCGTGATGGGCCACCGCCAGACGATTTGCCCCCAGCTGCCTGCATGCCGCATAAAAGCTTTCATACCGCAGATCCCTGGCTGCCTCCTCCAGAGACTGATGCCGTGCACCGGCCCGGCCCGGAGCATCCACAGAAAAGGACAGCAGCGGAACTTCCAATGCCGCACACAGTTCTCTGACAAATGCTGCATCTGACAGGCTCTCCGCGCCCCGTATGCCATGCTCTACATGCACAGCCGACAGGGAAAATCCCATGCACTCCCGCAACTCACACAACACCCGCAGAAGACAGACAGAATCCGCTCCGCCGGACACTCCGGCCACGACATGATCTCCATTTTCTATCATATGATATTGTTCCATAAATATTTGTATTTTCTTTTGCATTCTTCTCTCCGTTCGCTACCGGCTCCAGATTCCGGCAGTCAGCACCGTCATATCGTCCCGGACACGGCCACCGGTATAGAGCAGCACCTGTTCCAGTACCAGTCTGGAAAACTCTGCCGCATTGTTTGTATCAATTCCACGGATCACCTCGCAGATGGTTTCTCCCGCATCCCGGACGTGCAGATGCTCCAGCACGCCATCCGTTACCATAATGACAAAATCTCCGTCTGCCAGCTGTTCCGTCACCTTCGGTACCTGCTGTCCCACAAACACCCCTACCGGCATGCTCTTCTGTGTGACCATCCGCACCTCTTTTCCATGACGGATAAACGTCGTGGCGGCACCAATTTTGTAAAACGCCGCCTCTCCACTGTCCAGATCCAGCCGCATAAGATCCACAGTAGAAAACAGATTATGTTCTCCATGGGTCACCATGGCGGAATTCATCATGCGCAGTGCCGTATCCGGCAAAAAACCGGCTTCCATGAATTTCTCTATTAAATCTATCACCATTTCACTCTCTTTACAAGCTGCATAACCACTTCCCATACCATCGGATACAGCCATGACACAGCAGCCGTTATCCAACATCTGAAAAGAGAAATTATCTCCGGACACCTGCTCGTCCTCCCGCACGGCACGCGCCACACCGTATCCGGCCGTCAGGCGGCTGTTCTCACAAAATATCAGTGACTGTGATTCTGTCCCCAGCAATGCCTTACTGTCTTTCGCCGGTGCAAATCCCCGTCCGCTGACACCACTGATTAGTCTGGCCATTTCCCGGACAGATATACACTTGCTGCCCCTGGTTCTTCCCTGAAACAGCACCTGCCATTTTCCATGACTGTTCTCCAGGATCCTCAGCTGCTCCACCAGCACTCCCAACTCCTTCCAGGCATAACGCATGGATGCTGTAATTTTGCCTTCCTTCGCTGTCACATCCGTCTCTTCATTCGCGCAGTCCTCCATAATATATGCCATGGCATCGAGTTGCTGTGCGATCACATCCCGGTTTTCCTGTAACCGGTTATACCAGGCCATATTCAAATGCGCTTTTTCAAATACCAGCTGTACCTGTTCGATCAGATCTTCCCGATACGGACAGTATTCCCCCAACTCGGTGGCACGCTCCTGCACATCTGTCTCCCTGCCCCGCTGCAGTGCCTGCAGAAACCGGTACAAGATCTGATACATCGGCATAGTATCCTCTTCCCAGCAAATCGCACACTGATTACAGGACGCACAGATCCGCCCCGTCACCTCCGTCTGCATCCGTCCCAGTTCCTCTGCGGAAAAATCCTCTTTGTATCGGTTCATTTTCCGAAACGTACGGGACAGTTTTTCAAAAGATTCCGCATACTCATTCAGACGCCGGCCACCCGGTGCATACATAACCACCGGCATCTCACTCCGGGGCTCCCAGTCCGGGATCATCATAACCAGCCGACTCACCACATAGATAAAGCCGGTCACCAGAATGCCTTCGCAAATGCGGATCACAAGCCCGGAGGTCCCCGGCAGATGCAGTCCGTTCCAACACAGTCCAACCACTACCGTAACACCGCCACACAATGCTCCCGCCACATGGGTACGGCAATGCCCTGTATACTGTTCCAGCCCCCACACCAGTGCCGCACTCAATAATATAACCAGTGCATATTTGACCATCACAGACACCGGTGCCAGGATCAGCAGACCACAGATACTGCACAGAAATAACAGACTGCGGTTCACACCACATACAAATCCCGTCATAAAAAGTGCCGGAACCAGCGGATATACTCCCGCCAGCTGAAACTGTGGCGACAACAGCGCTGCCATACACACCAGCATATGTTTCAGATTAAAATTGAATCGTCTCATTTTACATTCCTCCCTGATTTTGTTTCATTCAAGAATCTTCAGGAAGTAATTCTACGTCCGGCACCGTAAAATCTTTGTCAAATACCTGTTCGTTTTTCCGAAACATTTCGTCAAAATTCTTTCAAGGATGGAACATTTCATCGAATGGATGCACTTCATGTTTTTTAACCAAAGAGTGGATGTACTTCATGTTTTTTACCAAGAGAATCCTCCTGCGTTCAATTCCAACGCTTCCTTTCATTTATTCTTTTCAGCGTCACCCCACACAACAGCAAAAGCCACGGAACAATATTCCATGGCTTCTTAGTATTGATAAGTATTGAATAAATCATTTTTCTTTAAATACAATCTCGTCCGGATAGGTCATGCCAAGTTTTGATTTGGCTGTATCCACAATGTACTGGTCAGACCCAACATATGCTTCCTTTTCCTGAAGCTCCGCGGAACGCTCCTGCTCATCCTTCAGCTGCGCCTGTTTGGTCTTCTCATCCTGTTTGTAACCTTCATTAACCTGATATAAATGTCCGATCTGCACGGACATGATCAGTGTCAAAACAACTACCATGCAGGAAATACAAATTTTACCTGTTCTATTTTTACTTTTCTTTCTTTGTTTCATTTTACGCATCTGCAATCTGTCCTCTAACTAAATCCTGCTGCGGAGTGGATATTAACAGAACCATTACATTCCATATACAATCCAACTCTGTCCTTCTAAAGCTTATATAAACCCATTTTAACTGCTTTCCACAATTTTTTCAATCGTTTTTTTACATATCTGTTTCTTTTTTTACAAATTCGCCTCAAACACTGTGCACATTTACCAACGGGGCACACCATAATTTTGACAGGTTTCATAATCCCTCGAAAAAAATGCCTTGCACCACCACACAATCTCTGAAGCAGAAAGGTTCCACCCTTCACCACACCCCGGCTGAACAGCCTTCCATACAGCAGCATGCCGAGAAACATGGCCAGGATCACAAATCCCCGTACCTTGCCATCGTCCTCCTGATACAGAAATTGAAACAGCACAAAAGCACTGAGCACCCAGAAAAACATATCTTCCACTGCGATCCAGACAACGCCATGTGCTGCCACTCTGCGGAAAATCCGGATCAGATCATACACCAGCAGCATACAGCAGCCAAAGAGCACCGCCTGTCCAAACAGCTGCACCTGATGTAGGATCTGCACACTGCTCATTATTTAAACAGCCGCCCCAGCAGCGACTCCCCCTGGGATCCTTTTCCTTTGTTGACGTCAGAATACTGGATGGAATCAATTTTTCCAGACAGATCCACCTCGCCTTTTTCCAGAGTCAGCCGGTTCACATGCAGATCGATCCCCCGGATCATCAGCATCCCCATCTCTGTTTCCAGTAAAATCTCATTAACATCAAAGGACAAGATATCCGATATTCCATTTAACGCACAGGTGCCGCGATTTGTCAAAATGACCCTGTGCTGTCTTGATGCCTGTCTCTCTTCCATATAAAAAACCTCCCTTACTGTTTCCAGTATATGGGAGGTTCTATAAAAATATGACTCCTGTTCCGGCTTATAAATAGCGGAACATTTCCTTTGCTTCTTCCTTTCGGGAAGTATCTGTCACAACCAGAACTTCTGCTCTGACAGATTTGTTTCCAAATGCGATTTCAATGATATCACCGACTTTTACATCCTGGGATGCTTTCGCCACTCGGCTGTTGACCATAACTCTTCCTGCATCACAGGCTTCATTGGCAACAGTACGCCGCTTGATCAGACGGGATACCTTCAGATATTTATCTAATCTCATCTTGATTCTCCTAGTAGAAAGGGGCCTGTCCCGGTTCGGAACGGCCCCAATTATCATTTACATTACAGTAAGTGAAACAATCACTGATTATGCGTTTACGATATCTTTTAATGCTTTACCAGCTTTGAATTTCGGAGATTTGGAAGCCGGGATCACGATATCCTTTCCTGTCTGTGGATTTCTTCCTGTTCTCTCAGCACGCTCAGCTACTTCAAAAGTACCAAATCCTACTAACTGGATCTTGTCACCGTTTTTTAAAGTATCTGCTACAACATCTGTGAATGCTGCTAAAGCTTTCTCTGCATCTTTTTTGGATAATTCAGCTTTCTCTGCGATTGCTGCAACTAATTCTGTTTTGTTCATTATAAGTTCCTCCTATAGAACGAAAAAATGTCCGTTTTTTATTTTATTATAGACTATTTATACTTGTTTTCCCTGTATTTGTCAAGGAAAACAGGTCACACAGCCGATATTCGTTAGTGCTCATATGCACCATCAGCCTAACATCGGCTCTACGATAGCCATAACTGCTGCGCCAAGCTCTGCTGCTTTTGCATCTGCTGCTTCCATGCTGTCTGCTTTGACACCATAGTAGAATTTCAGTTTTGGCTCTGTACCTGACGGGCGGAAACATACCCATGCCGCATCCGGAAGTTCATAATACAGTACGTTGGAATTCGGCAGACCCGTCGGTGTCACTGCACCTGTCTCCAGATCTGTGATCGTATCCTTCTTGTAGTCTCTTGCTTTCAGCACTTTGTGTTCACCGATCTGAGCCGGTGTATTATCGCGCAGAGTTGTCATGATCTCCTGGATTTTGGCAAGTCCTTCAATACCCTTTAAGGTAATGGCTTTTACATCATCTTTGTAATAGCCGTATTTCTCATAGAGATCCAGCATCGCATCCCACAGAGTCTTGCCCTGGGTCTTATAGTATGCTGCAGCCTCACATAATGCCATGGAAGCAACCACTGCATCTTTATCACGGCAATATGTACCAGGCAGACATCCGTAACTTTCTTCCATTCCGAAGAGATATGTGCCGTTTCCTTTTGTTTCAAACTCCAGCATTTTCTGACCGATAAACTTGAAGCCGGTCAGAACTTCATACAGTTTTACACCGTAGTCTGCCGCAATGGCATCTGCAAGATTGGTGGAAACGATGGATTTTACAAAAGCACCGTCTGCCGGAAGTCCCTGTTTTTCTTTTCTCTGGCTGATCTCATATGCACCGATCAGGCATCCGGACATATTTCCGGTCAGGGAATGATATTCGCCGGTTTTGCTGTCTTTTACATATACGCCGAGACGGTCAGCATCCGGATCTGTTGCCAGCACCAGATCAGCATCCAATTCTTTTGCCATGCCAAGTCCCAGTGTGAAAGCTTCTGCCGCTTCCGGATTCGGATAACTTACGGTAGGGAAATTGCCATCCGGAAGTTCCTGCTCCGGAACCACATAGACGTGCTTGAAACCAAGCTCTTTTAATACACGGCGAACCGGGATATTTCCGGTACCGTGAAGTGGTGTATATACAATCTTCAGGTCATCTGCTACTGCATTGATGGCATCCTGATTCAATACCAGCTTCTTTAACTCAGCAATGTACGGATCATCAATGTTTGCACCGATCACTTCATACAGACCTGCTGCCACTGCGTCCTCTTTGGACATCGTCTTTGTCGTTGCATAATCTGTCACAGCTTTTACTTCTGCCATGATGCCGCCGTCGTGTGGCGGTGTGATCTGTGCACCGTCCTCCCAGTATACTTTGTAACCATTGTATTCCGGCGGATTGTGGCTTGCAGTCACATTGATTCCGGCTGTACATCCCAGGTAACGGACTGCATAAGACAGCTCCGGAGTCGGACGAAGGCTCTCAAAAATGTATGCTTTGATACCGTTCGCTGCCAGACATAAAGCTGCTTCATTTGCAAATTCCGGGGACATTCTTCTGGAATCGTATGCAATGGCAACACCCTTTGCCTGTGCGCCTACTTTAATAATATAATTTGCCAGTCCCTGTGTCGCCTTACGAACTGTGTATACATTCATACGATTAGTTCCGGCACCGATGACACCTCTTAAACCGGCTGTACCAAATTCAAGATCCATATAAAAACGATCTTCAATCTCTTTCTCATCATTTGCAATGCTTCGCAATTCTTCTTTTGTATCCTCATCAAAATACGGATTGCTCAGCCAGGATTCATATGCTTCTCTGTAACTCATGATCGAACCTCCTGCGTTTCATTCATTGATATTTTGTAATATCAGCATTGATCATCCTATCATGAACAGCATCAGTTCATGATCAATACCCGTCAATCATTATATCACACTAATTGCCAAATGGAAACTGCTTTTCTCGGCGTTTTCCGCCACGTTTCGACCTGATTTATACACATTGAAGCAGTTACAGATGTACCTTATATCTCTCATTTTCCGATCAGCCACACCAAGCTCTGAGGGCATGGAGGAACTGGCTGCGCGCACGGTTCTGCCGGATCTCCCGGTACAGCTTTTCATAATTCTGCCCCGAATCCCATACCTTTCTGCTACAATAATAGCGATTCGCGATCTTCCAGAATTTTTCCGGATATGCGAGCCGGTAATACAGCCCCCGCAGATCCTGTTCGCTCAGCGGATGTATCCGGCAGTATTCCCGGATCAGCTCCATGCCAAGCTGCCGGTTCCAGTCATTTTTCTCCAGAATCTTGCGCAAAAATTTACCCACGTCCGTAATCTGTGCTCCCACATGGGCATGTTCCATCTGGATCAGGGCCGGTCCGTCGGAAGTGAACAGGATATTGTGCTGATTCACATCTCCGTGGCAGACACCAGTGGTATAGCCGCCATCCTGTTCCGGATATCGCTGCAGAAATTCTACCACCTCCGCAGACTGCCGCGCAAATGCTTCATAGCATTCCAGATACAGACGCTCAAATTTACTCTTATTGTTCCGCTTCAGGATGTACTTGCGGATATGCTTCAATTCCCGGTTGTGCCGCACATATTCTTCCCCAAGCTTTGTCATTTCTTCCTCTGCGCTTTCCTCCTCCGTTTGTTCCACCCCACTTTCGGAACAGCACCGGTGAAAATCCGCCAGAAAGGAAACCGTTTCCAACAGTTCCGTCCGGTTTTTCACCTCACACTCCCGCCCCCGTACCCAGCGATGAAACGTGTACGGAATCCGATCCGGTCCTTCCGTAATCAGGCTGCCATCCTTGTTTTTCAACATAGAATCACACAGGATTCCCTGCTGCTCCAGACAGATTCCCAGCCAATATAAAAACTCCGCCTTCTGTGCGGAGCCAAAATATTCCTTTAATGCGAACAGACCCTGTTTCGCTTCGCAGATCAGAAGCCCACGCCCTTTGTAAAATTTTTCAATCTCCGGTTCCTGTTGTTCCAGTACCTGTTCCACCTGATAATACATAAAAACACCCCTTTATACGATAAATGTCTGCTAAACAACCGTTAGCCCTTGTTTATCATATGAAGAGGTGTTGTTATTTATGCTTTGAAGTACCAGGCAAGCAATACTTCCTTCTCATTCAATTCCGGTTCTTCCAGAACTTTCTCCAGCATCTGATGCAGAATTTCTCCGATCTCTTTTCCGGGCTGAATACCTCGGGCAATCAGATCCGAGCCGTTCACTGCCAGTTCCTTTAAGGACAGACACTGCTCTTTTTCCATAATCTGCTGATACATATGCTCATACCGGTCGACATACAACAGTTTTTCCTGCTGCAGAAAACTGCTCTGTGCCAGAATATCCGCCCGTTTTACCTCAAACAATTCCGGATACTGTTCTGTACCGTTCCGGTAGATTGCCCGGCGGACACTTCTGCCTTGCAGCGGTGGCCGGTCATCGTGTGCCCGCACCAGCGCCATTACCCGGTGGATCGTATCATTGTCGAACTTCAGTCTGCGAAGGATCTTGCGGCTCATCTCTGCTCCCACCTGTGGGTGTCCGTGAAAATGATGGATCCCGTTCTCATCCTCGGTGCGGCAGACCGGTTTCGCCACATCGTGAAGCAACATAGTCAGACGCAGCACTTTATCTGCCCGGATATACTGCATGGAACGGATCGTGTGCTCGCCCACAGTATAGATATGATGCGGGTTATGCTGTTCCGTCTCCATCATGGTGCAAAACTCCGGCAGAATCATTGCCGCGATTCCGGTGTCATAGACGTTCTGCATTTCCTCCGGATGATCCGATGTCACCAGTTTTACCAGTTCCACCTGGATCCGCTCCGCACTGATCTTTTCCAGATTTCCGCACATGTCACGGATGGCCTGTTCTGTCCGCTCCTCAATGGCAAAACCAAGCTGTGCTGCAAAACGGACTGCACGGAGCATACGCAGTGCATCCTCCGAAAAACGTTCTGTCGGTTCTCCCACGCATCGGATCCGCTTTGCGTTCAGATCTGCAATACCATCAAAGGCATCCACCAGACCGGTCTCATCGTTGTATGCCATTGCATTGATGGTAAAATCCCGGCGTTTCAAATCTTCCAGCAGATTGGAAGTAAAAATCACGTCTTTCGGATGGCGTGCATCCTCATATTCGCCGTCAATACGGTAAGTAGTGACCTCAAATCCTTCCTTATCCATCAAAACTGTCACGGTACCATGCTGGATCCCGGTGTCCACGGTTCGTGGAAAAATCGCCTTCACCTGATGCGGTTTGGCAGATGTCGTAATATCCCAGTCTCCGGGGGTACGTCCAAGGATACTGTCTCGGATACAGCCGCCCACAGCATAAGCATCATAACCATGTGCTTTCAGCTCAGCAATGACGGTCTTTACTTTTTCCGGTAACTCGATCTTCATAGGCACCCTCCTTTAAGCAGACATACTAAAAATGACTGTTTTTAATATGCTTTGCCCCAGTATACCAGTTTTTTCGCCGGTTTTCCACAACATACGCATACATCAGAAATATGTTCCTGATCGTTGAACGGCATACATCTGGACGTAGCAGCGGTCTCTTCTTTGATCTTGTCCTCGCAGGCACGGTCACCACACCACATACCACGGATGAATCCCGGTTTGTTCTCAACAGCATCACAGAATTCCTCATAATTGTGTGCATCTGTGATATGAGCATCACGATGTGCTTTTGCACGTTCAAACATATCTTTCTGAATCGTCTCTAATAACTCCGGAACTTTCGTTTCTACTTCATCCAGAGATACGACTACTTTTTCGCGAGTATCACGACGGACCAGTACACACTGATTGTTCTCGATATCTTTCGGTCCTAATTCCACACGAAGCGGGATACCACGCATCTCCTGCTCGGAGAATTTCCATCCCGGACTCTTATCGGAATCATCTAATTTCGCACGGCATACTTTTCCCAAACGTGCCTGTACTTCCTGTGCTGTATCCAGAACGCCTTCTTTTCTCTGCTGGATCGGAATAACCATTACCTGGGTCGGTGCAATGTGCGGCGGCAGAACCAGACCGGAATCATCACCGTGAACCATGATGATCGCACCGATCAGACGGGTCGTCATACCCCAGGATGTCTGATGTACATACTGTAACTTATTCTCTTTATCTGTATACTGGATACCAAATGCTCTTGCAAATCCATCCCCAAAGTTGTGGCTGGTTCCTGACTGCAGTGCTTTTCCGTCATGCATCAGTGCCTCGATGGTGTAAGTAGCCTCAGCACCTGCAAATTTTTCTTTCTCGGTCTTCTGTCCGCGGATTACCGGCATAGCCAGCACTTCTTCACAGAAGTCTGCATACAGGTTCAGCATCTGTACGGTACGTGCCTCAGCTTCCTCGGCTGTTGCATGCGCTGTATGTCCTTCCTGCCATAAGAACTCTCTGGAACGAAGGAACGGACGGGTCTCTTTCTCCCATCTTACTACAGAACACCACTGGTTATATACCTTTGGCAGATCGCGGTAAGACTGGATATCATTTTTATAGAAATCACAGAATAATGTCTCAGATGTCGGACGCACACAAAGACGTTCCTGCAGTGGGTTTAATCCACCATGTGTTACCCATGCCACTTCCGGTGCAAATCCTTCTACATGATCTTTCTCTACGTTCAGAAGGCTCTCCGGAATAAACATCGGCATATATACATTCTCTACGCCGGTCTCTTTGAAACGGCGGTCAAGCTCTTTCTGGATGTTCTCCCAGATCGCATATCCTGCCGGTTTGATGACCATGCATCCTCTAACACTGGAATAATCGGTTAATCCAGCTTTTTTTACTACATCTGTGTACCACTGTGCAAAATCCACATCCATGGATGTAATGGCTTCTACTAATTTTTTGTCCTTTGCCATAACGATATCTCCTTTTCTCAAAATAATTATTTCCTGTAAGGTCAAAAAACGCCGGAATCCCAGTCCACATAGGGACCGGAACTCCGGCGGTACCACCCTGCTTATATACGTGACTTTCTCACACGCATATCCACTCAAAAACCGTTAACGCCGGTACTACGTCGTACTCCTCGCACGAAGCTCAGGGCCCGGTTCCAGATGTTCCAAACAAGGATGTCTCAGCTTTAGTGCCACTGCACTAACATCCTCTCTCTGTAGAATCTTCCACCTGTACTATCTCCCGTCTCAGCCAATATCTCTCAATAAATTATAGAACGGATCAGTCGTTATTTTAAGTGAATTCAGCGGGAATGTCAAGGGGCTTGAAGAATCCTCTCTGCATTTTCCACCCGTTCTTTTTCCGGTGGTCTGATGCCCTCCAGCGGATATGGAACTCCAAGTTTTTCCCATTTGAATACGCCTAACGTATGATACGGAAGAACTTCGACCCGCTCCACATTGTTCAGCGTATGGATAAAATCTGCCAGACGGTGCAAATACTCATCCTTATCGTTCCGCTCCGGTACAAGGACATGACGGATCCACACCGGTTTTCCCATATCCGACAATTCCCGCGCCATAGCAAGGATATTGTCGTTTGGCTGACCGGTCAGTTCCAGATGACCTTCCGGATCAATATGCTTGATATCCAGTAAAATCAAATCTGTATACTGCATCAGTGCTTTCCATTTGGAATAAAAAGGCTCTTTTTCAGTAAATGGATTTCCGCTGGTATCCAAGGTGGTGTGAATTCCCCTTTCCTTCGCCTTGCGGAACAGTTCTGTCACAAAATCAATCTGAAGCAGCGGTTCTCCCCCACTTACAGTAATACCGCCCTTCTGTTTCCAGTAAGTGCGGTATCGACAGGCTTTTTCCAAAAGCTGATCTGCTGTGTATGGCTGCCCGCCCGCCATATCCCAGGTATCCGGGTTATGGCAGAACTGGCAGCGCATGGCACAACCGGAAAGGAAAATCACATAACGTACTCCCGGCCCGTCCACGGAACCGAAACTTTCCAGGGAATGCACGTAACCTGTGATGTTTTCCATATTTTCCTCCTTACAGCTGCGTATGGCAGGTACGTGAGATTACATCCATCTGCTGCTCTCTTGTCAGATCGATGAATTTTACTGCGTATCCTGATACACGGATGGTGAAGTTTGCGTACTCTTCTTTCTCCGGATGCTCCATAGCATCGATCAGCTTCTCTACGCCGAATACGTTTACGTTCAGGTGATGTGCACCCTGGTCAAAGTATCCGTCGAGAACATTTACCAGATTGTCTACACGTTCCGCTTCATCATGTCCCAGAGCACCCGGGTTGATGGTCTGTGTATTGGAGATACCATCCAGTGCTTCTTCATATGGAAGTTTTGCAACAGAGTTCAGGGATGCTAATAATCCGTTCTGCTCTGCGCCGTAGGATGGGTTTGCTCCCGGTGAAAGCGGAGCACCTGCTTTTCTTCCATCCGGAAGGGAACCGGTTGCTTTACCATATACAACGTTGGATGTAATCGTCAGGATAGATGTCGTAGGCTCAGAATCACGGTATGTATGGCAATATTTCAGTTTGCTCATGAATGTGCGCAGCAGCCATACAGCGATCTCATCTGCTCTCTCATCGTCGTTTCCGTATTTCGGGAAATCGCCGGTTGTCTCGAAGTCAACGGCAATTCCGCTCTCGTCACGGATTGTTTTTACTTTTGCATATTTAATCGCGCTCAAGGAATCTACTACATGTGAAAATCCTGCGATACCTGTTGCGAATGTACGACGTACATCGGTATCGATCAGCGCCATCTCAGCTGCTTCATAGTAATATTTATCATGCATGTAATGGATCATGTTCAGGGTACCTACATAGAGGTGAGCCAGCCAGTCCATCATTACATCATATTTTTTCATTACTTCATCATAATCAAGATACTCGGATGTGATTGGTGCATATTCCGGAGCTACCTGATCGTGAGTTTTCTCATCCATACCACCGTTGATTGCGTAAAGCAGGCATTTTGCAAGGTTTGCACGGGCACCGAAGAACTGGATCTCTTTTCCTGTCTCTGTGGCAGATACACAGCAGCAGATGGAGTAATCATCGCCCCATACCGGACGCATTACATCGTCGTTCTCATACTGGATGGAACTTGTCTCAACAGAAATATGAGCTGCATATTTCTTGAAGTTCTCCGGTAAGTGAGAAGAATATAATACCGTAAGGTTCGGTTCCGGAGCCGGTCCCATGTTTTCAAGTGTATGCAGGAAACGATAATCTGTCTTTGTAACCTGGTGACGGCCATCCATGCCGATACCTGCTACTTCCAGTGTAGCCCAAACCGGATCACCGGAGAACAGCTGGTTGTAGGACTCGATTCTTGCAAATTTTACCATACGGAATTTCATTGTCATATGGTCGATGAGTTCCTGTGCTTCTTCCTCTGTCAGAATGCCGTTTTTCAGATCTCTCTCGATATAAATATCAAGGAAGGTAGATACACGTCCAACACTCATGGCTGCACCATTCTGTGTCTTAACAGCTGCAAGGTATCCGAAGTATACCCACTGAACTGCCTCTTTCGCATTTTTAGCCGGCTGTGAAATATCATAGCCATAGATAGCAGCCATTTCTTTCATGCCTTTTAACGCACGGATCTGCTCTGCGATCTCTTCTCTTAACTGGAAGTCACCACGACGCATACCCTGACGGTTGGTTGCATCAAAATCTTTTTTCTTGAACTCGATCAGTTTGTCGATACCATACAGAGCTACCCTGCGGTAATCGCCAACGATACGTCCACGTCCATAAGTATCCGGAAGACCTGTTAAAATTTTGTTGTGTCTTGCAACTTTCATCTCCGGTGTATAAATATCAAATACTGCCTGATTGTGAGTTTTGTGGTATTTTGTAAAAATCTCATGAATTTTTTCACTTGGCTCATATCCGTACATTCTGCAGGATTCTTCAGCCATCTTAATTCCACCATACGGCATGAATGCACGTTTCAGCGGTTTATCTGTCTGCAGACCAACAACCTGCTCCAGATCTTTTAATTCTTCATCAATGTATCCCGGACCATAAGCTGTCAGGGAAGTAACAATTTCTGTCTCCATGTCCAGAACGCCGTTTTTTGCACGCTCTGCTTTCTGCAACTCCTGCAGTTTGCCCCACAGACGGTTTGTTGCATCTGTCGGTTCAGCCAGAAACTCCTCATCTCCATCATACTGTGTGTAGTTGTTCTGGATAAAGTCGCGGACATTTACTTCTTCTTTCCACAAACGTCCTTCAAAACCATTCCACTGTTCAAATTCCTTCATGATCGTCCTCACTTTCTGGTTAGTAACTATTAATCAATTCCACGGCAGTAGAATAGCAGAATTGTATGCAGAACACAACACCTTTTTGTTAATTTTTTATCACTATCAGCTTTTGTTTCAAGAAAAAAACAGCCCGAATCTACTTAAAAAAGTAAATTCAGGCTGAATTCCCTATATTTTCCTATCCCTATTGTGGTTCTACCAGTTTACTTCTGGTTTTTCTTGTTATTTTTTATCAATACTTCAAAGTCGTCCTAAAAATTCTCGTCGATGTAGTCTGCGATTGCCTCACCAGCCATACGTCCGGAGTTAATAGCAAATCCCATGGTGTTTCCGCACAGTGTAAAGTTATAACTATCACCATAGATGGTATTTGCATCAGATCCTGCACTGTAAAGTCCCGGAATCGGTTTCAGATTTGCATCCATTACTTCGCCGTATTTGTTGATTCTGACACCGCCTACTGTTCCATAAGCAGCAATGTAATATTTACCTACCAGGTAGCCGCCCTTACCTGTGATCGGATGCAGATACTCATGTTTTTTGTGGAACTGAGCATCGTATCCCTCATCACACATATCGTTGTAATCGTCCAGAGTCTCCTCCAGTTTGTCAGCGTCAATACCAAGTTTCTCAGCCAGCTCTTCGATGGAATCTGCGCGGATGAATCCGTCATATCCTTCTTCCTCTGCACGGTCAAACTCAGCATCAACTGCCAGGAATGCATCTTCCGGATGAACGATATCAAAGATATCCGGGCCATTTTTCTTGTAGTTTTTCAGGATTTTAGCATCCATGATGCAGTATCCGTAATTTCCAGGCTGAAGTGCCAGCGCATTACCTGTGTAAGTTGTGTTACCCATCATGCCCTCGTTCATGAAACGGTCACCGTTCTGGTTGATCAGAAGGTTTGGCTGACGAAGAACTGCGTCTAACAGGAACCAGTTCATATTGTCTTTTAACTGATAGATCATCTCGATATTTGCACCAAATTTCTGTGCACCGGCATCCCACATCATGTTCAGACCGTCACCGGTTGTACCCGGAACATTGAACGGGAAGTAGTTCTCCCAGAGGTCATAGCCAAAGTTTTCTTTGATCATCTCTTTGTTTGTACCAAATCCACCGGTTGCAACAACGACTGCTTTACCGCGAGCTTCAATCTCTTCACCGTTTTTATCAACTGCTTTTACACCAACGCATTTGCCGTCTTCCATGATCAGGCCGGTTGCCGGTGTCTCAAGGTAGATTTCAGCACCAAGTTCTTTTGCTTTCTCTGTCATTGCACGAACCATCGGTCCTGCTGCACGAGGTCCGATCACACCATTCTCCGGTTTTACAATATGCCATGTTGCCTCAGACTCTCTGAAGTAACGGAATGCGCCTGCGAACTCAACACCCATATCCTCCAGCCACTCGATGGTGTCTGCGGATTTATTGAAGTATGTCTGAACCAGATCGCTGTCTACACGGTAATGTGTATACTCCATATGTTTGTTCAGCGCTTCGTCTACTGTGATATCGCAGAATGCTTTTTTCTGGTATTTTGTACCGATACCCAGCGGTCCCATACCCATGTTTGCTGCTCCACCGGTTGTGTTGGATTTTTCAAATACGATTGCTTTCAGATCGTTCTCGCCTGCTGTGATTGCTGCCGCAAGGCCTGCAGGGCCGGCTGCTACTACAATTACATCTGCTTCCATTGTTTTCATAATGAAATACCTCCATAAAATTGTGTTATTGTGAATTCCTTAAAAGGAAAAGTTTCTCTCTGTGCTTAGTGACGTTTTTTAAATTTACCGCATTTTGTCAGACGGGTCGGCAGCTTCGGCAGACGGCCATTTGTCTGGATAATTGCATCATTCTCACATGCGGAAATACATTTTCCGCACTTGGTACATTCAAATTCATCGATCATGTGGATATAGCCGCTCTTGCCCTCAATGGCATCAGCCGGACAGACATCCGCACATTCCTCACATCCTTCACAAAGATCCGGATCAATGTAAATGCTCATAAATGCGGAACATACATTGTTTGCACATTTTTTCTTCTTGATATGATCTTCATACTCACCTGCAAAATATTTCAGGGAACCCATTGCAAAATCAGATGCAGTCTGTCCCATGGTACACGGAGTAGAGAATGTCATGGCTTCTCCGATTTCTTCCATCATATCTGTAAATTCTTTTTTTCCCTGTCCTTCTGTAATTTCTTTTACCATGGTATGAAGCTGGATCAGACCCTCACGGCAAAACGTACATTTTCCACAGCTCTGTTTGCGCTCTGCCAAAAGCACCTCTTCAGTTTCATGGATCATACAGCATTTGGAACTGTAAACCGTGATCACACCGTTTCCGATCTGGGTATCTGCTTCAATCACCAGATCCATAGCGGATGCGTCGTACAGTTTTGTACCGATGGCGATGGCTTTCACATCTGCATCTCCTACCAGTTCAGCCACTTTTATACCAAAGGATACTTTCTGAAGTTCACCCATTTTGCCGTCTTTGCACACTGCCATATAAGTACACGGCTCGTAGCTGTCTGTGAAAATATCAGCCAGTGCAGCCATAGTTAAAATGTGATGGAATGCACCGCCGCGGCTTGCTCTGCGATTGATGAGCCCTGTCTGGATCCGGATGCCGTATCCGACAGCCTCTGTCTCAAGTCCTTTTGCATACTCAACTTCTTTCTCCGGAAGGTACAGATACATTTCTTCTGCATTTACTGCCAGCGCTGCGATTGCCATACCTTCCATTACTTTTTTCGGATCAGCTTTCAATACTTCCAGCTGAACCCCTGCGATATCCGCATTATTTAAACCTGCAACCACACGGATCGGATTCGTCTGAAATTCTCGTTCTGCATTTACCTGATTCCATTTTTCTGTCACAACACTGCGCTCTACACCGAATTCCAGTAATCCGGAAGCCGCAGTTTTTGCCAGAATATCTTCAACACTCATGTTTTTTGCATTTTCTAAAGCACTCATCTGTCTTACGCCTCCTTCTGATTCGAATATTCGGTCCACAGTCTGGACGGATGGATCTGAAGTCTTAAGTCACACTGCAGACAGCGGCTTGCCTCGCCGCAGATATCCGCATCACAGATACCATGGTCTACCTCGCTGAAGTTGTCCTGTCTCTCTGCTGCCGGTGTTACCTGCGTCTTGGTACGTCCAAGGTAACCAAAACCTTCTATTTTGCCAATCTTCGGATCTGCATGCTGCTCCGGAGCAAGTGTCTCGCTGATGTCTCCGTCGCCACCAAGATATTTATCAATTTCAACCGCCGCATCCCGGCCGGATGCAATGGCAAGGATTACGGATTTTGTTCCATATACAACGTCGCCGGCTGCAAATACACCTTCGGTCTCAGTTGCAAGGGAGTTTTCTTTTACAACAATGCTATTTGCTCTGCCCAGGGCCAGACCTGCTTCTTCTGTCAGATCCGGGCGCTGACCGGTTGCAAAAATAACCGTGTCTGCATCAATGTGATGCTCGCTGCCTTCCTCTTTTTCGATGATGGCTCTGCGGTTCTCATCGAAGGTAAACGATTTTACATTCATAAAGTCTACGCCGGTAACAGCATCGGTTCCTGTGATACGCTCAAAAGTCTGCGCCGGATGCACGAATATGCCTTCTTCTTTTGCCTGCTCAATTTCTTCATCATCAGCAGTCATGGCTTCTCTTGCCTCCAGACAGGCCAGATGGATTTCCTCTGCGCCCAGACGTTTTGCGGTTCTCGCACAGTCGAAAGCTACGTTTCCACCTCCGAGAACAATGATACGCTTGCCCATTCCGGTCTCCTGACCAAGACTTGCATTACGCAGGAAATCAATATTTAACAGAACACCCGGAAGCTCGCTGCCTTCCATCGGAAGACGGACACCTTTGTGTGCACCGATGGTCATTAAGACCGCATCGTACTCACTCAGTAATTCAACCGGTTTGTCTACTTTTGTATTTGTCTCGATGACTACGCCCTGCTCCTCGATTACGTTTGCTTCCTGTGCAATGATCTCACGCGGAAGCCGGTAGGACGGGATTCCATAAGACATCATACCACCAACGGTCGGAAGTGCTTCTTTTACGGTAACGGCGTGTCCCTGTTTTCTCAGGTAATATGCTGCGGTCAGACCTGCCGGTCCTCCACCTACGACGCATACTTTCTTGCCGGTATCGGGAAGCTGTTTTCCTTTTCCCTTCCAGTAACGGCCGGTGTCATGCTCTGCGGCATAACGTTTGATGTCACGGATGGACATTGCCTCACTGACTTCTTTTCGTTTGCACTCCAGCTCACATACATGACTGCAGACATGTCCCAGTGCGTTCGGGAACGGTACTTTCTCACGGATGACCGCTACGGCTGCATCATAATCGCCTTCTTTTACAAAACGGATGTAACGTGGGATATCCGTATGAGCCGGACAGGCGGTACGACACGGCACCAATGCCTCTTCTTTTTTCAGGTTCGTTGTCAGAAGCTGTAATTTATCACGGATGGAACCGGTCGGACAGACTTCTGCACAGGCCGTACAGAAACGACAGTCTTCATCTTTCAGCAATTTGCCATGTAAGGTTCCTACATATGTCTCAAGATCTTTTTTGTTGTACTGCAATACGCCTACGCCTCTCAGTTTGTTGCAGGCACGTACACAACGGCCGCACAGTACGCAGCGGTTCATGTCATGAATGAGCAGCGGATTGCCCTCTTCCATCTTGATACCTTTGATACGGGTACGCATACGTGCGTTGTTTGCACCGATATACTGGATCAGTGTCTGAAGCTCGCAGTTACCGTATTTCGGACACGTGGAACAATCTTCCGGATGTCCGGCAAGCAGTAATTCCAGAGCCAGGGTACGCAGTTTGTTGATCCGCTCACTTGTGGTATGTACTACCATTCCGTCCTGTGCACGCAGGGTACAGGATGTGGTCACGCCTTCCTGACCTTCGACTTCTACAATACACATGCGGCAGGAACCATTCTCCGGCAGATCCGGATGATGGCAGAGGTGCGGAATATAAATTCCGGCTTCCAGCGCACATTCCAATACATTTTTATTCTCCGGCACTTCCAGGCGGGTGCCGTCAATCGTAATGACTGCCATGTTTTTTCTCCCTTCTGTTCTTCATTCAACCTTTGTCGCTTTGATGTTCATTCTGTTCATCTCACATCTGATATATTTTTGACGTGCACGGTACTGTTATGGTACACTGTCACTATAATCACTGATAAAATTATAACATGAGGATTGCAAAAAAGCTTCAAACAGCTGTTGAAAATCCTCACACCTTTTTGATTTATTTTCAACAAATGTCGAATGGGCAGACTGCCCTTTCTTTTTAGGGAGATTCTTATGATCACATTAAAAACACTGCTTGACCAGCTGCAGGATATTTGTCGCTGTATGGTTAGAAATGACTATGATACAACACGTTTTATCAGCCGCATCGATATCCTCCGGCAGAATACGGTTCTGTGTCCGGACACCCTGTATCTGTACCCAGATGACATTCCGGAAAATCTGCTAAAACCAGATGCTTTTTCGGCACCGGCTCCAGAGCAGTCACCGGTACTTCTGATAGACGCTGTCCTCTGGGAGACCTACGCAAAGACATCTGCTGCAGAGTATTTACCGACAACCGGAGAGTTTTTGCATACAGCGAATGAAGCCACCGCTTTGCAGGACAGATTTTCTGTCATCCCGGTAGAAAACATGCCTGCACCGGAAGATACTTTTCTGTTGTTGAACCAGCGGCTGACCTTTGAACTGCGATTGCAGCAGGAAATCAATGATCTGTATCATCTGCTTTACAGCGGTCATGGTCTGGACGATTTGATCCTCCGGGCAGAATCTTTTCTCCACCGTCCCATGTCTGTGCTGGACGCCAGTTACAGCATGATCGCGGTCTCCCCGCTGATGCACCAGCTTCCGTTTGGTATGGAAAAAAGTGAGGAAGGAAGCATATTTTTAAGTTCCCAGGAAGTGGAAAGTCTGCGCCGCCTGCAGATTGAACATCAGATTTACAAAAATAATCAGGCATTTTTTATCCAGACGGAAGACCACCCGGATACGAACTGGATTTTCTGTGGCATCCGCATCCAGCATGTCATGACCGGCTATGTAGCACTCTGTCTGCCGGATAAAGCGGAGGCCAGTGAACATGAGCTGCGACTGATCACCGCTTTTTCCGATATCTGTGCGATTGAAATGCAGAAGCATGAATTCTTCGTGCAGAAAACAGGCTTACAGTATGAAACGTTTCTCACGGAACTACTGGAAGGACGGTTCAACGATGTAAACATCATAGAAACCCGGCTGAAACTGCTGAATCGCCGTTTCGGAAAATTCTTCTGTCTGGCGATCCTCTACTGTCCGGAACCGCACAACAGCGACCTGTTCAACAAACGTCAGATGGCGTCACTGCGGCAGGTTTATCCGAATGCCATGTCCGTGGTATACAAAAATAACATCATCCTGCTGATCAATCAGGATACGCCGGTACAGCTGAGTCCTGAACTGACGGATCCACTGGAGCAGTTTGCGGAGCGCAATCACCTGAAAGTCAGCTTAAGTCAGCCCTTTGCAGATATCCTGAAAATCCGGATTTTCTACCATCAGGCACTCCACACCCTGGAGCTGTCGGACCTGCAGGCACCGGATCAGACACTTTTTTACAGCACCGATGCCCTGCCGGAATATCTGTTTTCCAAATGTAATTACCAGGAGCTGGAAGTTGGGATCCATTATCATATTTTCCAGCTGCAGGATTATGACAAAACATACCATACGGATTTTGTGGAAACACTGCGGGCCTATCTGGATCATGACCGGAATGCTGCAAAAACGGCAGAATATCTGCATATTCACCGGAGCACTTTCTTCTATCGGGTAAAAAAAATAGAAGAGCTGCTGGAAATTTCCATTTCTGACAGTCATCTTCTATTTCTGTATGAATTATCCTTCAAAATCTGGGATTATTTGTGCCGCTGACGGGTGTTACCACTCCAGCAGTTTGGAAAGCCGCAGTAACGTCAGACGGTTTCTGACGTATGGGCTGCTCTGCAGCGTCAGTTCTACTTTTTCTTTGTCGATTCCAAGGTTAGATATCTCATGTACGCAGCCTGCATCATGCAATTTTGCATACATATCGTCAGCATCCGGGAGGTCATCGATGAGATCTTCGATCTCCGGAAGCTGTTCTTCCAGTTCTTCCAGATCGATATCCTCCAATGGATTCGGCGTATTCTCTGTCAGAATTCCTTCCAACAGACCTTTTTTACCAAATGTATGTTCCAACAGACTCATTTCAAGTCCTTTGGCTGTTTCCGATTTTACAGTTACATTTTTATGTCGGATGGCATATCCGAGCTTTTTATAATAATCCGTCA
Source organism: Eubacterium ramulus ATCC 29099 (assembly GCF_000469345.1). Classification (GTDB taxonomy): domain Bacteria; phylum Bacillota; class Clostridia; order Lachnospirales; family Lachnospiraceae; genus Eubacterium_I; species Eubacterium_I ramulus. The sequence goes on from NZ_KI271092.1 coordinate 44,650, forward strand.
CGATCAGAAGACCGAGGCCTACCTGCTCACCATGCAGCGCATTGGTTTTCTCATTCAGCACATTCAGATCCCACAGATGAGATACCATATGTTCTGCTCCTGATACCGGGCGCGGACTTTCCACCATCTGCATGCACAAACCTGACAGAAGCAGGGCATACATCAGCTTTTCGATGGCATCTTTGTCTCCAAAACGAATATCTTCCAGTACCCGGCTGACATCGCGCAGTGCCTTTTCCAACAGATCGCATACTTCCTCACAGATGTACTCACCGGTAACGAGATGTGCGATCTTCCAGTCAAGAATGGATATATATTTTCCCAGAAAATCGGATACACCGGAAGCGGTAAGCCGCGACGGTGCCGCACTGAAAATATCGGTATCTGCCAGGATCCAGCGCGGAGACACACCGGCAACGGTCCTCTTCAGTCCATCCCAGGTCAGTGCCGCCACATTGGCTGCATAACCGTCCACACTTGCTGCGGTTGGTATAGAAACAAACGGGATATCGTACTCGGTCGCCGCATAGCGGGTCAGATCATGGATCGTTCCACCGCCGATCGCCACCAGCACATCCACAGAGACACTGCTCAGTCCTCTGTCACAATAATCCAGCTGTTTCATCACTTTGTTTACACCACGGTTGTCTGCCTGAAGTCCTTCCGGATTCAGTTCAATGACCGGATAATCTTTAAATTCTTCCTCTAAAAACGGTTCCGCCGCCGTCCGCGTATTGCTGTCACATATAAATACCGGATTCTGAAACTCTTCCAGAATCTCTTCCAGTTGGCTTACTGCTCCGGACTCGATGACGATCTTCTCCACATCGATGTTATGTTCCATTCCGCAGGCGCACGGCTCTCTTAACTGCCCAAGGTCTACGTCCATCTATCTATCTCCTTCACTTTTCTGCACTGATAGTTTTCCCACAAAACAGTAGTTTGGGTGAACTATGTTTTTTCACAATTATCTCTTATTTTCTCACATCTTGCGTTAGAACACAATATCTATTTTTGATTTTTCAAAAATCCCATCAAATTGCAATCCATGTAATCAATGTCGGTATTTCATGTTTATAATCGTATACTTGCAAAAGGGATATCCTCTTCCGTCAGAAGCCTCATTTCAGTTTCCCGACAGGTAAACAAAAAGATCTGATTTTCCTGTTCCGCCAGCCACCGCAGCGTCTGACGCAGCCGTTCTTCATCATAGTTTGCAAAGGTCTCGTCCAAAAGAAATGGCAGCGGTTCTTCCTTCATCAGCATATGCCCCGCCGCCATCCGATAAGAAAAATACGCCTGCTGCATCGTTCCCTGACTGTATGCCTCCGGGGTACGCTTCTGCAGCTGCTCTGCCAATACGATACCTTGTCCATCCGTCACCTGCAGCTGCTCATGTACATTTCCCGTAATCTGCGCCAGAATCTCTGACATTTCTTTATCTAATGTATGTTCCAACGTCTTTGACATCCGGGCGGCAAGGCTGGACATGGTTTCCGCTGCCAGTTCCAATGCGTCCCTGTCTTCACGGGCATGCTGCTCATCCAACGTCTCCTGCTGCAATTCAGCCACCTGTTCTGTCAGATTTTCCAGTTCCACTTCTTTCTCCTGTATCTGGCTTTGCAGCTGATCCCCGGAACCTTCCTGCCGGGCCGCCTGAAGCTGGAGTGATTTTTTCTGATCCTTCAGTTGCTGCAGCTGTTCTTCCAGAACGGATTTCTGCTGACAAACACGCTGTAACTGCTGATCCAGGGCAGCTTTCCTTCCCTCCCGCTCCACGGACTGTAAATTCGCCCGGTCATTTGCCCGGCTATCTTGCTCCCTGTGATTCTGCACAGAGTCATTTACGCTTTGTCTGTGTTTCTGTCCAGAGTCAGCCGTTTTCTTCTCTCTGCTTTTACGATAGGCTGACACAAGCCCGGCCAGGATCAGAATGATACAGATAATATTCAAAGCCGGTGCTATCTTCTGAAATCCATCCATGGCAGACCTTAAAACAGGGGCCAGAATCAGACCCGCCACACCGATCAGCAAAAGCGGTGAAAATCCTGCGTTTTTACCGGATTTCTGCTGAAGTGCTTCCGCTTCCTCCTGCTCCCGTCGGAACTGCTCCCGTTTCCATTGTTCCCGTTCAGCCTGCTCCCATTTCAACTGTTCCTGTGCTACCGCGCTCTTCAGCTCCTGTTCCCGCCGACAGACCGTCTGATAAGCTGTCTGTACCGGTTCCATCTGCTGCTGCAGCGCTCTTACCCGCTCCTGCACCGTACCCTGCTGCGTACTCTGCTTTTCCTGCTGCGCTTTCAGTCCTGCGATATCACGTTCCAGCACCTGTTGGTTTACTTCCAGCTGATGGATATGCGACAGCCGTTGCTGTTCCAGTTCTTTCCGGGTCTTCTCCGCATTTTTTCGTTTCTGCTCCAGTTCCTGCAATGCCTTCGACAACTGAAAATCCCCGCTTCCGGTCTGCGCCAGATTGCTGCGCTCATCCTCTAAAAGCACGCCGAGTTCCCGCCCCGGAAGCAGCTGTTCCTGCCCGATACAGCAGGTATTCTCATAGGCCGCCGCACTGACATTACCAAGCAGCATGTCCAGATCTCCGTATTCCACAGAAAGTTCCTCACCGTCCCGGATATTCACCAGCCGCACACGTTTTTCCTTATAATAAAAATTCCGTTCCAGCAGAAACTGCTGCTGCCCGGTCTCAAACATCATGGAACCGTAAAAATAGGCCGGAGTATCCCATGGTTCATACCGGTTATAAGTATCCAGCGTCTTTCTCACCCTTGTTTTTTCCAGGCCAAACAGCATCGCCTTCAGAAACTGCATCAGGGTGCTTTTGCCGGATTCATTGGCTCCGTAAATAACATTGATCTGTGGTGCAAACTGATACTTCTGATTTTCCAGTTTTCCAAACTTTCCTATGTTCGCCTCTCTGATAATCATCCTATGTCTCCTGTCCTTCCCCCATGGCATTCAGCATGGCCTGCACACCATAATACAATGCTTTCCTTCCGGATGCCGCATCCGGATACGCCTCCAGTGTCTCGATATACTGCGCCAGAAGTGTTCCATCGTATCGCTGTTTCAGCTGGTCAAACGGATAATCCGGCTCGGTCTCATCCACGACACGCACCACCCGGTTCAGCTGCGCCAGTTCCTGCACCGGCAGGACAATATCCGCATCCCGGTATCCACGCAAAACCAGATGGGAAATCTGATAGGGCGCACGTTTTGCCAGCTCCTGCTGCGCCAGTCCCACCATCGCATAAGCGGACATCTCCGGTGTCACCGGAAGTTCCTGCCGGATATATTCACATTTTTTGATCGGATAAAAAGAAACCCGGCAGCCGGCCTCCGTCAGTTCCCCCATCCAGAAACCGTGGGGGCCGAAATCATTACAGTCTGTCGGCTCCAGGGAACCAGCCATTACCACCCGGTTCGGGATCAGCTGCGCCGCCTTGTGGATATGTCCAAAAGCTGCATAATCATATCCTGCTGTCAGTTCATTTGCCCGGAACGGATGATGCCGGTCATCGCCGCCGTGTCCCAGCAGAATCTGAAACTCTGAATCCATCTGCCGCTGATGTTTTCCATACACCGCTCTGTCATCTTCCTTATCCCAGAAGCTACAGCCCCATACCGTCGTATGGATCCGCTCCAGATGCACCGGTGTGAGATCTTTATTTAAAATAAAATGCACATTATCCGGCCACGCAAAGGTGCGATAATAAGACTTCGGATGCAGATAATCATGGTTTCCCGCGATCAGTACAATCTCTGTGTCCGGTATCGCAGCAAATCCCGCTGCCACTTCTTTTAATTCACGCTTTAATGGCTGTCTGTGAAACAGATCACCGGCGATCAGCAGCAAATCTGCCTGTTGTCTGCGAGCCTCCTCCAGCACCATATGAAAACTGTTCCAGATATCTTTGCCCCGTTTCTCACTCCAGGGCATTCCCGCATCCGGGGTAACTCCCAAATGCACATCTGCAATATGTATGAACCTCATAATTTCCTCCATAATACAATCTTTTTGCTCACCGCCGGAAAAAACGGGACTCTGGCTATTTTTCTCTCGGCCGGCGATCATTAGCGGACGAGAGAAAATCGCAGAGTCCCGTTTCATAATTTATGCCGGAACACACACAATTACACGGAAAATGTCTTACTGTTCCACCTGTTTCGCCAGGAACAGTGCCGCAGCCTGTGCCAGTTTTCCTTGCAGTTCCCCGGCACTGTCCTTATCTGCGCCGTTGCACAATGCCACCGCGCCGATGGCATCCCCTTCACAGATGATGGTTGCCAGTGCCTGGGTCTGATATTGCATGGCATCGTCAAGGGTCAGTTTCTTGCAATTTTTCTCCTGTGCATCCGCCACCTGACAACCTCTTGCTTCAATAAACTGCTCCATTTCCGGGCTGATCGGTTTTCCATCATAATTCTTTTTGCCGTTTCCCTCCGCTGCGATGATGTGGTCACGGTCCATGACACATACAAGGCTCCCTGCTGCTTCCGCCATGCTTGTGGCATACTGAGCGGCAAATGTACTCAGCTCCCCGATGGGGGAATATTTTTTCAATACAATGGCTCCGTTCTGTTCCGTAAAAATCTCCAGCGGATCTCCCTCCCGGATGCGCAGCGTCCTGCGGATTTCCTTTGGCACTACCACGCGCCCCAGATCATCGATCCTGCGCACGATTCCTGTCGCTTTCATATCGTAAAAACCTCCTGTTTCCTCTTCTCAATTACCAGATTTTTGTTGTACATCTAGTATGTGGAAGCAAAAGGTTGATTATACCATAAATTTTTTCACATAATTCCGCTAAGATATCGCATTTTCTTTCATCCTGTTTATGGCACTATCTTACAGCACTTACCTTACGCCTGCTTATTGTAAAGCGGACATTCGCAATCCGCTTCGCTACTTGCTCATGAACGCAGTTCCGCATGGGTGCGGTGTACATGCCGCCGCACGAAGTAGAAGCAGATCACCTGCATCACGATCGTAAGGATCCAGGATGCCGGATAAGAGATAAACAAGATCGCCAATGACCTGTGCTGTGGGAAAATACCATAAATCCAGACAATACGGGTACCTACCGTTCCGATCACGGACAGAATCATCGGTACTGCTGAATGTCCCATTCCACGCAATGCTCCCGGAAACAGATCCATAAGACCACATAAAAAATAAGTAACTGTGGTATACAAAAGGATTTCCATCGCACACTGGATAACCGCAGGATCCGTAGTATAAATCTGCAGGATTTCCGGGCCAAAAACATACACACCAACGCCCAGTGCCAGCGATACGCTGACGGACAAAATAATGCAGTCACGCAGCACCCTGTCCATCCGTTTCAGTTTTCCCACACCATAATTCTGACTCGTAAAGCTCATACATGCCTGTGTCACAGAGTTTACGGATACATATAAAAATCCAAACAGATTATTTGCGGCTGTATACCCGGCCATGGCTGTGGAGCCAAAAGAGTTCACCGAGGACTGCAGCAATACATTTGACAAGTTGATGACTGTACTCTGGATACCTGCCGGGATACCAACCTGAAAAATCTGCATCATGTATGCTTTTTTGATCTTCAATTTCGAAAAACGCAGCTGATAACTGCTGTCTGATTTGTGCAGACAGCGCAGAACCAGCACACAGGAGATCATTTGGGAAATCACCGTTGCAATACCGACACCTGCAACACCAAGATCAAATTTAATGACCATCACCAGATTCAGCACTGCATTGGTGGAGCCTGAGATCAACAAAAAGATTAACGGCCGTTTCGTATCACCTACTGCGCGCAGGATCGCAGCACCATAATTGTACAGCATAAAAAATGGCATGCCGCAGAAGTAGATCCGCATGTACAGTGTGGATAACCGAATGACATCATCCGGTGTCCCCATCAGTTCCAACGCGCCTCTTGCAAAAAGCACTCCAATAAAAGCCATTGCAATACCACTGATCAGAGCCAGTGTAATGGCAGTATGTACGGTCTCTGACATCTCCTTATCACGGCCGGCAGCATAAAACCTTGCCCCCAGTACATTTGCTCCCAGAGAAATCCCGATAAATAAATTCGTAAACACTGCGATCAGCGCAGTGGTCGAGCCTACTGCTGCCAGTGCCTGGCTCCCACTGAACCGTCCAACAACAATAATGTCAACCGCATTGAACATCAACTGCAGGACGCCGGACAGCATCAGAGGCAGTGCAAAGGAAATCAGTTTGTCCATGATGGAACCATTACACATATCAATCTCATATTTATTCTTCTTCAATTTTTATTCTCTTCTTTCTAAACCCTTATAAACCTTACTACTTTAAACTTTTTCTTTTTAATATTTCTTTTGAAACTTTCAAGAATGTCCTTGGCATTCTTGTTACTCACCACCCATAGTGGTGAAGTCATCTCACATCTGGCATTATACTTCCAGATCTGACCGGATCGCCCAGCGCATTTTTGTGGAGCGGGCGCGTCCGTTCTGTGCACACTCCTGTGCGGACGGCCGGATAACATCTTTTGCATAATCTGTATAAATGCCGGACTTATATCCATCCTTCAAAGCTTTTTTCACCAGACGATCCTCTCCGGAATGAAAAGTCAGAATCGCCACTCTGCCGCCTGGTTTTAACGCACCCGGAAGTTTCTCCATGAATTCATACAACACTTCAAATTCACGGTTTACATCGATACGAAGTGCCTGGAACACACGCTGACAGGTCTTTTTCACGGTATCTTTTCGCTCCTTCTCCGGCAGAAATTCCAGCGTATTTTCAATCACCTGACGCAGTTTTGTCGTAGTATCGATCCGATTGCCCCGGCGGATTTCTTTCACAATAGCCTCCGCAATTTCCTCGCAATACGGTTCATCCGAATTCTCATCCAGCATTCCGGCCAGTTCTTCAACAGAAATAGTATCAAGACGTTCCGCTGCACTGATACCTTTCTCCTGGTTCAGACGCAGATCCAGTGGTCCATCCACTTTATAAGAGAATCCCCGTTTTGGATTGTCGATCTGCATGGAGGAAACGCCCAGGTCTGCCAAAATAAAATCAAACCCTCCCACTTCCTTTGCGATCTCGTCAATCGTACAGAAATTCTGCAGCTTTACCGTCAGCATATCTTCTCCGAATCCCTGTTCCGCCAGACGCTTTCTCGTCTTGGCAGACTCCTCCGGATCCACATCTGTGGCATACATATGTCCTTCACCCTGTAAGCATTGCAGCATAGCTTTTGTATGACCGCCATAACCTAATGTGGCATCAAATCCCACCTGTCCCGGTTTAATCTCCAGAAAATCCAAAATTTCTTTTACCATAATGGAGATGTGCATACCAGCCGGCGTATTCCCCTTACGGATCACATGTTCAACGGTGTCCTGATATTTTTCCGGCTGAAGTTCTTTATATTTTTCCTCGAATTTTTTCGGATATTTTCCTTTGTAACGCACACGCCGTTTGTGCGGTGTCTGTGCCCCATTTTCCGTATGTTCCATAGAAAACCTCCTCTTTCACTATTTTTTCTTCAGTATCTGTTAAGCAAGAATACCGAGGCATTCTTGAATTTGTGTCAATCATTTTTATTATACCCAAGACAAATCAGCAAATCAAGGGCAGCCTGTGCACTAAAAATGGCAGTAAAAGGATTTCACTTCCTTTCACTGCCATTTTTTATTTTTCTGCATTTTAAGCAGAATGTAGACTTGCAGAAGTTTTACTGTGCAAAAGTCTCCAGAATCACATCCGTTGCTGACGCACCGCCTGGTCTGATCACAGATTTTTCCGCTTTTTCTGTAATGTATGCTTCTACATCCTGCGCATCGGAGTAATCCTTACTGTTTCCGATCATCTGATTCATCAGCTTCGTCTGCAGATTTGAATACCAGTAACTGTAATACTTGCTAATATCATATGCAGTCAGCCCGTAGCTGTCTGTGGTATCTGCGCTGTCTGACTGCGCATCATTTTTTTCTTCCATCTGCGCTTTCAGATCTTCAAAGGTATAATCCTCTGTCACCTTCCATTCAACCGCCAGATGCTTGATGGCATAATTTTCCGTCAGATCCTGTGAGATGATCGTCTCCAGCTGCTCTGCCGGCACCTTTCCGTCGATCTCCTGTTCCCAGAAATCCGGCTGGTTCACCTGTTCTGTGGTATAGCGCATCAGAATGTCATTTTTATGGTTTTCTGCCAGCAGGACATACTCTTCCACAGAAACTGCGTCGCCATCTATATAGCAGACAACATCGGTATCTGCCTGTGTATTCTCCGCCCCGGCTGAAACTTCCACCGAAACGTTTGTCTGATCATTCTGATCTGTGTTCTGTGTTCCACATCCTCCGACAAAAGCCATTGCGGCAATGAGAATCCCCATTGCCGCAAAGCCTGCCGGAATCATTTTCTTTCTTCCGAACATATAAAACTCCTGTTTGTTACTGCCAGATTTTTTTATTATGCGGTAATTACTTTTCCACCTTCTACACGGTAAGTTACTCCGTAATAAGCAGCATACCCGTTGTAATTGAAGTTGATCTTGCCGCCTTCTACATACCACCAGCCGTACTCGTTGAGTGCGAGTCCTGTGTAGTTGAAGTTGATCTTGCCA
>NZ_KI271092.1:53370-94267 GCF_000469345.1 Eubacterium ramulus ATCC 29099
CTTCTACATACCACCAGCCGTACTCGTTTGCTGCGAGTCCTGTGTAGTTGAAGTTGACCTGACCATTCTCTACATACCACCAGCCATACTCATTCTGTGCAAGTCCGGTTGCGTTGAAGTTGATCGCACCGTTCTCTACATACCACCAGCCGTATGCATTCTGTACCAGTCCTGTGTAATTAAAGTTAATCTGGCTGTTTTCTACATCCCACCAGCCATAAGTACTGTCATTTACAAGACCTGTTACATTGAAGTTGATCTGACCGGCTTCTACATACCACCAGCCATATTCATTTGCTGCAAGTCCGGTATAAGCAGTATCTACTTTACCGTCTTTGTAGTAGAACCAGTTGCCGTCTTTGTCCATACCGAGACCATCTGCCGGTTTTGCATCTTCATCTGCTTTCTTAACAGTTTCGTTTGCTCCGATATCCGGTGTACCGTCTGTCAGTGCATTTCCATAGTAGTCAACAGATGGGATTTCTGCTTTGTTTGCTGCCAGCTCGCCGCCAAGTGTATCGTCGGTGTAGGACGGAGCTTCCGGAATTGCCATACCTGCATCTGCTGCCGGTGATGTCTTTGCAATGCGGAATCCTTCTGCGGTTCCCAGCGTTGTCTTGCCATCTGCCCAGCTTCCTGCTGTGTAATCTGTCACATCTGCAAACTGCGGATCTGCATAAACTGCATGTGCATCGTTTGCCAGAGCCTCGTATACTGCCTCAGCACTTCCGTCGCTGCTGTATACCAGGTTGTTGGAGTAAGTGATACCCTCTTTTGTGCTCATGCTGTCTGCTTTTGCCGGTCCGTAGAAGATGTTGTTAAATACAGATACTTCTTTGATATTCGGACCTTCCCAGTAAGAATCCGGTGTCAGTGACATTGTATAGCCACCGTTATTCTCCCAGTAGATGGTATTGTTGTAAATCTGAACACCGAGAGAACCATATTTACCGGTTCCCATACGGATCACCGGTGCACCGTCGTACTTACCGTCGTTTACACTGACATTGTAGCGAGCAATGTTATTTACGGTTGCCCCCGGTCCCGGGCAGAGCATCAGGAATCCACCCAGGTTGTCATGGCTGTAATTGTACTCGTATACACAGTTCTGTACACCATAGTCAAAATCAAATGCCATGCTGTCGTTTCCAACTGCAGAACCAACGGAATGTCTGGATGTGTTGGAAGCTTCGTTATAACGGAATGTTACGTTGTTGCTGTCCCATGACCAGATTGCTGCATGGTTCTGGTTTGCACTGTAATTCCAGCTGCTGTCTGCAGAGTTGTCAACCAGGTTGTACTCTACCATTGCATCTGTGGTGTTGATCGGTACAATACCGTCACCTGCTACGTCATGTACATAGTTGTTGCTGATCGTCACATTGCTGCTGCCGATCCATTTGCTGTTTCCTGCATTCTGATATCCGGTATCACTGCTTGTTCCACCTACCAGTTTGCGGCTTGCCCATACGCTCTCCATGTAGATTGCTTCGTGGCATACATTGTATACTTCATTTCCTTCAATGGCAAGTCCTGTGTAGTAAGACTCTACGGTACCGGTATGATTTCTGCCGTTTCCTGTCACAAGAACGATCAGTCCGCCTGCTCCTTTGTCTGCGCCACCGGCCATCTTACCATTGACATCATGGATCTTATTGTTGCGGATGGTTACGTTTGTCAGTTCGCCGCCGTCACGGTTCTCTACTACGAGACCGGATAACAGTTTGCTGCTCTGTTTGTAGCTTCCGATTTCTCCTGCGGAGAGATCCCAGTTTGTGATCTCAAGGTTTTCGATCACGATATTCTGGCTGTTTCTGATATGAACAGCTGCCAGATCTTCCTTGGTAGAAGCGGACCAGTTTGCTCCGTTTCCGTTGATGACAGGTTTTGCACCCTCACCGTAGCTTCCGATCACGATCGGAGCGTCTGCGCTGCCGATGGCATTGTCGATGAACAGCTGCTCACCATTCCATACACAGCCTGCTTTCAGTAAGATGCTGCCGCCTGCTTTCAGCTGACGGATGGAGGACGCTTTTGTCAGTGTCTTCCATGCTGTCTCCGGTGTGGTACCATCGTTTGCATCATCACCGTTTACAGCGTCTACGTAGTATGTTACATCACCCGTTGGCTCATGAATGGAGATCAGTTCGCCTTCAGCTGCGTTTACTTTTGCGATCATCTCGCGGATATCGCGCTGTTTTGTTTCACTTGTTGCATTTGCTTTGAAGTCTTTTGCTTCTTTTACAACTGCCTGGAATGCACTCCAGGAGTCTGCTGTCCAGTCAGCCTCATTCAGCTGGTCTTTCTCAGCGATAACTGCATCGAAATCTGTCCAGTCAAGTTCACTGCTCTGTGCATCATTTGAAATGATACCGATCCAGCTTAATACCGGATCACTTCCGGATGCTTTGCTGATAGTTACAAGGATATGATCAGAACCTTCCGGAACGGTTACATCCACACTGCTTCTGTCCTCTGTCTTACCGGAGGAAAGGCTTGCGCTGCCTGTGCCGAGCTCTGTCTTTTTGCCATCAGCATCTACAGAAGAAACTGTGATCTTGATATTTCTGGAGCTGCTCCACCACTCATGGAATCCGGTTGCTACTGTATAAGTACCCGGTGTCAGTTCAAAACCGTACTCGATCTTACCGCCGCTGGTTGCCCACCAGCCGGTATCGAAGAAGTCGCCGGATCCTTTGGATCCCATATCCTGGGAACTGCTTCCGCCGGATGCACCCGGTGTACTTGTGTAACCCCAGGTTACGCCATTGTCATCACCGTATGCCTGATCGGATACCATGTTCTTCAGGTCAGTTGCTGTTGCTGCAAATTTTTCATAAATAGAAGATGTATTATCTCCGTTTGTGTAACAGTCTGCGAAGTATACCAGCGATTTCGGACAGCAGAATACCTGAATGGTAAATTCTCTGTTCAGATCTTTCAGTGTACCTGTTACTGTTACATAGCCAAGTGCCGTCTCACCTGCGGACTCGTCTACGCTCCAGGTTACTTTTGCATCTTTTACTACTTTTGTACCGATTGTTACATCAATGGTTTTCGGTAATGCTGCTTTGAGTGCAGTCATATTTTCAACGGTCTCCGGAAGCGCTGTATTGATAGAGATTGCACCTTTATCTTCCAGTTCATCCAGCGTCCAGTCTTTGTAATTCTTGATTGCGATGGTATTGTTGGCACCAAATTCAATCGGAAGCCATACATATCTGGAATCGCTCAGATCTTTTCCGTTATCCGGATTGTACCAACGGTCACCCATGTAGATGAATTTGCCGTTCTCGGCATCTACCGGAATCACGCATGTACTCTGTGTCTCAAAGGTATTGTTGGAGGTATCTCCGACACACGGATTACCCATGTTGGTCCAAGGTCCCAGCGGGCTGTCTGCGACTGCATAACGTGCCTGGTTCGGAGCCCATCCGGTACAGCCGGATGTGATCAGGTAATATTTACCCTGATATTTGAACATTGCCGGAGCCTCTCTGGAATCGGTACTGCTGATGCAGAAGTCTTCTCCCAGAACCATCTCATCTGCGTCTTTTGCAAGACCTGTGTAAGTGTCATTCAGTTTTGCGATGTACATTACCGCATTGCCCTCGGAAGAGTACATTACATATGCGGTTCCGTCGTCATCCTGGAACAGGTTCATGTCTCGTACATGTCCGCCCACGGAATCAAATCCATGATTGCCATAATCACTCGCCAGCATATAGCTGCCTACCAGTTTGTACGGTCCGTTGATGTTGTCTGCAATTGCGATACCTGCTTTTGCTTTTGCGTAGTTGGAACCGCTGTCATCAGAATACGGACTTGTTCCGTCTGCATGGAACCAGATCACATATTTGTCTGTTTTTTCATTATAAAGCATCTTCGGGCGTTCCATAACGCATCCCTCTGCCCAGAGATCTACATAAATGTCTTTCTTCTCATCATCGCTGAGATCACCGTACAGATTCTTGAAGTAATTGTCTGTCTCGAACTGATCATAATTGTCCATCGTTCTTAAAACAACGCCTTCGTCTTTCCAGTTGTACAGATCTTTGGAGGAGTACATATGTACACCCGGCATCGGTCTGTAACCGTTGGTTCTGTCTTCACCGATCCAGTAGTAAGTATCACCGATCTTCTGGATCTGTCCGCCATGAGCCTGAACCTTTGCACCGTTGTTATCGTAGATTCTTGCTGCATTGGTACCTGTGATGGAATCATAGGTCTCAAAATGAGCTTCTACCAGACTGCTGTATGCTTTCTCAATGGCTTTCTTTGCTGCTGCAATTGCATCTGTGTCCGCAGAATTTTCATCAATGAGTTTCTGTGCATCTGCAATTGCCTGATCAAATGCTGCTTTTGTTGTAGTGGTATAATCTTTACCCGCTACTTTTTCAAGATATTTCTGAACGGTTACTTTCAGAACTGCCAGTGCATCTGCCTCACTGCCCGGAATCGCTTTTACAATGATGTAGTTTACGATCGGGTCGTCACCGGCTTTGGAACGACTGGTTGCCTGAACAAATACATTCAGTTCACCGTCTGTTACGGTCACCTTATAAGTGCCTTCAAAATCTTTGGCTGTCAGTCCGGATTCTACTTTTTCACCTTCCAGAAGGATGTCTTCTGTCTTGGTTCCCCACTGATGCCATGGATTGTCGATACCTACGGTTACTTCATAATTGCCTTCCGGCAGCTCGAAACGATAATCAATACCGGATTTTCCTGCTTCGTAAGTGATTTTATCTGACTGATAACGGTAAGAGCCTTTTAATGTAGTGTCACCGCCTCTTGCTGTTGCAGTATAAGCAGCATCCTCCACATAACCCCAGCTATATCCTGTGTCAGAATCTTCTGCATAAGCCTGATCCAGACTGCCCTGGTATAATCCCATGTTGGAATCAGCCGGAACAGAGGTCACATCAGAAGTACCTGCGTTTGCCAGATACAGCACATAATTGTTTGCTGCGATCTCAGCATCGCTGAATTTCTTTCCGCCGGACTTGCCGCATACGGTAATCCAGTTTACGATTGCCTCGTTTCCTGTTACTTTCTTAACAGTGATGGTTACTTCTTTTTCTTCATCCAGAGTAATCTCACCGGATGCAACACCTTTTGCACCTGTCAGATTCAGATCTGCGAGTTTCTGTTCTTCACCATCTACAGTGTAGTATACCGCACTCTGTCTGGTTGCATTCCACTGTGCCCACAGTTCGTTGGAACCTACCATGATGGTATGTGTACCTGCCGGAAGTGTCACAGTGTACTGTACACTTGCCTGATACCATGCAGCTGCATAGGAATCAGATGCATTTTCACTGTTATAAGCATTATAGCTTCCCAGGTAACCCCAGGTATTGTCGTCTGTCTTCTTCTGATCTGCAACCGTATTTACCATGGATTTGATACCTGCTGCCTGCAGATTCTTGAATGTCTGTGAATCGTTATTGTTACAATCGATCATATACTCGATGTATTTCGGCACTACCTGAACAGTTGCGTTTGCCTGTACATCGCTGTATCCCTCTACGGTACCAGTCAGATTCAGGTAAGTATATGGAGTTACACCAAAGTCAACACCCTCAGTGTTCCATGTAACGTTTGCTTCTTTGGCTCCTTCTCCGCCTTTCTCTGTCAGTGTCAGAGTCTTAGGAAGAGATAATGTTCCATCCGGATAAGCGAGACCGGATACCGGCTCTACCGTATAGTCAGATGCCGGCTTGTATACTTTCAGTTCGGAAAGGTTGCAGGATCCGTTTGCATCTACTGCGTATTTGATATAGCGGTAGGAAACCGGTTCTGCGCCTTCTTTGTAAGTATTGAACTCGCTGTAATATACCATGGTGTCTTTGTTTGCAGCCGGTGTGGACTCAATGGTATATAACGCTGTCCAGTTTTTACCGTCTGCGGATCCATAGATTACAGCTTCCTCGCAGCGGCTCTCATAGCCTGCACGCGGTGCGTAGCTTACAGCTGCAATCGGCATCTCTGTCTTGAGATCCAACGTAACATATCCGTTTGCAACACCATCAAAGAATGTGGAAAAATTATTGTCAACAACGTTTGTTCCCACATTTGTGGTTCCGTTGTTCCATGCTGCACTGGATGTAACCTGATCTTTGTTTACGATAATCTGCTCAACATCGATTGGCTGTACTTCCGGCACTTTTTTGATTCCATCCACACCTTCAATTGTGTATGTTGTGATAGAATTTGCTTTCATAGTGGCAGTAAAATACATGTTCTGTGTATCAACTGCAATGTTGTCGGAATCTGTTACATCTGCCCAGTGTTCACCGTCTGCCAGTGTTCCGCTGGTACGGATGGCTGTAATCTTACTGCCCATAGTCTCGAACCTGGACAGATCAAATTTCCATGTCTTGTCAGAATCAGATGTATTGGATGCAACAACGACTACTTTCTTACCTGCCTTATCATATGCAGCAAGTGTCGTACCTGTCTTGTTGGTGCCGATAATGGTATATCCCGGACGGATATATCTGGAAAGCTGTCCGTATGCATAATATTTCATACTTACAGTGATGGTTTCATCATCATGATTTGCTGCTGCAAGTCCCCAATATCCGTTGGATGTCGTGGATTTCCATGATTTCTCCAGGGCTTCCATAGAAAGGAAATCATTCGCACTTCCTTTGTTTACCCAGGACTGACCATATTCACTGCTGTCTGCATGCATATCGATGGCATTCCACAGAATCCATGCGGAGCATTTCAGACCGTTTACTTCTGTCATCATTGCACCGGCCAGACCAAGTGCTGCGCTCATCTCGCCAGCCTTTGTACCTGCGGTATAAGATCCGTCAACCTCGGACATCCACAGGTTTTTACCCTCAGACTGTGCCAGTGCACTCAGATCTGATAAGGAACTTCTTGTGTATGTATGGGTATCGATTCTTCCCAGAACGGCTTTTGCTTCATCGCTGAGCTTGTTGTAGGAATCGATCTGTCCACCCTGTCCGCCATTATATCCGCTGTTTGTCTCGTCTGTACCGGAAATAATGATGTTGATGCCTTTGTTCTTTAACTCCTCATTCAGTGCAACCAGGATCTTGGACTGAGATTCGCCCTGGCTGAAGTGACAGCCTTCCTGTTTGTTGCTGTTTGCACCCCAGTAGTTGGTTGCCGGCTCATTCATCGGATCAGTACTCTGGAATGTGATCACACCTTCCTTGTTCCAGTGCTCGATCACATCTGCCATATAAGCAGCAAATGCATGGTAGGAATCTGCACGTAAGTTGTCTGTGTTAGAATTTGTATTTCCTGACGAACAGCCGCTGACTGTCATAAAGTATGGCGGCGAATTGGAAAATGCTTCCGCAAGGAAATCCTCTCCACTGGCTTTTGCAGCTGCTTTCAGAACGTTCATCTGATTCTTGTCTGCATCCCAGTCATAGTTCCATGCATAGCCGCATTCTGCATCTGCACGGTCAAAGTTTTCTGTATACCATGTAAGGTCATGTTTGCTCTCATCAATCTTTGTTACGTCTACTGCGTATCCCGGAACTCCGCTGTCTGAGCGGATAATATGTGCAGCATGTTTAAATGGATCTGTCTCCGGAAGAACACCTTCCTCACCGGATTTGATCACTGCCATTTTTACAAAATCAAGTGTCCAGTCTGCCTGACCTGCAATATTAATGGTGTTTTCCCCTGCATTTAATGCAACATCAGAAAGTGTTACACAGAACAGCATGCAGTGGCTGGAATTGTTGTTACCCTCAGCAATAATGCTGTTGTTGATGGTATCTGCGTCTGCCACATAATCAGCCTGGCTGTCTGTCCCTGCATTCACGCGGATTGCCACGTCACGGGTATTCGTACCTTCCAAAGTAAGAAGCAGTTTTACGGTATAGTTTCCTGCTTCGTTTGCATTTACCTTATACTGCAGATTATCTCCGCTGCCGGGAGTATCACCCAATTTGTTGATCCATCCAAGTTTGGAGAATTCTCCAACTGTGGTGCCTTTTGTAATACCAAAATCTGCATCGGATGCAGAATAGGTCATACCTGCCATTTTACTGTAAGTCTCAACCTTTCCGCTGGTTCCTGCATAGGTATAAGTGCCTTCTGTCAGATCATAAAAGCTTGCTTTTTCATTGACTTTTACTTCTTCGGAAGTTGTGTCTCCGATATCGTCACCGCCACCTACATTGTAGCGTCCGATATTCATGTTTAATCCGTCTTCGCTGAAGAAAAGCTTTGCTGCTTCATTCGTCAGTTTTTCACTGTAACCAATGCGGTTTGCCCACCAGCAAAGCGATGTACCCCAGCCCTGAAACTCGCCAAGTCCGTCACTATTTGTGTCATTAAATGTCGATGCCTCAGAAGGCTTCAGTCTTACTGTGGAATCCACTGCAACGGTCTGTGCTTCTTCTGCATGTACATCCAATGCGCTGATCGGAACACTGGTCACAACCATTGCGGCTGCTGCAATAAGACTAATGAATTTCTTCATTTTCCTCATGATTCTCTCCTCCTCTTTTCCTCATGCTGTGATGCAGATGTCTTCCGGGATATTCAGACAAACATCACGTTATGGTGTTAGTATAAAATAAAAAACAGCTAAGATATATCAAATTTCTTAGCTGTTTTGCATAATTCTTAGTTTTATTTTACTGAATCTTCCATTTCTTCCGATTGGCAAACTGCCTCTTATAATGCCCCGGTGTCTCCCCTGTGATCTCCTGAAACACCTTACAGAAATGGCTCTGAGAGCTGAAGCCCAGATAGAAACTGATTTCCTGAATACTGTAATCCGAATACTGTAACAGATTCCGGCTTCGGCGGATTTTTTCCTGCAAAATATATCGTTTGATGGTAATGTGTTCCTGCTCCTTGAAAAGATGGGACAGATAATCCGGATTAACCTTCAGATATTTCGCAATATCTGTAATCTGGATACTGTCATGGAAATGCTGAAATATATAATCCTTCACGGCAGCAATCAACGGATTCTTATAACCGCCCTCATTCGCCTGCAATTCTTCCGCCACGACATCTGCGTACATCCGCTGTGCCATCCGCTTGAATGCTTCCACTTCGGTAACATTGTCAATTTCTTCAATCTGCTGGATCATACTGTCCGCCATAGTAAAAGATTTTTCCACGCTGACTCCCGCCTCCACTGCGGTCCGCGATGCCAGTGTGATATTTCCGATTGCCACATTTTTGTGATGGCGCAGAGGATCCTTTGCAAGCTGTCCGATCTTTCCCTCATAGGTCTCAGAAATACTCCTATTCAATGCCGCCACATCGCCATGTCGGATTGCATCCTGCTCTCTGCGCTCCTGTTCATAAGGATTATGAATCCCTGCCTGCTCCTGATGTGCAAACAAATCCCTGCCCAACCGTTCATGAATCTTCTGAACGCTTGGAAATTCTTCCTTATTGTATTCGAGAAACTCTGCCAGGGACAGTTCTTTTCCCGTCAGGTATCCATAATACAGGATCATACCGGCTACAAGTGTATTCAGTTCACAGATCTGAAGATGCAGCCCTATATCTTCCAACTTGCCGAATTTCCTGCCTGCGTGCTGAAACCGCGCTGCATTCGCCGGTGCCAGAAGGATCGGTCCGAACAGAATCCAGCTATCCTCCTGTGCCGGATCCCGTATTTCACCGGCAAGAATATCCGGCTCCAGAGCATAAATTCCAGGATACTTCCTTTGTTTCAGTTCAAATATATTCTTCAGAAACGATGTCTCCGCCTCCGAAAGTATCTTACTACCTGCTGATTCTCCAAAGCATTGACACTGTGCGCCAGCCCCGTCATATCTGCACACAGAAATATGCATCAGATTTACCAGCATTGTCCCCAAAAATATCTCCTGCATCGAATGACTGCCCGCTCTTATTTCTTATCCAGCGAATACTGCACGAGACGCTCCAGCAGATCTACCGTTCCATCGATACCGTAGCATGCGCTGTTAATGCAGATATCAAAATCTGCCGGATTACCCCATTTCTTACCGGTATAATAATCATAAGATGTCTTTCTGCGCTTATCTGTCTTACGGATAAACTCTTCTGCTTCCCGACGATCCTGATTGTTGAGCAGCATTTTTCTGCGGACACGGTTCTCATATGGTGCACCGATAAATACACTGAGACGCGGAATACCGCCCGTCATCAGCACATGACCGCAGCTTCTTCCGACAATGACGCTGTCACCTGCTTTTGCAATCTCTTTGATCACATGGCTCTGTTTGATAAAATGCAAATCTTTTCCACCGATTCCCGGCATCTTTTCATCCAGTTCATCAATCATCAGATCCAGAACCGAATCATCATAAAAAGAGAATCCAAGCCGTCCTGCCAGACGGGAACCAATCTCATGACCACCGGCGCCGGTCTCACGGGCAATGCAGATTACAACATGATCTTTTTCGGTCTTATACATCAGCCCATGACGATCCTTTGTAAAATCTTTTGAAATCTGATCCCGGAATCCATCATCTTCCATCACAGCCATCATATCGTTGCACAGATGCTCATAACGGATAAAAAGTTCCTCATATCTGCCACCGTTTTCCTCAATGATCTTAATCATATTTCCGATCAGAATCAGCTCATCTTTCAGCTTTTCTGTATCCTCACGCTCGAAATCCTTCAAAATCTGCTTTACAGAAATATGCTTTGGTCCAGGAAACACTTTTCCCAGTTCACTTCCGGATGCTTCATATACTTCTGTATCCAATGTGTAAAAACGTTCTGCCAATTCCTGATAGTTTACCTTGCTTCCCTCTGGTTTCATAAATCAATTCTCCTTTCGCTGCAACTTCATAACTGTCTGTCCATCTGAATTTTTCAGTATCAGTGAATCCTGATTCTCATCTGCCTCATAAGTATATACCGATGAGCTGCTGCCTCCGATCAGCTCAAAATTATCTTTATCTGCTGCATATTTCATATGTGCCCCAAACACAAACGAGCCATCCTCATGCAGTTCAATATAAGATCCGCCATCTGCTGTATAGGAAGCTTCCAGTGCTGTATCTGTAAAGATTGTGTCTGATCCGCTCTCGAACTTCATCTGTGTCCCGCCGGCAAAATCTGGTTCCTCACCTTCTGTGAGTTTGCACCGCGTATAAGTGCCGTCTTCATTTTGCTGAATCGCATAAGAATCATAAGCCAGCTGCGTCTGGGCATCATCCTCCCCTTCCTGACCATAGTAGATCAGGTTCAGTACCCGGTAACCTGCTTCACTGGTGCTCAGCTGATAAATCCCGGTATAACCGTAATCACAATTACCGTCTTTATCCAGTGTCATCTGTATCTTCAGAGTATCCCCTGCTGTATAGACTCCGTCAAATTTCACTTTTGATTTTACAGAATCCAGCTTTGTCTCGGCAGCTGCACTGCCTCCATCTGCGGTTCCCGCATTCTTTGTTCCGCATCCTGCCAGAGCGACCATAACAAGCAACAGTACTCCCAGTAGTTTTCCGGTGTGTTTCTTCATAATAAATGTTCCTCCAATAACTGTCTCTCCAGAGATTTTCCCATACTCTGAGTATTTCTATTTTACCACTTTACGACACTTCTCACAAGTGTTACAGTAAGTTTGTAACACTATGGAAGGAGTGCCTTATTATGAGCAAAAAACAACCACGCAACACCAAGGGTAAAATTATTTCCGCTGCCTGGAAACTCTTTTATGAACAGGGATACGATGACACCACCATCGATGAGATCATTGCGGAATCCGCTACCTCAAAAGGCTCCTTTTATCATTATTTTGAAGGAAAAGATGCTCTGCTCGGATCTCTTTCCTTTCTGTTTGACGAAAAATATATGGAACTGGAAGCACAGCTTTCCGGCTTTGCGACACGCTATGAACAGCTGATTTATCTGAACCAGGAGCTTTTTTCCATGATTGAAAACAGCATTTCCCTGGATCTGCTGGCACGGCTGCTGTCCACACAGCTCATTACCAAAGGAGAAAAACATCTGCTGGACCGCAACCGCTATTACTATAAACTGCTGCGCCGTATCATCCGGGAAGGGCAGGACGGCGGGGAATTCCGCACAGATCTCTCCGTAAATGAAATGGTGAAGCTGTATGCGATTGCGGAACGCGCCCTGCTCTATGACTGGTGCATCTGTAATGGAGAATATTCTTTAAAAACGTACGGCTCTACGGCGATGCCCATCTATCTGTCACAGATCCGGATCCGGGATATCTGAGCGATTTATTTTTATTCTATATTTCATTCCATATCTTAGTCTATTTCTGTTTTTCCTTTATTTCAGCAGGTTTATATCACTTTTTATGTTTATTTTCTGTACTTTAGTCTATACTCCGTTCTGTATTGCAGTCTGTTTTTATTCATGGTATACTGGCAGAAATTTGTTGAAGTAACGTAATAAAGGAGATTGATTTTTATGAATGCAAACACAATTGGAATGCTGATCATCATGATCATCTATCTGGGTGCCATGGTCCTGATCGGTATTCTCTTTTCCAGAAAAAACAACGACACCAGTGATTTTTATCTGGGTGGACGAAAGCTTGGTCCGATCGTGACTGCTATGAGTGCCGAAGCCTCTGACATGAGCAGCTGGCTTCTGATGGGTCTGCCGGGTGTCGCATATCTGTCCGGCTGTGCCGAAGCAGGATGGACTGCCATCGGACTTGCTATCGGAACTTATCTGAACTGGCTCATCGTCGCAAAACGTCTGCGCCGCTATTCCCACAAAGCAAATAATTCCATTACGATCCCATCTTTTTTTGCAAACCGCTACCGGGATAAAAGCAATTCCCTGCTGGCAATTTCTGCCATCATGATCGTAATTTTCTTTGTACCGTACACTGCGTCCGGATTCGCTGCCTGCGGCAAACTCTTTGCCACACTCTTCGGTGTTCCGTATATGCCTGCCATGATCATAAGTGCCATCATTATCGTTGCTTACACTTCTCTGGGCGGATTTCTGGCCGCAAGTACCACTGATCTGATCCAGAGTATTATCATGACCGGTGCCCTGGTCGTCGTACTGATCTACGGCGTACATATGGCTGGTGGCATGGATGCTGTTATCACAAATGCACAGTCACTGAAAGGCTACTTAAGCATGACAATGTCTCATGATGCAGCAACCGGCGGAACCACACCGTACAACGGGCTGACCATCGCCTCCACTCTGGCATGGGGACTGGGCTATTTTGGAATGCCACATATCCTGCTGCGTTTCATGGGTATTGAAGATGAAAACAAATTAAAAACATCCCGCCGCATCGCCTCTGTATGGGTCGTTATTTCCATGTTTATCGCCATCTTTATCGGTATTATCGGAAATGCCATGACAAAAGCAGGTGCTATGGATGTTCTGGAGAACTCTTCCCAGTCTGAAACACTGATCGTCAGAACCGCTGTACTGCTGAGCAATCACGGATTCCTTGCCGTGCTGATGGCAGGACTGATCCTTGCCGGAATCCTGGCAAGCACCATGTCCACCTCCGATTCCCAGCTGTTGGCAGCATCTTCCAGTATTTCAGAAAATTTGCTGCAGGACTGCTTCGGAATCAAATGTACAAAAAAACAGTCCATGCTGATGGCTCGTATCACTGTTCTGGTCATTGCCGCCATCAGTGTATTCCTTGCCCGTAATCCGGACAGTTCTGTCTTCCGTATCGTATCCTTCGCATGGGCAGGATTTGGTGCCACTTTCGGTGCTGTTATGCTCTTTGCACTGTTCTGGAAACGTTCCAACCGAAACGGTGCCCTGGCAGGAATGATCGTCGGCGGTGCCATGGTATTTATCTGGAAATTCCTGATCGCACCACACGGCGGACTCCTTGGTATTTACGAACTGCTGCCTGCATTCCTGTGCTCCGCAGCTGCCATCGTAATCGTCAGCCTGCTGACCGCTCCGCCGTCACAGGAGATCATCGATGAATTCGAAAGCGTATAACCTTTATATTATAAAAAGAAAAATCTGCGACAATCATAGCGACTGTCGCAGATTTGTTTTAATTATTTTGCATAAACACAAGGTGCTTCATTATCATAGACAAGCATTACACAACCATTTCCGCTTTTCCACCCTGAATAAAAAGCCGATTTCGTACGATTATAATTGGCTTTTTGTATCCATCCGGCGACAGTTGTAATAGCACCTGTAGGCATACTTATACACCCTACCACAGCTGCTGCAATATCAGCCGTCCAAGAATTGTATCCAGTCATTTTATTATATGCCTTTTTACAGTCAGTTGCAGAAATATTATATCGTGCAATAACCTGTCTGGATACCGCTCTTGTTTCTATTTGCGAAACTGTATTTGCATAACAAACAGGCACATTAACTGTAAATGCTATCACCAAAGCCAAACTTACCATAACCAGTTTCTTCCATTTACACATACGTCTTCTCCTCCTGCTCAAAATATGTTCATAATAACACATAACAAAATCATTACTATTACTGACCCCCAGCTACAAACTCTGAAAAAAATTTTTTGATTTCCATATTTTTTATAATTTTGATGACTTATATCATGATTACAGATCAAATACTTTTTTGTAACATGATAACTATACATCAAAAGCACACACGAGATAGCATAGAATATAATCATCAGCACGCCACATATTACATTCATATAATAGTGAGCACCCAGATTATCCAAGCCAGAATGACATTCTTTCCAAAATTGAAAAAAAGTGACACCTGGTCCCGCCAGAAAAAGTAGAATCAAACTTACAATCCGATATTTGAACATACTTTTTACATCCATCCACTGTATATCTGCCTCTGAATGCAAATCCTCAAGATCTATTTGATCTGTTGCATAAATATCTGCTAATCCCTCTGTGCAAACATAATGCCACCCCACATCCCGAATCATTTGCAACATATCATTATCGTTTTTCGTTCTTGGAAGAGATGAAATTATCTGATAATGCATATTTCCAGATTCTCTTTTTTCTAATTTTGCAAACGGTCCTATAAATCCAGTAGTTGACAGAAACAGACCTTTTTTTGCCAAATTTTCCAACCAGTTTTCTAAAAAAAAGGTATCATACCAGGAAAAAGGACAATATCTCCACACTTTTTGTTTACATATAGCCATG
Organism: Eubacterium ramulus ATCC 29099; assembly: GCF_000469345.1. Taxonomy (GTDB): domain Bacteria; phylum Bacillota; class Clostridia; order Lachnospirales; family Lachnospiraceae; genus Eubacterium_I; species Eubacterium_I ramulus. Next base: position 68,466 of record NZ_KI271092.1, read on the forward strand.
AGTACTCCCTCCGTGTAAAGCAGACATTCGCAATCCGTTTTCGCTATTTGCTCATAAACGCAGTCGCTTTACGACCTGTCAGTGGGAACTTTTAACTCCCCCCTGACATAAGCATCCCCCTTACCCACCGCTCAGTGCTCTACACACTTGAAGCGGGGAAATGCTTATTCTGCGTTCAAAATAAGGCTTTTACATCTGCCAGACATAGTTCCAGTCTGCGAATTTCCATTTGTAAAAGATGCTGGCCTTTGTCACTCAGTGTATAAGTACGTTTTCTCCCTTCCACAGCAATTTCACATATAATATGTTCATGTTCGAATTTCCCCAAGATAGTATACAATGTTGCCGGACCAATTTTCACTCTTTGTCGCGTTAAATTGCAAATAAAATCTGTTATTTCGGTACCACATTTGTCTCCTTGAGATAATGCCAATAATACATAAAACATTGATTCTGTTAAAGTTTCAAGTGACTTTTTTGCCATACTAAGTTGTCTCCATTATGCATAATTCAAAATGATACAAAATACTTTTCACGTATCTAAGATATATCTCTCCAATATCATTTATTGATATCAATATATGATATTGGAAAGAATTTGTCAATACCTTCTCACACTATTATTTTTTATTTCCTTTCAGGCTGATTTCATGTATACTGAAAAATAATTGCAGCAACTTACATATCTAATCATTGAAAGGATCACCATATATCATGAGTTCAAAACTTCAACTTCCCGCACTTGCAATTTTTGACATGGACGGCCTGATTTTTGACACCGAACGCCTTTTTATGACGACCAAAGATGGTGTCATGAAAGAATACGGCTATACGCAGCAAAAAGACGATTACATCCATACCATTGGAACCTGCGGTCAACAATTACTGGATATTCTGCACAGACTTTACGGGGACGATTACCCGGCAGAAGAGATCAGTCAGAAATGCCGTACACTGGTCACTGAAAAGATCCGCCGTGACGGTCCTCCCACAAAACCGGGAATCCCGGAACTTCTCGCATGGTTCACAGATAATCATATTCCATGCTGCGTGGCATCTTCCACAAAGCATGACCTTGTCATGGAATATCTGCGTCTGGCAAACCTCGACAACTATTTTGCATTTGTTATTGGCGGTGATCAGGTACCGCGTTCCAAACCAAACCCGGATATTTTTCTGGCAGCATGTCAGCAGGCGGGCATCAGACCGGAAGCTGCACTTGTGCTGGAAGACTCCGAAAACGGTATTTTAGCCGCATCGAATGGAAATATTCCCGTAGTCTGTATCCCGGATTTGAAAGTACCATCCGAAGAAACAGCAAAAAAAACTGCGGCAATCGTGTCGACCGCCGCAGATGTAATTTCGCTATTCCGTTAAGTTTTCTGTGAAGAAACTCTGGCAGAATGGTTTCAGGCTTTTGACCCTGGCACCATCATTTTATTAGATGTTTTTCATCAGATTTACCATTTCAATTGCGGAGCAGGCTACATCATATCCTTTGTTTCCGGCCTTTGTACCTGCACGCTCGATAGCCTGCTCAATATTGTCAGTAGTCAGGATACCAAAGAGTGTCGGTACGCCGGTCTCAAGACCAACCATAGCAGTTCCTTTGCTTACCTCAGCACATACATAATCATAGTGGCTTGTGGATCCTTTGATTACAGCACCCAGGCAAAGCACTGCATCATATTTTCCGGAAGCTGCCATTTTCTTTGCAACGATCGGAATCTCAAATGCACCCGGAACCCATGCCAGATCGATATCCTCATCTTTTACACCGTGACGTACACAGGCATCCTGTGCACCGCCAACCAGTTTTGATACGATAAACTCGTTAAAACGCGCTGCTACAATACCGATTTTAATGCCCTCTGCTACTACATTTCCTTCTAAAATTCTCATTTTCTTATCCTCCTGATTTTTTAATTTCATTGCAACTGTTCTGAAGCGTTACATTTTATTTATAGTTTGTCATATGATCCATTTTTTCCTGTTTTGTTTTCAGGTAAAAATAGTCAAATTTCTGTGCTTTGATCTGGATCGGCACACGCTCTTCAATGGTAATACCATATCCTGAAAGTCCTGTGATCTTGGTTGGATTGTTTGTCAGCAGACGCAGACGTTTTGCTCCGATATCCCGCAGAATCTGTGCACCTACGCCATACTCACGCATATCTGCCGGGAAACCAAGTTTGATATTTGCTTCTACGGTATCGTAACCCTGCTCCTGCAGTTCGTATGCTTTCAATTTATTGATCAGGCCGATGCCGCGTCCTTCCTGACGCAGATACAGCAACACTCCTCTGCCCTCTTCTGCAATCGCTTTCATGGCCGCATCTAACTGTTCTCCACAGTCACAACGGCTGGATCCAAACACATCACCGGTCAGGCACTCGGAATGTACCCGGCAGAGCACCGGCTCACCGTCTGTTACATCGCCCATCACAAGCGCTACATGATGATCTCCGTTTAAAATATTTTCATATCCGTAAATTTCAAAGTTACCGTATTTTGTCGGCAGTTTTGCATCCGCTTCTCTGCGGATCAGGCTCTCATGCTGCAAACGATATTCAATGATATCTGCAATCGTAATAACGGTCAGATCATGTTTTTCCGCAAACTGTAACAGTTCTGTGGTACGCATCATCGTTCCGTCCTCACGCATGATCTCACAGCAGAGTCCGCATGGTTTCAGTCCGGCAAGTTTTACCAGATCCACTGTCGCCTCTGTGTGACCGTCACGCACCAGCACACCGCCCTCTTTTGCACGCAGCGGGAACATATGGCCAGGTCTGCGGAAGTCCGCCGGTCTTGCTCCATCTTCTACGCATTTCAGTGCAGTATAAGAACGCTCTGCTGCGGAAATACCGGTTGTGGTGTCTACATGGTCAATGGATACGGTAAATGCCGTACAATGATTATCGGTATTTACATTTACCATCTGATCCAGTCCCAGTTTGTCGCAGAGCTCACCGCTCATCGGCATACAGATCAACCCCTTCGCTTCACATGCCATAAAGTTTACATTTTCCTGTGTTGCAAATTCAGCTGCACAGATCAGATCTCCTTCATTCTCTCTGTCCGGATCATCAATGACCAGAATTACTTTCCCATCTCTCAAATCCTGTAATGCTTCTTCTACTGTTCCGATTTTCTTTGCCATTTTTTTATCCTCCAAAAATTTTCCTGTACGGTTCACACGCGCCATTCCTCACTATGCATTTAGATAACTCCTCATGCAAGCGTGATCATGATCTGAATGTATGTGACGAGTGAACTTAAAATCCATATTTTTTTAAAAAGTCTTCGGTTATTCCACTTTCTTTTTTTGTTTCCTGCTCTTCTGCCGCTGGCGCCGGACGCATCAGTTTTTCTACATATTTTCCAATGATATCGCATTCCAGATTCACGATATCTCCCACCTTCCGGTCATGCAGCGCCGTCACCTGCTGTGTATGCGGGATGATGGACACTTTAAAACAATGATCATCTACATAAGCCACCGTCAGGCTGATGCCATCAATGGTGATAGAACCTTTTTCCACAATATAACGCAGTAAATCCGCTTTCGCCGCAATGGTATACCACACGGCATTATCATCCGGTTCAATGCTCTGAACGGTTCCTGTCCCATCGATATGACCTGATACGATATGTCCCCCAAATCTGCCATTTGCAGGCATCGCCCGTTCCAGATTAACCTTCGCCCCGGTGCTTAACTGTCCCAGAGAACTGCGGTTCATCGTCTCTGCCATAACATCTGCGGTATAGTAACTGCCACCCATACTTGTCACCGTCAGACACACACCGTTCACTGCGATACTGTCTCCGATCTGGCTGCCTTCCAACACCGTCCTGCATCCGATCGTCAGCACACAGGACCGGGCACCATGCCGTACACTCTGAATGGTTCCTACCTCTTCAATCAATCCTGTAAACATGTTTCATTCCTTCTTTTCACTTTATCTCTGCCTTTTTATTATTTCACATATCCCACGATGCAGAAGTCATCGCCCAGCTTCTCAATCTCCACATTTTGCAATGTGATCGCATCTGCCATCCGGTCAATTCCCATTCCTTCCACCGGAGAACGGGCATCCATACCGCCGATCAGCTTTCCGGCGATATAGGCATATACTTTATTCACAATACCATCTTCCAGTGCAGAAGCATTCAGGGTTCCGCCGCCCTCCAGCAGAATGCTGTCAATGTTCTGCCCGCCAAGCTTCTTCATCAATTCCACCAGATTGACTCCGTGTGCACCTTCCGTTCCAATGATCTGAATCCCGGCTTCTTTTAATCTTCTGATTTTTTCCTGCTTTCGTTCCGATTCCAAGGCTTCCTGACTGCAGGCTACTATCGTCTCAATATCTGATGCAGTTTTTACAATCTGGCTTTCTGTCGGAATGTGCAGGTTCGAATCACAAATGATCCGCACCGGATCCACACCGCCTTCCACACGACAGTTCAACATTGGATCATCCGCCAGCACCGTTCCGATTCCTACCATGATGCCACGGTAACGTCCCCGCATCCGATGTACCTGCGTTCTGGCAATTTCCCCGGTAACCCATTTAGAGTCTCCGGTGGCACAGGCGATTTTTCCATCCAGTGTCATGGCATATTTCATCACCACGAAAGGGGTCTTTGTCGCAATGTAATGATAAAATACTTCATTTAACTTCCGGCATTCTGCGTCCAGGATCCCGGTCTCTACATAAATGCCATGATCCCGCAGGATCTGTACACCTTTTCCTGCCACCAGTGGATTGGAATCCATGCTTCCCACAAATACTCTGGCGATTTTTTTCTCAATGATGATATCCGTACACGGTGGTGTCTTGCCCTGATGGCAGCACGGCTCCAAAGTTACATACAGATCCGCACCGGCAGTATCTTCCGTGCAGCGGGTCAGTGCATTGCGCTCCGCATGGAACTCTCCGTATTTCTCATGATACCCCTCACTGATGATCCGTCCGTCTTTGACTACTACACAGCCGACCATAGGATTTGGTGATGTATGGCCTTCCCCTTTTCGCGCCAGCTCCAGCGCCCGTCTCATATATTCTTCTTTTTTTTGCATAAAAAAATCACTCCCTCCAAGCTTCCAGGGATTTTCCTCTTCCATAAATCTTTGCGCTTCCTGAATTTTTTGCTTTTCTTTGCCTGATGCTTATGTTAGCTTTATATAACATTAACATCCCGGCTTCGATAAATTCTTTCGGATCAAAAATTTATGGTAAAAGAAAATCCCTGAGACATAAATCTCAGGGAGTGAAAATCTTTTATTAAAGGAATCTCAAAATCTGTTTTCCATTGAACTGGTTAAGTTTCTCTGCCAAACATCATTTTCTGATTCTGTTTAACTTTTATTTTCGCTTGTTCTTCTTTCATCCAGACTATACTGTCGGCTTTGGAATCTTCTGCTGATCAGAATCACCAAATCAACGCTTTCACGCTCGCGGGCTTTACCGCCGGTCGGGACTCTCTGACTCGAAGTTCATTCTGTTCAGATCACCCTGCCCTGAAGATTTCTTTGCTTTTTCTGCACATATGATAGCACAGACTTTTTGTAAATGCAATCTTTTTTTACGAGCATCCCGCTTCGAATTGCAATCCCAGACGTTACTCCTACAGCCAACTCATCCCAGGCACCCTCACGGCACACAAGAGATCCTACTTAGGGCTGCTCCATTCCTGACCTGACCCGGTTCGTAAGTTCCTGTTGCGTGAGACCCAAAAATCTACGCCGCTTATAAGAGGCAGCTCTACAATTAACAACCCTCTGCGGGATATCACCCCAACTCTAGCGGATTGATGGTACAAGGTACCGCTACCACCCCGGCTGCTCGAGTTTTAAGTATATCATTGAATCTCGGTAACTGTCAATAAATTTTCGCTCATTTCTCTCCAACCTGCTCCGGTGCATGTTTCTTCCGCTTTTTCTTTTCCCGCAACTCTTTAAAAAAATCACTCAGCATCACGGAACATTCTTCCTGGCAGACGCCCTGCACGATCTTCACCTGATGGTTAAATCCTGCGATCTGAAGCAGATTCAATACCGATCCGGCACAGCCGGCTTTCGGGTTCATGCTCCCGATCACCACGCGGTCGATCCGTGACTGCACCAGGGCACCGGCGCACATCTGACAAGGTTCCAGCGTCACATACATCGTGCAGCCTTCCAGCCGCCAGTCACCCAGTTTTTTGCTTGCCTTGCGAATTGCATTCAGCTCCGCATGGGACAGTGTATTTTTATCCGTATTCCGGCGGTTATATCCACGGGCAATCACCTTGCCATCCTCGTCCCGCACAATGATACAGCCGATGGGGACTTCATCGATGGCATATGCTTTTTTTGCCTGTTTTATCGCTTGTTTCATATATTTTTCATCTGTCGTCATTACTGTTATATCCTTTACCAGTTGATATTTTGTAAAGCGGACATATTCTCTTCAGAACCACTGCACGCTACCCTTTGTTTCAGTCAGCGCCAAACCATAGTCTGCCGGAAAATGCCACATGGGGCAATTCATAAAACGTACATTTTGCCGGACAGATGGGCTTGTACAACGGATCTGCCACAATGATTTTTGCATCTCTCAGAGCTTCCTCCATCGCTTCCTCTCCGAGTACAATAGCATCTTTCTCTCCGACCAGATTTTCACATTCTTTCAATGGGCAAAACACGCGTACAGAATGTCCGTATTTTTTCTCAATACCTGCTGCCAGAGATCCCATAGTTACAGGTTCCCCGATCAGGGTAATTTCCGCTTCTTTCTGCATGCGATTCTGCAGATATACCATTTTCCGATCAGATTTTCCGGATTCCAGCTTCGTATTCTCTGTGCTGCCGCATTTTTGTATTACCTGTGTCCCGGATGCTGTGCCCGTGAATTTCACATCTGATAATTGCTCCGTTTGTTGTTCTGCCGCCTCTTCCAGTGCTTCTGAAATAGTCTCTGCCAGCCATTCATTCGGTGTTCCAATCACATACGGCGTTCCGAATTTTTCCTGAAGCACCTTTGCTGCCCGCAGCCCCACTGCCGATACCACCAGATTGACATCCGCCGTTCCTGCCTGCTGCAGCGTTTCCAACGTATCTCCCATCGCCCAGGCAGAAAGAACATTCCAACCATAGTTATACAGATTTTCTTTCATAATTTCCACGTTTTTCTGCGGGCCAAAGTCTAACGGCGTCACACCCAGCAGATTTACACTGCGGCCAGATCGCTTTTCCTTTTTCTTTGGATTCACGTTCACCACCGAATCCGGAAACCTGCTATCATCTGTCGTTTCTGTTTCAGCACTTTTATTTGCAGATGTTTGCTTCTGCGTATCATTCTCTATCTCTGTTTTTCCGGCAAACCGTTCCGCAATTTTCTCCAATGCGATGCCCGCACCATACACATAATCATGCATGCCATTGGTAGGCACGGAAAATGTCGGGATTCCGGTTTCTGCCTCAATGACCCGGGCGATCGCTGGAAAATCTGTTCCATTCATAAAAGGAATCGGAGAACCCGCCAGAGCAATAAATTTCGGCCGCAGTTCCCGGGCTGCATGTTCAATATCATCAATAAATTTGCGGTCATTTCCCATGATTGCATCAATCTCTGTCAGACCGGAAATAAAGATCAGACTGTCCTGATCGTACCAGCGGATCTCGTCGTGAGTATTGTAAGTAGAATTGCAACCGGAAGGATCATGCATGACGGTCATTCCGCCCAGCTCGTACAATGCAGAGCAGACTCCGGACACATCTGCCGTATAAATCGGTATGATTCGATAGGATTGTCTCATAGGCAGCACTCACACCCCCATCCCTTTTGTATCACAAGTTTTTCAGTATCTTTTTCTTCCCGGTATGCATCCATCATCAGTTCCGCAGTTCTGCGGATTCCGTCAAATCCGTACAGGCCTTCCCCCTGCACCAGATTAACAAAATGGCGGCTGCGGCAAAAATAGGCTGCCTTTTGTCCGATGGCAAGCACTTCCTCTTCACCACCCCTTGGCAACACCCGCATTTTCACCTGGATCGTTGCGATCAGTTCCAGTTCCGGTGCATGCTCCCGCAGCCAGTCAAATGTTTCCTTTTCCTCCGGGCTGATACCGTCAAGATACACTGCTTTTACTTTAAATCCATGCATCAAAAGTATTTTTGCCAGCCCTAATGGTCTCGGATGATACAGATAGTCCAATGTGACCGGCATATCTCCAATCAGTTTCTTTGCCTTTGCCAAAGCTGCTTCGCAGGCAGACCGTTCCGCATCCAGTGTTTCTCTGCTTAATTCCGGAAGTCCTAGAGCAGTTGTCAGCTGCCGCATCTGCTGCTCAATCTCATCATAATCAAAACTGCCCGGCAGATACAGATGCTCCCGGCCTAACCGCCGCGCCTGCGTCTCCATCCCGTATTTTCCGGCCGGATAAATATCGAGAAACAGCCGTCCCCGACTCATAGCCAACAGATCCTGCCAGTTCTCACAGGTGGGAAGCTCCCGCACCGTATAGTGATATCGTTTCAATAACCGTTTGATATCGCTGCTCTCATCTAATGCAAAGTCACTGCCGAATATCGACACCGTTTTCGCATCCGGCTCACACTCCGACAACGGATCATACATGGCTTTCCGCAACTTCTGATCCGGCGTCAGACCATGTTTTTGCATAATCGGATCCATATAGCAGCGTATAAAACAGATATCCGGGAAACGATGTTCCAGCTCTTCATAAATATAATTCAGATTACTTCCCACAAAATGATGCAGACACACGGTAAACAGCAATACCGCTTTCGGATGGTCGCTGCGCTTATTCAGTATATCTGTCACACCTTCAATGGTGATGTCCTCCAAATTGCCATTTAAAACATGCTGTTCCTCCACAATGACAAAAGAAAAACGATCTGCCGCATTCATCTCCGCTGCTGTCAGTACAACGCCGCGCATACAATTATCCGCACAGACATAGATCTGAATTGCCTCCGGAACCAACATTCCCGTATGCACGATATTCCAGTTGCCATGCACCGGAGAATTATATTCCAGCTCGGATGCAAAAGGTGCCGGAAAAGATGCATTTTTTATTTTTACCACTGCATCTTGTGGATCTACTGTTTCACCTACACGCTGCAACATCTAGTTTTCCTCCTGCACAACCGTATCGACTGTGTTTTCGCTCTGATTTTTCTGTGACACCGCTTCGTTTTTTTCATACCCACTCTGTACTTCTGCAGTATCTTTCTTCTTCGTCATATCAGACTTTGCATTTTCCGGCAAAATGCCACCACATATCGTATACATCTGTTTTGCAAGGGCACGGTATTCCCCTGCCATAGCACTGTCCGGATAACATTCCATCAATGTCATACCCTGTTCTTCTGCCAGCGCCACCTGTTCACTGTGGGATAATGTACCAATGACAGCGGTATGAAAATCATCTGCCAGTTCCGCAACTTTTTCCGCTTCCCGCGGAACATCCCTGCGGTTTAAAATGATGCCGCCAAGTTCCGCATAACCACGGTTTTTAAAATTTTCCACTGCCATGGCAATGTTTGCCGCTGCATGGATCGCCATGTTTTCTCCGGAAGTGATGATAAATACTTTGTCCGCATAGCCGTTTCGCATCGGCATGGAAAATCCACCGCAGACTACGTCTCCAAGAACATCATACAGAATCACATCCGGCTTATATACTTCATATGCGCCGGTTTCCTTCAGTTTTTCCAGTGCTGTGATAATACCACGGCCGGCACAGCCAAGCCCCGGTGTCGGTCCGCCGGCCTCCACACAGATGACATGGTGGTAACCGATACGGATCATATCATCCAGCCGCAGCGCCTGTTTTTTTTCATTATATAAACTCAGCACGGTAGGAACCGCCTCTCCGTGACGCAGCTGTATGGTGGAATCTGCTTTCGGATCACAGCCGATCTGCATCACCGTCAGACCCATCTCTGCCAGAGCCACTGCCACATTGGAAACCGTGGTGGATTTTCCGATTCCACCTTTTCCGTAAACTGCTATCTTGATCACTATTTTGTTCCTCCCTCTGCCGGAGTAATAACATTCGAGTATGCCGTTTTTGCAGATACGCCTTTTAAACGCCCAATTTTTCCGGAAAGTGCACTGATGACATCCTGCGGTGCATCAATGGCAATACTGATAATGCTGATTCCCTTCGGTCGATACGGAATGCCCATCCTGCCGACAATGTACTGTCGTGCCTCGTGAAGCAGGGTATTCAGTTCTTCGATGGCGTCTTCCTGTTCCACAATAATTGAAATAACCGCCACTCTGGTATCCATGTCCGGTGTCCTCCTTTTCTAGCAAATACGCGGGAGCAGTTCACCGCCTGGCTGCGGGAGCAATGCCTGCGTACCGATCTCTGTTTCCATTACGACTCTGCCCGGTTCTTCTGCAATGACTTCACCAATGATGGCTGCATCTGCGGAATACGGACATTTATGCAGTGTTTCCACGATGGCATCTGCCTCTTCCTTCGGTGCCATAATGACCAGTCGGCCCTCACAGGCAAGGTACAGCGGCTCCAGTCCCAGCATACCGCAGACGCCTTTTACTTCCGGCTGCACCGGAACGGCTGCTGCATTCAGACGGATACCTACATTACTCTGTCCGGCGATCTCATATAAAACCGTTCCGACACCGCCTCTTGTGGCGTCACGGATCACATGCAGATTGTGTGTCGTGTCCATGACTGCTTTTACGGTTCCCCATAATGGTGCACAGTCACTGGTTACATTTGCATCAATACCGAAATCTTCTCTTTCCAGAAGGATCGTGCAGCCGTGGCGGCCGATATCACCGGTCACGATAATGGCATCTCCCGGTTTTGCCAGTTCACCGCCGACAGTGACCCCTTCCTGAATCTCACCCATTCCGGTGGTGGTGATGAATACTCCGTCTACCTGACCTTTTCCGGCCACTTTTGTATCACCGGACACGATATGTACACCGGCTTCTTTTGCCGTTTTTTCCATTGCAGCGGCAATTTCTTCCAGTTTTTCCATCGGAAATCCTTCTTCGATGACAAAGGCGCAGGTCAGGTACAATGGTTTTGCTCCCATGCATGCAAGGTCATTGACCGTACCGCAGATAGACAGTTTTCCGATATTTCCACCCGGGAAAAATGCTGGCGATACGATAAATCCATCGGTAGATACAGCCATTCTTCCTGCCGGCGGAACCAGCACTGCCGCATCATCTGCTGTCAGATCGGAATTTGCAAAATGTGCCTTAAACACCTGGTCAATTAATTCGGATGTCTGTTTTCCTCCGGCACCATGTGCCATTGTGACTGTTTTATTTTCCATTATGTTTTCCTTCTTTCTGTTTCATTTAAATTTATGGTAACGATTCATGAATACTGATAGTATGCGGAGCAGGCTCCCTCCCCGGATACCATGCATGCCCCAATTGGATGCTGCGGTGTACAGCCTTTGCCGAACACTTTGCAGTCGGACGGTTTGCATTTTCCCTGAAGCACATCTCCGCAGCGACAGGCCGGATTTGGTCTGCCTTCTATCTTTGGCATCTGATATTTGATGCGGGCATCAAACTCCTGCCACTCCGGTCTCAATTTCATGCCGGATGCCGGAATCACGCCCAGACCGCGCCATTCAGAATCGCAGGCTTCCATCATTTCATCCACCAGCACCTGTGCTTCTCTGCTTCCGTCCTGTGTCACCACACGCGGATAACAGTTTACAAAAAATGGTTTGCCCTCCTGAAACTTCACCAGGGAAACTGCCAGCGCTGTCATCAGTTCTTTTGCGGTAAATCCTGCCACAACACCGCTGACACCTTCTTCGGTCAGTGCCTCGCACAAACGTGTTCCGGTGATGGCGTTGACATGACCCGGATACAAAAACACATCCGCACTGCCCTTTAATGCCTCATAAGCCTGCGGCATGGTTTTGTTCGCAACCAGCAGGGAATAATTATCCAGGCCGTCCTCTTTTGCAGATTTTACGGACAGACAACCGGCCGGTGTCGTTGTCTCAAATCCCACCGACAGAAAGGTTACCTGCTCCTTTGGATGTTCTTTCGCATATTTTTCAGCATCTGCCGGAGAATAAACGATGTGGATCTTTCCTCCCTGTTCTCTGGCTCCCGCAAGGCTCATCTTTGTACCCGGCACGCGCACCAGATCACCAAACGTACAGATCGTCACTCCTTTTTCCAATGCCAGATAAATCGCTTCATCGATAAAGCTGACCGGCGTCACGCAGACCGGACATCCCGGACCGGAGATCAACTCCACCTGTTCCGGCAGCAATTTGCGGATTCCCAGACGAAAAATCTCATGGGTATGCGTACCGCACACTTCCATGATCCGCACCTTCGGACCGTTATAGTTCTCAATGATTTCCCGGGCCGTTTTCTTTTTATTATCGCCGTTTGTCTCTCCCATTACAAAAATTCCTCCATAAGCTGATCTGTCTCGCTGTCATCTTCATCGGTAATCTTTGCAATTGCCACACCGGCATGAACCATGACGTAATCTCCCGGCTCCAGATCTTCCAGAAGCTGGGAAGAAACTTCTCTTTTTGCTCCGCCTGCATCAATGACAGCTGTGCCGTTACTGATTTTTACTACCTTTGCTGATAAACCTACACACATTTCTTTTCCCTCCTGAAAATGCAGTTATTTGTTATTGCGCGCAGAACACACGTTTGCTATAATATCTTTGGGTGCTACCTTAAACGGTAGGCGGTTAGTCCTTCAACAGAGGGACTGATTCTACACTCCGTTCCGGTCGGTGCTAAACGAGTGCCACCGGCACTCAGCACCTCTCTGATTACATAGAAATCCTGTTATCAGGAAATTTAATGAAAGAGGGTTTTCTTTATGAGTGATTTCGAACTGCTTTCCCTTATTATGATGATATTAAATATTATCGTAATGATATTGATTGCATATATAAATCAAACAAAAAAGTAACCGCCCACAGTCTGCAAAACTAAGCGATTACTTTTTGTAATAGTATATTTTGTGACTAACCGTCTATCGGTAGCACCTTTTTCTTTCAAATTTATACTATCATTTCGCTTAATTTATGTCAAATGTTAAATCTCTTTTTTCACATTCTGTAAATAATACAATCCATAAGCCGCCTGTCCAATGGCAATTCCACCGTCGTTTGGCGGAATCATATGATGCCGCAGCACTTCAAAACCTTCCTGCTCCAGACCTTCTTCTGTCAGACGCAGAAGTAATCGGTTCTGAAATACACCGCCACTCAAAGCCACTTTCGCTCTGCCTGAATGCTCACGTGCCGCCTTGCAGGCAGCCACGATCTGTTCCGCCAGCGTCCGGTGAAACAGATAAGCCAATGCTCCGCTGTCAGCGCCTTGCAGTTTTGCTTCCACGATCTGCTGCACCAGTGCTTCTGTATTCAAAATGCAATGTTCCTCTGATTCAAATATTAACTCCTGACGTATATTATGCCTTTCACTTAAATCAGATGTTTGTTTCTGCTCAAAGGCTTCTGCCGCAAACTGCAGTGCTGTGGATGCCTCACCTTCAAAACTCGACTGCCGCCGGATTCCGAGGATCGCACTGACTGCATCGAAAAGCCGGCCTGCACTGGTGGACATCACTGCATTGATCTTACGGTCTGCCATTGTAAACTGCACCTTGCTTTCCTGTTCACTGCATAGTCCCAGTTTCTCAATGATCTCCCACGCTTTTTCCCGGTCTTTGGTATATCCGTAGATCATGGATACGGCAATACGCCATCCCTCTTTTGCAGAGGCGTCTCCGCCGATCTGTAAAAATGGGGTAATGCTGCCAAATCTTGTAAAATCCTGATAATCCGCCAGCAGAATCTCTCCGCCCCAGATCGTACCGTCCGTACCGTATCCGGTTCCGTCAAAGGAAACACCAATCACCGGTTCCTGACAGTCATTTTCTGTCATACAGGATAAAACATGTGCATAATGATGCTGCACCTGAAGCATCGGATAACCAAGTTTTTCCGCGACAACCGTGGAATTGTATTTCGGATGCAGATCACAGACCACCACCTGCGGTTCCACTTCCAGTAACGTCCGGAACCGATGAATTGTCTCCTGCAAAGCTTTTACTGTCCGCAGATCTTCCAGATCCCCCACATACGGAGACGGATAAAACCGGCTGTCCACGCCGATGCAGAATGTATTTTTCAATTCACCGCCCACAGCAAGCACCTGCCCTTTCCAGTCCACAGATGTCATAAAAGGCAGTGGTGCATAACCTCTGGAACGCCGGATCATATACGGCTCATTTTTATAAAAATCCATGACCGTGTCGTCTGCACGGATCCGGATTTTCCGATCATGTGATAAAATAGCATCACATAAATGAGACAATTCGGCAACCGCTTCCTCATCATCACGGCAGATTGGCGCTCCTGATGTATTTCCGCTTGTCATTACCAGCAGATCCGGCATTTCGATCCCATCATCATACTGAAAAATCAGCAGCTGCACCGGTGCATACGGAAGCATCACACCGACTTTTGGATTTCCAGGTGCCACAGAAGGTGCCAGCCGTGTTTCAGATATATTTTCCGACTGTGGTTGGCTTTCTTTTCTATGTTCCTTTGATCGTCTGTCCAATAGTAAAATTGGTTTCTGATGACCGGTCAGGATCGCTTCCTGCTCCGGTGTCACGATGCATTCCCGTTTTACCACCGTTTCATCCTTTGCCATGATTGCAAAAGGTTTCGCCGGACGGCATTTTAATGTGCGCAGACGGCTGACTGCTTCTTCGTTTGTCGCATCACAGCACAAATGAAAACCGCCGATTCCTTTGATCGCCACAATTCCGCCGTCGTGGATCACCTGCCGTGTATAAGTAATGGCATCCCTGCCCCGTTCGCTTCTGCCGATCAGATACACTTCCGGTCCGCAATCGTTGCAACACACCGGCTGTGCATCATACCGCCGCGTCTCCGGATCATAATATTCTTTCGCACAATCCGGACACATAGGAAATTCTTTCATGCTGGTGCGCTCCCGGTCATAGGGCAGCGCATCCAGTATGGTCAGCCGGGGACCGCAGCAGGTACAGTTGATAAACGGATGCAGATACCGCCGGTTCTTCGGATCATACAGTTCCTCTTTACACTCATCACAGATCGCAATATCCGGCGAAACAAAGATCTCCCCCTTTGTTTTTTCGCTTTCTATAATGTCAAAATCCGAAAACTGCGGTGCCTCCTCTGCCGGAACCTCTTCCATATTTATTTTTAAAATCGCCGCACGTTTCGGTGGACGTTCCTCCAGATCTTTCAAGAAACCATCCACCTGTTCTACCGCTCCCTGTGCATAAATCTCCACATACGGCCCTTTATTACAGACATTTCCACGAATCCCGTTTGCTGTGGCATGGCGGCTCACCGTCGGGCGGAAACCAACGCCCTGAACGATACCATACACCCGGATCCGCTTCGTAATCTCGCTCATATCTCTCTTCTTCTCCTAATTTGCTTTCCTCACATATCCCTGATACACAGCATTTTGTTACGCCAGACGCCCTGACACTGCAAAATGCACCGTATCTACAAAGATTTCCGCAAACTTCGGTGTCATCCGTTCCATGCAGTGATCCGCATAGATCACGTCAAAACCGCCCTTTTCCACCAGTTCGACATAATCATCCTCATCCCGTAAATGCAGATCGCCCTCCTGTCTCAGCTCCGGTTTCATCATAAACCAGCTTGCCACCGTCACTTGTGCATCCGGCGCCTGTTTCAAAATTTCTTCCCGGATGGCGGTTCCCATCACCTGCTGCTGTACAACCAGCACTTTTTTACCGTTGTAATCCAGATCAGAAACCAGTTCGTCCACCAGCGGATAACCGATCTCATACGGAGTTCCGTAAGTCCGCTCCAGATATTTCGCCGCTTCCAGTGCCGCCGGTGCCACCACGATGTGTTTTTCCACATTGGAAACAGATTTCACATCGTCCAATCCGTTTCCCATACCATAGCAAATAGCAGTTTTCCCTTCTGCTGCAAAATGCTCCCGGATACGGTCAGCCGCGCGCAGATCACTGATATCCTGCGGTGTCATGCCCAGAATTCCGATATTTCCCGGAATCACATCTTCTTTTTCACCGGCAAACACCCGGAACAGCTCCTGCCATGCTTTTTCTTCGCCTTTGTCATATAATTCCATGCCATCGGTGTCCACCGTCAGAATCGGCAGATCCACTTTTTTCTCCGTCATACGCTTTAAGGCATGATAATCCGTCCCGATAACGGCCGGAACCGGTGTTCCGATGATCGCTGCAAACTTTGCATCCAGTTTTGTCACTGCATCTGCAAGTTTTGCCACCAGACGGTCATCCCGTCCGAGGATCGCATCCATATCGCGAAGACCCGCACTGAACAGTGCACTTTTGCTCTCAAACCAGCGCGGCTCATCAAATCCACAGATGTTTCCGGTACAGCCACCGGCATCACAGATGACGATGATCCCGCCAAATTCATATAATACAGATACTGCGCCGGACTGATCCGGTGCAAAAGGTGTCAGATATTTTCTCAGTCCTCTCATTGCTCTATACCTCCGCCAGTGCCTCAAACAGTCTGCGCACGCCGGCGTAGCCGTACGGCTGCCGTTCCCCGTTCCAGAGCACGTTTGGACAGTTTTTATGATAATAACCGGCATCTTTTCCGATGGTCAGAGTTACCCCGGAATCTGTTCCGTCGTAATACAGCATCGTCGGTTCCAGATTGGAAAACACTTTCGTCTCCGGACTCAATGCTGCCAGTTGTTTCACATAGATAAAATTTTCACCGGATAACGTACCATATATCTCCGGCACCCGGAAACCGTAACGCACCAATGCGAGTGCCAGTTCAAACGAATCTCCGTTCATCCACTCACCCACGGCAAAGGATGCCTCCGGATGTTTTTCCTTAAATTTTGCGACCGCATTTTCCGCTGCTCTCCGTGGTTTTTCGTCATCAAATGTTACTCCCAGAGCTGCACCAAAAGCACGATACTGACTGGCAATCTTATCAATCTGATACAGTCTGCGCAGTTCGATGTACGGGATTTTCAGTCTGTCGTGAAAGTCCTCTGCCACAAACCTTGCCTCCGGATGAAGCACCAGATTAAAATTTGCCTCAGACATGGTCTGATATTCCGCATAATCCTTACATCTTGAAATTTCATGGATCGTTTTCACACCGGCATCATGAAGCAGATCATATAATTCACAGTCATCCACCAATGGGGAAAAATATCCTAATAAATTCACCACATTTCCTTTTTTCTTCTTTGGCTCCAGCAAAGAATAAATCGACTGTCGCACATGCACCATCGGCGGCTTGCGTCCCTCTCTCGTTAATGCATACATATAACATGGTTTTACCGGAAGTCCCGCAACTTCCTCCGCCTTGCGGCAGACACGCTCCATATCCGTTCCCAGCAGCGCATCCACACAGGTGATACAGATCATCACAACGGATGGCTTTTTCTCCAGTCCCTCACAAATCTCCGCTACCGCTTTTGGGATTTTTTTCAAATGACGACCGGTTACGATATCCGTCTCATCCATCAGCAGATAATAAAAACGGTCATGGTACGCCCGCATAGAACTCAGAACCGATGTATTTCGGCCGCAGCATCCCGGAGCCACGATCAGCATAATAGAACCCGGAACCGCCAGACCTGCACGTTTAACGCCAAATCCTTCCGCTCCCGGGGAGTTGAATGCCAGCGTTGCCGGGGAACTGTAGATCAGATGCGTATGAGAAATGAGCTGCTGCGGAATATTCTCTTTTCCAAGGCTGTTCAGTTCTTCTATCGTACAAAAATATGCTTCCTGTCTCATATATTTTCCTCTTCTTTCCATAAGTCAGAATACTTGCTGCCTTATGCATTTTCCTCTTCTTTTAGTAATAATTCCGCCAGATCAAAGAAACATTTGCTGATCTCAGAATCCGGATTTCCTTCGATCACTGTTTTTCCCTGATCTTCCCAGCGGATAATTTCATCGCTTCGCGGCACTTCGCCCACAATCGGCACACCGATTTTTTCAGAAAATGCCTGCACTTTTTCCATCTCATTTTCAACATTCCGGTGATTCAGCACGATGCCAAACACCCGGGCATAACTGCGGTCTTCAAAATTGCGCACCGCACTGGAAATATTGTTTGCCGCATACAGCGCCATCTTTTCTCCGGACGTAACGATCAGAACTTTCTCTGCATACCCCTCTCGGATCGGTGCTGCAAAACCGCCACAGACCACGTCACCCAGCACATCATACAACACCACATCCGGCTTGTAATGCGCAAACAGATCCATGTCTTCCAGAAGCTGGAATGTCGCAATGATACCGCGGCCTGCACAGCCAAGTCCCGGTGTCGGTCCACCGGTCTCGATACAGAGGATCCCGCCGTAGCCTTCCTTTGAAATCTGCGCCAGCTCATCCGGCTCCTCGTCCTCTTCCCTCATAAAATTCATCACCGGGCGAAGCGGTTCTCCTCCCAGTAAATTAATGGTGGAATCCGCTTTCGGATCACAGCCGATCTGAATGACACGTTTTCCCATATTTGCAAAAGCGGCTGCCAGATTGGAAGTCACTGTAGACTTTCCGATGCCGCCCTTTCCGTAAATCGCTACCTTTAACATAATCTCCTCCTGAACCTAAAAAAACCATTTCCCCGGCAATCCGTCGGAAAAATGGTTTTGTAAATCCAATCATATCAGGTCTTACTTCTATCTGATCAGAACGACTAACCTGAATAAAAAATATATGTTTCTGCAAAAATAAATATCACATTATAACAGATATCATCAACCTGCCATTCAGCAAAAACGTTATATTTTATAATTTTACCTGTATCAACCAACTATTCCAGCTCGGATTTTCCTTGCCGTCAGAGTTTTCTTTATTATACTTATTACACTTTAACTACAATGTTAACATGTTATTTCGCATTCAGATAGATAGAATCACTCCGTCTGCATTTTTCATCTCAGTAGACATATTGTACTTGTTTTAATGCAAGTTAGTCAATTGCAATTCTACCGGATATTCCTGAAAATAAACCGGCGATGTGATACAGTCTGATTCCACAACCGTAAACTTCGCATGTTTCGCAAAATACTCCGGATACAATTCTGCCGCCCTCATAATACTTTTCGGCGGACAACGCAGACACTCATAAGTTCCTGCGGGTATGCACTTATACTCCGCCAGTTCCTCGCAGTTTTCATACACTTCCACATATACAAAATAAGTAAACGTCCCATCTTCCACATCCAGCATCATTCCGGACGGATAATTTGCCGACAGCTGATGCTTCTGTGCCAGTTCAAACAGTTCACTCAGCTTTTTGTGAAATTCCACAGAAGACAGACCTTCTTTGATTTCTCTTCTTAAAATATTCCGTTCCGGTATCTCTCTCCTGTAAAATCCATCGCAATCCCGGTATTTTTCCGTATCCTGAATACCCCGTTCTGCCAGCTGCAGCCGTTTCAGGCAGCTCTGCAATTCGCCGATTTTTTCATAGGCACGGATCTGTCCATCCCGCAGTAACCCCTTCAGGTCAAACTCGCCTGTCGGTTCCACATACTGATTCCAGTTTTTCAGTGGGATATCCAGAATCTGTAAAAATTTAATCATGTCAATGGCCAGCATCTGCTCATTTTTATAATAGCGATACCCCGTATCCGGATCACAATAGGCCGGTTTCAGAATTCCGATTTTCTCATAATAACGCAGGGCCTTTATGGAAATCTGTTTTACCTTCGCCACTTCCCCGATCGTCATATATCCATCCATGTATACCTCCACATTTTTATATAATTTGATGTTGTGTTCAAAAGATACCATACGAATTGTTCCGTACCTCGTACTCCCACAATTCTACATCATAATTTTTGTATACATTTTCTTTTTCCTTGACTCTGCCCTTAGGGCAAGGTTTACAATTATTTTATCAAAAACAGACAGCTTCTGCAAGAAACTCCCATTTTCTATGAAGAATATGTCAAGTCTGCACTGAGCCGAATCACACACCCGGTCCCACATATGTTCGACTTGAGCTGGTCTTCCGTTATAACTGGATTTTTGCAGAGTAAAAATATCATTTATGGAGGTATTTCTAATGGCAGTAATGAACAAAACACTGATCATCCACCACATTAACGACATCGACAACATTCCGGCAATGGAACGCTGGTTCGTACACCATCATTGTCCGGAAGTAATGGCTCAGGAGCCATGGCTGACGCGTTACGTTATGTACCGTGTAATGCCGCCGGCAAAAGGCATGGAAACCATGGGATTCTTCAATTACCGTGTACATGAGAATCTCGGACTTGACGTAGAAGGCAGAAGAAGCCTGCGCGGACTTCTTGGTATGACACCGGAACCGGTAGAAAACGCTATGACAGTTGCAATTGCAAATATTCCGGCTGAGCCGACAGAGGATTTCTTTGGTCAGACAATGAATCACGCCGGAAAAACATTCATCCGTTTTGTATACATGATGTCCTATCCAAAGGGCGTTTCCCGCGAAGAGGGCGAAGACTGGTTCTTAAATCATTTTGCACCGGAGGCATGCAAATTGCCGGGACTGCTTCGTTTCTTTTCACACAAAGCATATGACAAACAGTATTCTCCGATTCCGCTTCCGGAAGGCGACGGTACTCCGGAATTCGTAGATGTCAGCGAGGACAATATCTTCTTCCATCGCTGGGATCGTGTCTGCGAACTCTGGTTTGAGAACAACTCTGCATGGACAAATGCATTTATCAACAATCCACCGGCATGGACGGTTCCATCCTGGGCAACACGCGATACTTTCCCATTCGTAGAGCCGATGAAAGATTTCGTATGCACAAGCCTTCTGGAACGGCCGGATCAGAATATGCTGAAACACTATGATGGCTGCATTTTCTAGTGTGCCTGACGGAACTGATTTTGGCATAATTTAATTTTTTATATTTAATACGAAAAGGAAGAATCCTGTCGGGTCACTAGACATTCACTACTATGTAAACGGACAGGTCGTATTTTTCTAAGACAGCTTATTAGAATACTTTCTTAAATTTCATTAATAATTTACTGTTGCCCGCATTTTGTGATAAAATGAATAGCATATCGTTTAATCATACACAAAGGAGAGTAACATTCATGAAAAAACAGCAACTTGCAGCATTATGTTTGGCTGCCGGACTTGCTTTAACAGGAATTACATCTCCGGTGTCAGCAGCACAGACTGGCACCGGTATTTCCATGTCAGCAAATTCCACTTCTGACACGCAGACCAGCTCCTCTAAGAAGAATGGCACAGCCACAGATTCCGAAAGCAATTCCGCAAATCAGAACAGCACAGATTCCACTGATACAACTATTTTCCCGGAACAGGCGGTTCAAACTGCTCCGATAAGGTCTGAAGACCCGACCGATACAACGAATCCAACGAAGCCATCTGAGCCGACAGAGCCAACAGATCCATCTGAACCAACAGATCCGACAGAGCCATCCAATCCGGAAAAACCGGATACCACGGTAAAAAACGGTGTCTGCTATGATGAAGATACCGATACCTGGAACATTTACAAAGACGGCGAACTGGCTGAGCCATGCAACGGTCTGTATGACACAGAAAATGGCTGGCTTTATATCGTGGACGGCAAATTTCAAAAAGACTACACCGGTCTTGCAGAAAACGGTGCCGGATGGTGGCGTATCGTTGACGGAAAAGTTGATTTTTCCTGCAACGGTCTTGTAGACAGTGAATATGGTTGGTGGTATCTGCGCGGCGGACGGATTGATTTCGAATACACCGGCCTCGCAGAAAACGAGTACGGATGGTGGTATATCGAAAACGGCGGTCTGTATTTCAATGCTACCGGTCTTGCTCAAAATGAATATGGATGGTGGTACGTCCGCGACAGCAAAGTAGATTTTGGTTTTACCGGTCTTGCAAACAATGAAGTTGGCTGGTGGTATGTCCGTAACGGTCAGATTGATTTTTCCTATAATGGACTGATGTGTTACTTTGATACCTGGTGGAAGATCACCGGCGGAAAAGTTGACTTTGATTACACAGGAATTGCACCAAATGAATATGGCTGGTGGCGTGTGAAAAATGGTCAGATTGACTTCAGTTTTAACAGCATTGCATCCAACGAGCATGGATGGTTCTACCTGAACGGCGGAAAAGTTGACTTTGGCTTTACCGGTGTTGCTGAAAATGAAAACGGATGGTGGTATATCCAGAACGGATTTCTTGATTTTTCTATTACCGGAAACTATGTGGATGGCATCCGCACTTACAATGTTTCCAACGGCAGAGTCATCGGCTGCAACTTCTACCTGCCACAGACATCCATCATTCTGCCGGACGGCGGTTACAACCTGTCCACCGCAAATATCGGACTGAAAGTTATCAAAGTAAATCAGGCCGTATGTGGAAACAGCAGCGAGCGCTATACTTCTTCCACCGCATCTGCTGTAAAGACATTCCAGCGTACACATGGGCTTGGTGTCACCGGAATTGTAGACATCACCACATGGAAAGCAATGGGGTACTCCGAATATGACTGGTACAACCTCGGCACTTACCGCACACCGATCAAAGTATTCAACGGTGCCACCCGTGAGTACCGCATCAATGCGATGCTCCAGACTGCTGCCGAATATGCATCTGCCGGCACAAAATACAAAGTCGGCTGTTCCGGAACACCGGGAACCTATGTAGATTGCTCCGGTCTGATCTACCAGTGTCTGTACGCAGCAGGTATCAACCCGGCTTCCAACATTGTAGATCATGCCCTTGCCATCTACGAATATACATCCGCAAACCTTGCTGCCGATAACAGACTCGGCATTGAAGTTGCATCTTACGATCTGCAACCGGGCGATCTTGTATTTTATGCCAAAAATGGTAAAAGCAGCGTGTGCCACATTGCTATTTATGCCGGAAACGGATGCATCTATGATTCCTGGCCGGGCATCGGTGTTTCCTACCGCTCCTTAAATATCAGCGGTTACCATACTGTAAAAATCAGACGTGCCTTCTAAATACCGGCATAGGTACATTATTCATCAAATTTAACACAATGATTTTTTATCCCCTGCTTCTGTCAGCACCGGGTAAAACAGGGGATCTTTTTATCTCAGTCAAAAACAGACTCCTACTTCCTGCTTCTTACTATTTTACGTAGTAGAAACAGGTGGTCTGACTTTCTTTGCTAAATCTCGATAAATCGATACCAGTAACCAAACTCTCCCGTCTTCTGCCTGGTCATCTGTTTTGTCCGGAATTCCGGAAATCCGAAAATCCCTGCCATCAGTTGTTCCTGATTGGAAAACACGCCCGGAACCCCAAGAAACCACTGCCGCTGCTCCGCCTCCATATATCCGAACAGCACCATTTTATAGTTAAAATAGCCATGCAGCAGAAAGCTGTTATTTGCCAGATACTGATATTCCTTTGGCAAAATTTTAAAATCCTGCATCTGCAGCTTCACGGCATACACATTCCCGTCCTCATCAAAAGGACAACATAACGGATGTGCTGCACAGAAACATTCCCACTGCTTTTCCCAGGCACCGACCGCCGGACAGAGGTTCTTCTCCTGTGTCCGCGGAAACGGTTGATTTTTCTGATATAACGCATCTCGGTTTTCTGCCGGTATGGATATCGCCTCTGCCGTCTGGGTTGCATGAAGTTCCCCGGTTAACTGATTTTTCTGTTCCTGCGCAGGTTCCCCGGAGTCTCCTTGTCCCTCTTCTTCTGTATCAGCTTCCTTCTGTCCGCCAATCGGATCAATCTGATTTATCATTTCTTCATTTTCCACATCATTTTCTACCGGTTCTTTTTCCGCACGGTTTTCTGCTTCTGACTCTGTTCCTTTCTGCAATTTCAAATTCCGCCACACCGTTCCGACATCATCCCACTGACTGGCAACGAATCTGTCCGGCTCTTCCTGCTGACAGATATAGAGACCTCGCATTTCCTGCATGGAATGTGCCGTCTCCCCGACATGATCCGCATCGCACAGGAAAAACTGGCGGGCAATTCCCTCCTGAATCCGCAATTTTCCCAGATAAATGCCCACCGGAACATACGCATCCTTAGACAGGAAATAAACTTCCGCTTCGCTCCCCTTCATTCCCGTAATCTGAATCTGCACCCGGCAGTGACCCTGCCTGATCTCTATTTTGGCAAATCCGCAATTCTCCTGCTTTTTCTCATCTTTGTACCGAAACATGTATGTAACAAACCTCTGATATCCGGGCATACGTTCACTCCTCATATAACACACTCTTTCTATAATGTATGAACTTCCTTTTCAATTATTCAGAAATAACCCGCTTATTCTTATCCGGTGCACTGAATCATTGCAATTTTTTTCGAAAATTTCTGATAATTCTGTTGACAAACAGGATGTCACATGCTATATTAATTTCAACAACAATAATCATTATCATTTTCGAAAAGGAGATAGATGTTAAAACACAGCAAACAACGAGATGCCATTGAACAATTTCTGGCTACCAGATACGATCATCCCACCGCAGAAACCGTTTACCTGAATCTGCGGGAAGACTATCCAAAGATCAGCCTGGCAACTGTTTACCGCAATCTGTCGTTGCTTGCCGAATTAGGTAATATTCAGAAAATACCTACCGGAAACGGCCCGGACCGCTTCGACGGCCGACCGGAACCTCACAACCATTTTCTGTGTGATGAATGCGGCAGCATGATAGATTTACAAATGAACAGTATTGATCATGTAGATGAGATCGCCGCCCAGACATTTGACGGATTAATCAAAGGACATTCCATTTTATTCTATGGCATTTGCCCGGAATGTCTGAAAAAAGAACAACAATAAATGAATAAACCAGCCGAAAACGACTGATTTTAATAAAAATGATATTTAAACTTATTTCAAAAGAAAGGAAATGAATTATTATGAAAAAATTTGTATGTACAGTATGTGGTTATGTTTATGAAGGCGAGAAAGCTCCGGAAGTCTGTCCAATCTGTAAAGCTCCTGCTGAGAAATTCAAAGAGCAGACTGGCGAGAAAGTATGGGCTGCTGAGCATGTAGTAGGTGTTGCACAGGGCGTTAGCGAAGATATCCTTGCAGACTTAAGAGCAAACTTCGAAGGCGAGTGCTCTGAAGTTGGTATGTATCTGGCAATGGCAAGAGTTGCTCACAGAGAAGGATATCCGGAAATCGGATTATACTGGGAGAAAGCAGCTTACGAAGAAGCTGAGCATGCTGCAAAATTCGCAGAATTACTTGGTGAAGTTGTAACAGACAGCACAAAGAAAAACCTTGAAATGCGTGTAGATGCTGAGCATGGCGCAACAGAAGGAAAATTTGACCTTGCAAAACGTGCAAAAGCTGCAAACTTAGATGCAATCCATGATACCGTTCATGAGATGGCAAGAGACGAAGCAAGACACGGAAAAGCATTCGAAGGACTGCTTAAGAGATACTTTGGCTAAGCTACAAGCCATGCAATAGAAAAGGAGATATCACATCGGGGGAGCTTGCTCACCAAGATGTGATATCTTCTTTTTTATTATACGGCGACAGCCGTCCATGAGGAAGTAGCGTCAGCGGATTCCGAATGGTGCATGGCTTGTATACGTATATTAGCGGCAAGGGAATTTATTCACTCCTCGGCTTGCTTTTCTTTTTAGACGTGTTGGGCGACAGCCCTCCATGAAATAGCCCGCAAGGGCTATGAATGGCTCGGCGCAGCCTCAATAGCGACAGCCGTCCATGAGGAAGTAGCGTCAGC
>NZ_KI271092.1:94367-107344 GCF_000469345.1 Eubacterium ramulus ATCC 29099
AGCGTCAGCGGATTCCGAATGGTGCATGGCTTATTTTAGACATGTTGGGCGACAGCCCAATTAAACATTGTCAAACAAATCATCCATAACAATTACATTTGAAAATGCACTGCTATATTCATTATTATTCAGACCAAAAGTCGTTATCAATGTACTGTGAATTGCAAATTTAGGCGAGATCTTTTCAGTCAATATGGTTTGTCGTCTTAAAATTTTTTCATAATAACTTTTGGTCACTCTGAATTCTCCATTGTAATACTTTATTTCACACATATTGATAACATTATCGTTTCTACAGATCAACAGATCTATTTGAGTTCCTTCCGTATCATCTTCTTTTTTTGACCATGCACTTGTCTCTGTAATCACTCCAGATATTCCCAGAGATCGCTTAATCTGTTCTATATGATTGAAGCAAACATTTTCAAATGCAAAACCTCTCCATATAGAAACAGGTGCAGATGTAGTATTTTGCTGCCAAAATTTTTCACTTATTTTCTTTTGCTTCCAGATAAAATGCAAATAAAAAATGCAAAATGGATCCACAAGTTTATAGTGTTCTTCCCGCTTTCCATACCCAAACGGAACATACTTCATAATAAAATCACTGGATATTAATGCATTTAAATTACTGGATAATCTTCCGCCATCAGTTATTCCAAGTTTTTCAACAATTTCTTTTCTAGTGAATCCTGCATTTCGCGTATATAATAATTGCACAATATTCTTAACCATATCCGGATTTATAAACACAGATGCAAACAGTCGATTATATTCATCTCTTAAAACAGCATTTTTTCCAAAAAATAATTTATCTACATTCTGTGCCAAACTCATTTCCGGATTCACATACCCCATATAATACGGTATCCCGCCAAATATCATATAACTTTGTGTAATATCATATCGAGACATATTTACATTATTACTTTTATATAATTCTTCACATTCTTTTAAATTAAAAGGTGATAATTTTATCTCATAAGTAACACGATTATATAGCCCCCCATGATTATTTAACAGTTTATCCTGTATCCAAGAATTTGCACTCCCACATACAATTACCATTAAATTTTTACGATGACATCCCCAAGTATTCCAAAATGCTTCAAATGCTCGTATAAATCCAGATCTTGGTGTATCCAACCACGGCAATTCGTCGAGAAATATCACCTGTCTGCTTCCGTCATCCCTATTTTGCAAAAATTTTTCCAACAACACAAAAGCATCTAACCAATTTTTAGGTTTTTCGCATTTTTCCATTCCCTGAACATCTAACGAATTATAAAAATGATCCAATTGTAATCTTAGCAGACCTTTTGAATTTTCATCTGCCGGAGAAAGACCAGCATGACGAAATGTAATTTTTCCCTCAAAGGTCTCATCTACGAGATATGTCTTTCCTACTCGTCGTCTCCCGTAAATAGCAACTAGTTCCGCCTTATTTCGATTATATAATCGATTTAATTCTTTGACTTCCTGCTTTCTTCCAATCATATATGCCTCCCAAAGTGGCGGTCAATGCTTGTTTTTATTTATTCACCGCCACTTTAATCATTATAAAACATTTTAAAACGGCGGTCAATGTTCATTTTCATTCATTCACCGCCGCTTTAATCATTATAAAAATATTTCATTTTAAAAAATTTATCCGTCCCGGATTTACTCCGGAACGGATAACGTTTTCTACTTCAACATCATATCCACTTCCACATCATTCCCCACAGAGGTCACCTTTGCGTAGCTTCCGCAGATCAGCGGCATCGCCGGTGGAATATGACCGATATCCAGATCCATAATGATCGGGACATTATATTTTCCAAGAATTCCTGTCACAGCCTCATACTGATCCAACCCTAAAAATTCCTCTCCGTTACAATACGGGCGGCCGATCAGAAATCCTTTGACATACCCAAACCATCCGGCCTGCTCCATCTGCCATAATGCTCTGCGGATTCCCATGACATTCAGATCACAGGCTTCGATAAACCAGATGATTCCGTCCTCTTTGTAGCACTCGGTAAACTCCTGCACCTTATCATACTTTGTACCAAGAAGCAGTGTCAGTACATCGAGACAGCCGCCGATCAGACGGCCTTCCATTTTGATATCTGTATCCGGTACTTTTTTACGGATACATGGCTCTGTCACATTATAAGGTACCAACGGATTTTCCTCATCCTTTAATCCTTCTTTTTCGTAGAGATCATAGCCTTTAATCGTCAGTTTTTCTCCGGTCAGCACGTCAAATGCATCCTGAATCGCCGGATGCCATGGCTCCATGCCAAATGCTGCCGCACACGGTCCATAGACAGATGCCACATCACAGAGTGTCGTCAGCAGAAATGTCATATTTGTATTGTCCGAATAACCAAGATACCATTTCGGCTTTGCCTGGCGGATCTTTTCAAAATCCACATAGGGCAGATCCTCACACATCAGTTCCCCGCCACCGCAGGAAATCAGCACATCACTGATATCATTGCAGTAATACTCCATCAGTTCCTGTCCGCATTTCTCCGGCGTGTTGCTGATGCCGATGCCACAGCCCTCATAGCAGTTCGGTCCCAGTTCCGTGCGGTAACCCATTTTTTCAAATTTATCCAACGCATGTCCAAAAGCTGTTTTATACGGTTCAATATTGCATCCAAAAGATGGTGCTACAAAACCGATACAACCGTTCTTTTTCAAAAATTCCGGATATCTCATTCTGTATTTCTCCTGTTAATATGATTTGGGTGCCAAAGCAAGCGCTTTACTCCAGCTCAAACGCACCGGTATACAACTGATAATATTTTCCTTTTTCTTCAATCAGCTTCTCATGGCTGCCACGCTCAATGATATGTCCCTGCTCCAGAACCATGATAACATCAGAGTTCTGTACGGTAGACAGTCTGTGGGCGATAACGAATACGGTACGGCCTTTCATCAGAGCATCCATACCACGCTGTACGATAGCTTCTGTTCTCGTATCGATAGAAGAAGTTGCTTCATCCAGGATCATAACCGGCGGATCTGCAACGGCTGCACGGGCAATGGAGATCAGCTGTCTCTGTCCCTGGGATAAACCACTTCCATCACCGGAAAGTACCGTGTCATAACCGTTTGGCAGCATCCGGATAAATCCGTCTGCATTTGCCAGTTTTGCTGCTGCGATACATTCTTCGTCCGTTGCATCCAGTTTACCGTAACGGATATTTTCCATTACAGTTCCGGTAAACAGGTTGACCTCCTGAAGTACCACGCCCAGGGAACGGCGCAGATCTGCTTTTTTGATTCGTCCGATATCCAGTCCGTCATAAGTGATCGTACCTTTCTGAATATCGTAAAAACGGTTGATCAGGTTTGTAATGGTCGTCTTACCGGCTCCGGTTGCTCCTACGAAAGCAACTTTCTGTCCCGGCTCTGCATACAATGTAATGTCATGCAAAACCGTTTTCTCCGGGACATAACCAAAATCTACATCATGGAATTTCACATCACCACGCATCTCTACCAGCTGAACGCTTCCATCTGCCTGCGGCACTTTCCATGCCCAGTGACCGGTACGCTCTGCACACTCGGTCAGTGTATCGCCATCCTTTTTTGCACGGACCAGCGTGATAGTTCCCTCATCTTCTTCCACTTCTTCATCCAGAAGTTCAAAAATACGCTCTGCACCGGCAATGGCCATAACAACAAAATTTAACTGCTGGGAAACCTGACTGATCGGGTTTACAAAGCTTCTTGATAACTGCAGGAAAGATGCGATGGCACCAAGTGTCAGTACGCTGACACCTGTCAGGCTGATGTTTGTCACACCACTGATAGCAAGAGCTCCACCTACGATTGCTACAACAACGTAAAGGATAAATCCGATATTGTTCAGAATCGGCATCAGAATATTTGCATAAGAATTCGCCTTTGTCGCATTGACGCAGAGTTCTCCGTTTTTCAGATCAAATCCTTCTTTTGCCTGCTCCTCATGGCAGAATACTTTGACAACCTTCTGTCCGTTGATCATCTCTTCGACGTAACCGTTTACATCACCCAGAGAAACCTGCTGCTTGATAAAGTATTTTCCGCTTCGGCCAGCCACAGAACCGATTACTTTCAAAATGATAAAAACAAAAGCAACCACGATCAGCGTCAGCCAGAAACTGATACTCAGCATGGAAATAAATACGACCACGATCGTCATAACAGAGTTCAACAGCTGCGGGATACTCTGTGAGATCATCTGACGCAAGGTATCGGTATCGTTGGTATAATGACTCATAATATCGCCATGTGCATGAGTATCAAAATACCGGATCGGCAGCTTCTGCATGTGTGAAAACATCTCATCACGGATTTTTTTCAGAATTCCCTGCCCGATGACAACCATGAAGCGGTTGTACAGGTAAGCGGCTACTGCACCTGCAAACAGGATTATTGCAACTTTTACCAGATACTGTTTCAGACCGGTAAAATCAACCTGGGACTGTGTCAGTAACGGGGTAATATAATCATCGATCAGATCCTGGATAAACACAGCGGAGTAAGCAACCGTTGCTGCAGAAATCGCAATACAGATGACTACAAAAATGAAGCGGAGTTTATATGCGCTCAAATATCCAAGGAGACGCTTCACGGTTCCTTTTGTATCTTTTGCCGCAGACATCCGTTTTTTATTATTACTGCTCATCGTCACTTCCTCCTTTCACCTGTGATTCATATACTTCACGATAAATATCGCTGCTCTTCAATAATTCTTCATGTGTGCCGTAAGCACTGATCTTACCATCATCCATAACAATGATGTGATCCGCATCCTGAACGGAAGAAACACGCTGCGCAATGATGATCTTGGTCGTATCCGGAATCTCTTCCAGGAAAGCCTTACGGATCAGCGCATCTGTCTTGGTATCTACCGCGCTGGTAGAATCATCCAGAATCAGGATCTTTGGTTTCTTCAGTAATGCACGGGCAATACACAGACGCTGTTTCTGTCCGCCGGAAACGTTATTTCCGCCCTGCTCGATGTACGTATCATATTTATGTGGGAATGTCTGTACAAAATCATCAGCCTGTGCCAGTTTACATACATGGATCAGTTCTTCATCCGTTGCTTTCTCGTTACCCCATCGCAGATTCTCCTTAATAGTACCTGAGAACAATACATTTTTCTGAAGTACCATAGCTACGGAATCACGCAATGTCTCAAGGTCATAATTACGCACGTCCACACCACCGACTTTGACCTCACCGGAAGTAACATCATACAGTCGCGGAATCAACTGTACCAGACTGGATTTGGAAGAACCGGTTCCACCAATAATACCAATCGTCTCACCGGAATTGATTTTCAGATTAATATTATCCAGTACCGGTTTATCCGCTTTCTTCGCATAGGAAAATGCAACATTTTCAAACTCGATGGATCCGTCTGAAACTTCTGTCACCGGATTTTCTTTGTTCTGAATATCACTTTCCTCTGTCAGAATCTCAACGATACGCTCTGCAGAAGATCTTGCGATGATAACCATTACAAATACCATAGAAATCATCATCAGACACATCAGGATCTGAATTGCATAGGAAAACAGACTCATCAGCTCACCGGTTGTCATACCACCGGCGATACCCGGTGTATTTCCACTAACAATGATTGCTTTGGATCCGATCCACGCAACTGCCAGAAGAGCCACATTGATGGCACACATCATTGCAGGCATGTTAAATGCCAGCATTTTCTCTGCTTTTGCAAAATCCACATAGATTTTTTTTGAAATTTTTCCAAACTTCTGATCCTCATGCTCCTCACGGATAAAGGATTTTACGACTCTGACTCCGTGCAGATTCTCCTGAACCACCTCATTCAAACGGTCATACGTATTAAATACACGTTCAAAATAAGGATGTACATGCTGCGCCAGCCAGATCAGAATAAATCCAAGTACCGGAATGGTTGCCAGAAAGATCAAGGAAATCTTCACATTAATAGTGAATGACATGATCATTGCGAAGATCATCATAATCGGTGCACGGACTGCAACGCGGATGAGCATCTGATATGCATTCTGTACATTTGTCACGTCCGTGGTCAGACGGGTTACGATACTTGCCGTCGAGAACTTATCAATGTTGGAAAAAGAAAAGTTCTGGATCCGATAGTACATATCCTTTCGCAAATTCTGTGCGAGACCGCAGGATGCGATCGATGCCTGATGGCCTGCCATTGAGCCGAAAGCAAGTGCGATCATTGCAAGTACTAAAAGGATGATTCCATATTTCCAGATGACGGACATACTTCCGGCTTCAATGCCTTTGTCGATCAGACTCGCCATAACAAATGGGATCAGCACTTCCATGATAACTTCTACGGTTACATAAACCGGCGTCAGAATACTTGCCGTTTTATATTCCCGTATGGATTCCATTAACTTTTTTACAAGTTTCACGTTTTGTTTTCCTCCTGTTTCTTATTTTTTTAAACCTATATTACAAAAACCATCTTTCATATTTTGCTGCATGCGGTGTATATAATCAAAGAACTGCTCCAGTTCCTGCTCGGAAAAACCTTTTGATAATGTCTCCTCCACCACACTGAAATCCTCCAGCATGAGCTCATTGATTTCTCTTCCCTTATCTGTCAGAACAAGTTTCTTCAGACGTGCGTCCCATGGCACACTCTGACGCTCCACCATGCCCTTTTCTACCATCAGATTAACTACCTTTGATGCCGTAGACCGGGTAATCTCAAAATTTTTCTCTAAATCTTTCTGAAATACATCTTCGTTATTTTTTGTTTTATCCGAAATATATCCAATGATCCAGGCATTGGCACCTGTAACACTGTCTATTTTCTTTTTATTCGGTGAATTTTCGATCCAACGGTGAATCTGATGTGACAGGATCCGGATATCATTCCCGATGCAATCCTTTTTCATAACGCTCCTCCTTCCCAAAGCTTTGTTATTATAACGCAAAAAATGTTTGCTGTCAAACAGTTTGACAGCAAACATTTTTATGTTTTATGATACTTTTTATTCAAATCAACCACTGCAGTTTTTATTTTTTGAGGTTATGTGTGTACTCGGTTGACAGTATATAACCATCCTTATAATGTAGCCAATAACGATAAAGCTTGAAATGAAACATAGTACGAAAAAAATGGTGGAACGATTGGCATCGTGAAAACGTTTTAAGCCAATTATATAATCGTATACAAAATATAAAATATTGATAATTATAAAAATAACAGTGGACAATGTTATTTTATCTGCAAACCAGGTCTGCCAGGCACTGAAATATACAATTTGAATAATTATGTAAACGAGGATGCCAATAATAAATAGGCGCCAGAAATCATATCTGCCAAGATAAGACGATTTGCCATTAAAGTGTTTCATAATATCTCCCCCTTGTCTATTAGGGTAGTGTCAAAAACTACCTGTTTTTTATTGTTCTAAATCCTATGAATATGGTCTTTATCCGTTTCCATATATCTGATAATAACACTGTGCCTTTGACATATCTCATATGAATACTGCTTTATATCATCTGATATCTGTCTCGAAACCAGTAATTTCTTCCTATATTTGCAGACGAAAATAATGTGATATTGTAATAGGTATTTGTGTCTGTTTTTAGATTTCCATGTTCCCATGCCATGAGTATATAATAATTTCTGATTTTTAGCTACCTTAACCCACTGTCTAAAGCCAGTGGGATTGCGGTAGCCTTATTTCAAAAAATAAAAAAATTTGTGTTTTTGAAAACGACATCTTGCATATACTATTAGCAGACAGTATACTAAGTATAACGAAGCGGTTTCGAAAAATGAAAAAACTTCAATTTTTGAAAGTGGGTGACTAAATGAAAACAATCACGAGAGCAAAATATCTCGATAGAATCATTGAACTGAACGGCACGCCTGACATCAAGATTATCACGGGTATTCGTCGATCTGGTAAGTCCAAACTGATGCAGGCGTACATTGCGTATCTGAAAAGCAACTTTGAAAACATCAATATTATCTTCATTGACTTCATGGATTTAGCGTATGAAGAAATCAAGGAATACCATGCCTTACACACCTATGTGGAAGAACATTATCAGGAAGGCAAAACGAACTACCTGTTTGTAGACGAGGTTCAGATGTGTCCCAAGTTTGAGCTGGCAATCAACAGCCTGTACTCTAAGGGAAAATACGACATCTATGTAACAGGCTCTAATGCTTTCCTGTTGAGTGCGGATCTGGCAACTCTGTTTACCGGACGTTATATTGAAATTCATGTGTTTCCTTTCAGTTTCCAGGAATATTGCCAGTTTTATGATGATATTAGTGACAAAGATAAGCTCTTTGATGAGTACGCTATCAAAGGCGGTTTAGCAGGTTCCTATGCTTATAGAACCGAAAAAGACAGAACAAACTATATAAAAGAAGTCTACGAAACCATTGTTACAAGGGACTTAGTACAGAAATATGCTCTGCCGGACACTTTGGTTTTACAGCGTCTGAGCGAGTTCCTTATGGATAATATCAGCAACCTGACTTCTCCGAATAAGGTTAGTCAGCTACTGACAGCAAATGAGACTCCAACCAATCATGTAACCGTTGGAAAGTACATTAAGTATTTGTGCAATGCTTTTGTATTTTATGATATTAAGAGATACGACATCCGAGGTAAGAAATACCTTGAAAGCTCTGAAAAGTTCTATTTGTGTGACAGCGGTATTCGATATGCAATACTGGGAAGCAGAAATATGGATTATGGCAGAGTATATGAAAACATCGTTTGCATCGAGCTTCTTCGCCGTGGATACAATGTCTATGTCGGCAAGCTCTATCAAAAGGAGATCGACTTTGTTGCTCAGAGAGGTAGCGAAAAGATTTATATTCAGGTCAGCGACAACATTTCCGGGCAGGAAACATTTGAGAGAGAATGTTCTCCTCTGCTTCAGATTCGAGATGCTTATCCGAAAATGATTATTGCCAGAACCAAACATCCTCAATATAGTTATGAAGGAATCGTAATTCACGATATAGCCGATTGGCTACTACAAGAATAGGCAGGTCGAAATATCTCCGTCATTCTCTTTTGAAATGATGGAGATATTTTTATGTGCGCCTTGCGGCGCAGGTCACTAATCTGGTATTATTTTTTTCTATATCATATCTCAAATCCAGAAAAAATTTAGGATGTCGATGCAGACAATATCTGCCTGATCAACACCCTGTTTTCTAATTAAAAAATAATATCAGATTTGTTTTTTAATAATACGATTCCGGAAATCAGAACCAGTAATCCGATGATCATTGCACACACACCGGCGATGATCCCCAAAATGCCGGAATGTTTCATCTTAAAATAAATATTCTCCATCTTTTTCTCTCTCCTGCGTCATACTCGATTTCATGTTAGCAATCAGGTTTTCTCTCACCCAATTGCTTTATATAAATATATTTTACCATTATTCTAACCGTATTCCCATAGTTTTTTCTAACTGAAAAATAAATTTTTCATAAAAAAGCTCACTTGCGAACGATACTTTTTGAACCGCTGATAAAAAAATACGACCAGCCCACAACTTTTGTGAACCAGTCGTATTTTCTATTTTTTATACAAATGTAAATCTCACTATGTGATAAGTATAATCACTTAAGCTGCTTATCTCTGAGAACGTCCGATCTCAAGACCTTTCTCGAAAGCTTCTTTGTTCAGCGGAAGTAATTTTGCTTTTTTCGCAAGTTTATGCTCGATGGTTCCCCATACAACTTCCGGAGATACAACCTCTGTATAACCAACGTATACACCAAGCATGATTACGTTTAATACTTTTGCATTTCCCATTTCCAGAGCCATCTCTGTAACCGGTGCTTTTACAACTTTCACGTCTGTTCTGTCGATATCCTCTTCCGGAACGATAGAGCTGTTGATGAAAAGTGTACCACCCTGTTTCAGAGTCGGAAGGAATTTCTGCAGGGACGGACCGTTCATAACGATCAGGTCGTCCATAACATCACCCAGAGGTGCTCCTACCATCTCGTCGGAGATTACAACGAAGCAGTTCGCTGTACCACCACGCTGCTCAGCGCCGTAGGACGGGAAGAAAGTAACGTTTTTATCTGTAGAATCACAGGTTGCAGATGCAAGGAATTTACCAAGAGTCATAACACCCTGTCCGCCGAATCCGGCAACACATAAATTTGTTTCCATATTGACTTCCTCCTATTTATCTCTGATTACGCCCAGCGGATATTCCGGAAGCATTTTCTGCTCGATGAAATCCAATGCGTCTAACGGCTCAAGTCCCCAGTTTGTCGGGCAGCTTGTTACGATTTCTACCATAGAGAAACCTTTTCCGTCGATCTGATTCTGGAACGCTTTCTTGATTGCATTTTTGGTTTTGATAACATTCTGCGGAGTGTTGCAGCTTGTTCTCTCCAGGTAAGCCGGAGCTGTCAGCTTGTCTAAAATCTCACACATATGCATCGGGTAACCATGCTCTTCCGGGATACGTCCTTTCGGAGCTGTGGAAGCTTTCATGCCAACCAGAGTAGTCGGCGCCATCTGTCCACCTGTCATACCATAAATACCGTTGTTAATGAAGATAACAGTGATGTTCTCACCACGGTTAGCTGCAGAAACAGACTCTGCAAGACCGATGGAAGCGAAGTCACCATCACCCTGATATGTGAAATACAGAGTATCCGGATTGCTTCTCTTCATACCTGTTGCTACTGCACAGGCACGACCATGCGGTGCTGTAATTGTATCATATGCGATATAATCCATATGAAGACCACAGCATCCGATGCCGGTAACCATAACTGCTTTATCTACAAGGTTCATCTCTTCGAGAGCCTCACCGATTAATTTTACAACCGTGCTGTGCATACAGCCCGGGCAGAATCCGGATACTTTATCTTCCTGGATTGTTTTTGTTCTTGAATAAACTAATTCCATGTTCCGTATCCTCCTTATTATCCTAAAATCTTTTTAACAGCCTCGATCACTGCCTCACGGCTCATGATGTTACCACCGGAGCACAGGCATGTCTCGATAGCGCAACGACCTTTAACACCCATCTCTACATCCTCAACGAACTGTGCCGGAATAGACATCTCTACGTCGAGAACTGCTTTACAGATATTGTAGTTGATCTTGTCATAAGAAGCATATGGGAACGGGCTGACTGTAATAGGACGAATCATACCGATCTTGTAACCTTCCTTACGAAGAATGTCTACAACAGATTTGCAGATACGGGCGGAGATACCATAAGCGGTAAGTACAAGCTCAGCATCCTCGATCTGATACTCTTCAACCATGATATCTTTTTCCCAGCTGGCATACATCTTTGCAGCATCTTCGTTCCATGCCTGCATTTTCTTTGTATCCCACTGACCCGGCTGGATCCAGGAACGATTTGCATAGTCAAGTTCATGACCGATACAAGCCCATTTCTTTTTGCTCTCTTTGATTGCTGCGATCTCTTCATCAGATTTCATCTCTGGAAGTTCAACCGGCTCCATCATAGTTCCGATTACACCGTCTGCAAGGATCAGAACCGGGTTCATGTCACGATCTGCATAATCAAATGCTGCATATGTAAGATCAACTGCCTCCTGTACAGTAGACGGAGCCAGAACCATCATACGGAAACCACCGTTACCGGAAGCTTTTGTAGCCTGGAAATAATCCTGCTGAGCTGGCTGGATTGCACCTACACCAGGGCCTCCTCTGGAAATATTGGAATATACAATTGGGACACGTGCTGCTGCACAATAGGAAATTCCCTCACTCTTTAATGAGATTCCAGGGCTGGAAGAAGATGTCATAGATCTTGTTCCTGCTGCTGCTGCTCCGTATACCATGTTTACAGATGCAACCTCAGATTCACCCTGTACAAAGTTACCGCCTACTTCCGGAAGTCTTCTTGCAAAATACTCCGGGATCTCGTTCTGCGGTGTGATAGGATATCCGGCGAAAAATCTACAGCCGGCTCTTACTGCTGCTTCAGCAATAGCTTCACAGCCTTTCATTAATACTCTTGCCATAATCTTTCTACCTCCTTATTTGTAGATCTCTATCGCACCATCCGGACAGATACGTCCGCACATACAACAGGCGATACAAGCATCCATGTTTGTCGGTACCACATACTCATAACCCTTAGAGTTTACTTCATGTCCGATTTCCAGTACGTTCTTCGGACAGAACTTAATGCAGTAACCACAGCTTTTACAGCGTTCTGATTTAACCACGATTTTTGCCATCGATTAAATCCTCCTCTCAAGATAATAAATACTTGTTATAATTGATTATTTTTAAACATCGATATACACGATGTTTGAAAGCTTGATTCTCCGGGAATCATCCCCGTCCCGGAACCGGCTGACCATCTGCAAAGTCTGTCTGCAGCCAGGGATAAGTCAGAAACAATTCAATCGGAAATACCGGCACATCTGAGGAATCTTTTACGTCCTCGTACAGATCTTCCCTGACACATGCAAAATCCACCGCAATATACGGTGTCACCATTTCAGACATCTTACGGCTGCCCTCGATAAATTCCTTTGCCGTTGTGGTGATTCCATTGTTCGGATTGTTCACCATATGAAGTTTACCAAGCTGTATATGGGAAACACCGAGAATCTGTCCCAGTGTACCATCGATATGATCGATATCATTGGACCACGGTCGATATGCATTCAGCACATAATACACAATGGTATTGTCTTTGTTCAGCTTTGGCGCATAACCGCCGATGGCGCGCGCTCCGATGTGATCTCCGCCGACATCCATAACCACGTAACAATCTTCATCCTTCAGCAGACGATTGACACCTCCGACAACCGTCGGTGCATCCATGAACTGTTTTTCATGATGACAGATAATTCCCAAGGCTTCCATCTGCATCTCTACATCTCTGGAGCGAAACAGTGGCTTGGTCATATCCATGTCAAAGAAATGTACCGGCTTGTCCTGAAGCTGCACCAGCCATTT
>NZ_KI271092.1:107444-128675 GCF_000469345.1 Eubacterium ramulus ATCC 29099
CCCCCAGCCATTTTGCGAAATTAATGGAAATCTCGCTTTTTCCGCTTCCGGCTTCGCCGACAAATACAAAATTAATGTTGTCTCCAATGAGCTTTTTTAATTTATCCTGCATTCTGCAGCTTCCTCCGTTCCATTCCCTGATCGGAAATTTTCTCATCGAAGCCATTCTACTACATTTCCTTGAGTTAGTCACGCCTTTTTTTATAAAAAATATGAAATATCATATATTTTGCACGATTTATTATAAAAAAAGAAGAACAAACGAAAAATTTGCTCTTCTCATACGCTTTTTCAAAAATGCCCTCGTCATTTTCGAATAATAATCATGACTTCCTCCCCGTAGCGTTCCGCCAACGCCTCATACAACATCCGGATGATTTTTGCATGGGCACAGTTTTTTCGGAACGCTCCAACGATCGGAACCGATGCTTCCAAGCGCACATATTTGAATTTTTTGTCATAAATTGGCTGACACCACAGATCCATAATTGCCGCACTGTCCTCCCGATCCATCAGTGACAATAGCGTGGCATGATTTGGCACCACTTTTGTCTTAGGAATAAATTCCTTCTGCACACAGATCTGTTCCAGATTTGCCCTGGAATATTCCACCGGTGCATCCGCTGACAGATAAAAAACAGAATCCTGAAAATCCGCAATATCCTTTTTTGTTCCAAACTCTTTTGGATAAATCACCGCCTGCGGTACCTGGCAGATTTCCATTACTTCCAGATCACTGTGCAATTTCTCCATCTCCGGGAAATTCATGGTCAGAATAAAATCGAGATTTCCACTGTAAAGCAGATCATACAGCCGCTCATAAGAATGGCTTTCCAGATCCACGTTCAGATATGGAAACTCCTCCTGCAGTGCATCCAGCATCAGCGGATAAAATCCTGTTATACTCCACCCCCGCACATATCCGAACTTCAGCGTCGTGATATCGGTATTTTCACGCTGGATCAGTTCACTCTTCCTCTTTGTCTCTTCAAACTCCCGTCTGCATTTTTCAAACATTTCGTAATATAATTTTCCGCTCTCTGTCAGCTCCAGCGTCTTATGTGCGGAACGCGCAAACAGCTTTGTATTTAATTCCTTCTCCAGCGTAGCGATCATTCTGCTGACCCCCGGCTGTGTCAGATACAATTTTTCTGCTACCTTTGTAAAATTCCGTTCTTTCACAGCTTCTAAAAAACATGCAATCTGCCGGTCATTCATCTGTTGCCTTCTCCTTATTTCCCCATAAGTCCTTAACATTTCAGGGTTTATCATACCATAAATCATATGATAGGTAAACAAATCATTATTTTTCTTCCCGGTCCGTAATTGTTATAATAGATGCAACGTAACCGATGGTTCACTGAATGATATTTCATCTCAGAATCACACACCAAGTCTCACATGCGTTCGACTTGAATTTAATTTGAAGGAGAAGGAAACATGCAAACAAACAAAGAAGCACTGCTGGCACTATTAAAAGGTGAAAAAGCAGATTTTATCCCGGAAGTATATTCTACCATGAAAGATGTGGTTTTCCCGGGAGACCGATACATCGAACTTGGAGATAAATTCGATCCTTACGGAACCGGCCCGGATGCCTGGGGCGTTCTATGGACCAATCAGGGACCTGATCCTATCATTGACGGAAACATGGTCGCCAAAGATTTTAAACTGTTTGACGATATGGATGAATGGAAAGAAAAAGTCAAATTCCCGCCACTGGATTTCATGCCGATCGAGCAGATCTTCCAGGCAATGTGCGGAGGTATGCACGTAAATCCGGAAACTGATGTGGTTTCCTGTCTGATTCTTTCCGGACAGTTTGAACGTATGAATCAGCTCATCGGTATGGAAAATGCACTTTGTGCTTTCTATGAATATCCGGACGAAGTACATGAATTTTTTGATGCTATGTGTGAATATAAATTAAAATGTATTGACCTTGCTTACAAATATCTGAAACCGGATGTCATTCATATGCATGACGACTGGGGAACAAATAAAAATCTGTTTTTCTCCCCGGAAATCTGGCGCGAATTCATAAAACCAAACGAAGAAAAATACGTAAAACGTATCCACGATCACGGTATGCTCTACATCCATCACTCCTGTGGTAATGTCGACAAGATCATTCCGGAACTGGCAGAAATCGGTATCGATGCCCTGGAACCGGTTATGCTTTGTAATGATATCGAAGGCAGTCTGAAGGCATGCGGTGACAAGATCACCCTTATGGGCGGTATTGATAATCAGATGATCGATCAGAAAGGTACCGGCGAGGAAGTCATCCGTGCGGAAGTGCGCCGTGCCATGGACACGTATGTTGGAAAAGGACGTTATATCCCTTACTATATCCCGACAAACAAAGAAACGTTCGGTATCTACATCGATGAAGTAACAAAATATGGCAAAGATATTTTCCACAAATAAAAATCTGCGGATGCCATAATGATTCCTAATTAAAAACAGATACATAATTAAGAGTATTTATAAGAAACTTCATATATTTTTAAGATCTCATTGTTATACTAAGAATTATAACAATGAGATTTTTTTACCAAAAACAAAGGAAGTGTACAATTATGCACATGAAAAACACCAAAAAGAAAGCATTTACCGGTCTGCTGATCTGCATTTTCCTCATTGCAGCTCTTTTTCTCGGCGGAAAACTGTTGTTTTATCATGTTTCTGATGCAGAAAATATCTGGTATTTTTCCGGCGATACTGCTCAGAGGATAGAAAATATACAGATGCTTCCGGAACATGCACTGGACGATTATGATTCTCTGATGGTTGTTGCACATCCCGATGACGAAACAATCTGGGGCGGGGAGCATCTGCTAAAAGGCAAATATGTCGTAGTCTGCATTACAAACGGAAACAACCGCACCCGCAGAAAAGAGTTTGCCGCTGTCATGAAACAGACGGATTCTATCGGTCTTATGCTATCCTTTCCGGATAAAACCCATGGCAAACGCAACAACTGGGAAAGCTGCCGGGAAGAAATCCAACAGAGCATCGACACCATCGTTGCACAGAAAGACTGGGCCACCATCGCAACCCACAATTTCAAAGGCGAATATGGCCATATCCATCACCAGATGACAAGTGCCATCACCACTGCCGCTGCGAAAAAGGCAGATCTGACAGATCATCTGTATTACTTCGGAACTTATGTCAAAGCGAAAAATATGGAAAAGCAAAAAAATCAGCAATATCTCACCAATCCGCTTACCGGCGACGAATTGGAAGCGAAGCTCTGTCTCACAAAGTTCTACGCTTCCCAGCACAAAGTCATGGAGCATCTTGGACACATGCTTCCTTACGAAAACTGGATTCCGGCATCCTGATCCGCTTTCCGGATTTCTTATAATGATAGGGTGTCAAAACGCCCAAATCCTGATTCCACGGACTGCTCCGTGCTTTTGACACTGTAATCTTATAATTATTCTTCTATGCACCTCTGTCGAAGGCACATGCCGTATCATTCGGCAAATTTGGTCAGAGTATCGCCACTCATGCGGTAAATGGTCCAGTCTGCCTGTGGTTCGGCACCAAGAGAAAGATAAAAATCGATACTTGGCTTGTTCCAGTCGAGACAGACCCATTCAAAACGTCCGCAGCCACGTTCCACTGCAATGGATGCCAGTTTTTTCAAAAGTGCTTTTCCGTATCCTTTTCCACGATATTCCGGCATTACAAACAAGTCCTCCAAATAAAGGCCTGCCCGTCCAAGAAAGGTAGAAAAGTTATGGAAGAACAGTGCAAAACCGACTTCCGTCCCGTCCACAACAGCAAAAAGCACCTCCGCTTTCTGCTTGTCAAAAATCCATGTCTCCAGGATACTTTCGTCTGCAATCACATCATCCGACATATCCTCGTAAGCTGCCAGTTCTTTGACAAATTGCAAAATCAACCCCGTGTCTTTTCTCTCCGCATTTCGAAATGTTACTTTGTTCTCCATAGATAGTTACCCCCTTAATAATCAGCAGCAGAAACTGCTGTTTTTCACCTGTTATTTTTCAATTCGACCTTATATTTCTTTTTACCACATGCTACGTCTTTTACTTCTGTTCTATCTCCAGACGCTGTGCATCTTCCAGTTCCGTTTCCGCCTCTTTCGCAATTTCCTGCGGACGTTCCGCTTCAAGGACCATGCTGTGTTTTACTACCAGAATCCATCCGGTTGCCAGCGGCACAAAACCAAGGTATGCCGCGCGCACCGCAAAGGCATTGACTGCTACCGCACCATAACATGCTCCGATAAAAAAGGAAAGTACCGTATTGGTATACAAAATACCCTTTTTCTTAAATTCCGAATCTTTTGTCAGAAAATACTGTGTCCATCCAAGCACTGCCTGCTTAAAGTTGTTACTGGAAAAGATGGTTGAACTGTTATATCCGTTTGCTGAAGAATACACACCCCACTGAAACGCAGAGCAGAAAAAGATCGGATACAGTCCAACCAGCACCGGTTTTAACGGCAGTAATGAGGATGCCACTAATCCCGCTGCATCCACCACAATGGCTAATTTACGCATATTTATGTTCGTATGGTTCGTCAGAATGTACGAAACCACCACTCCGCCACCAAAAAGCGGTAATGCAAGGAATCGCAGCAACACATCGTACCACTCGCCGGATACCAAAGATGCCGCCATTTCCATGATATTTCCGGTCTGTGCCGAACCAAAGTTTCCCATATGTAGTAAAATCGCGTAGACTCCGAGAAATCCACCCACAAGGGCAAAATTCCAGTGAATCAAAGCTTCCCAATTGTCTTTTGTTACTTTTTGTTTCATTGTAGTTGCCTTTCTTTTTCAGAAATTGTAATGTCTTTGATTTTTTCCTTGCCTATCATAGCACTATCTCTTTTATTAAGCAAAAATTTTTTTATATACAAAAAACACCCGGAGTTTGAACGCAGAATAAGCATTCCCCCGCTTCAAGTGCGTAGAGCACTAAGCGGTGGGTAAGGGGGATGCTTATGCTCAAAAAGGAGCCAACCCTTCCGGTGTTGGCTCCTTTGCGCTTCCTTCATCTTTTTTGGTTAACGCCATTTTAGTTTGTTTTATTGGTGGAAACAAGGATTCTAAGCCTAAGTTTTTCTGTGCTAAAGCACACAGTCAAAGAATACTTTTATTTCTGTCACAAGCCGCACATCACATAGCAGATATGTGATTTCTTATGTTTGTAAACTTACT
Organism: Eubacterium ramulus ATCC 29099; assembly: GCF_000469345.1. Classification (GTDB taxonomy): domain Bacteria; phylum Bacillota; class Clostridia; order Lachnospirales; family Lachnospiraceae; genus Eubacterium_I; species Eubacterium_I ramulus. Next base: position 112,649 of record NZ_KI271092.1, read on the forward strand.
TCTTCTTCCTGCTTCTTCTCACTCTGAATTTCGGGCATTCCACTACCTGACAACGAAAGCTCTGCTTGCAGTCCTGTCTGCACTCCTGACACGTTTCATTGTACTGGATCTCCTGCGCTTCATTCAGCATAAAATCTGCTTCGCCCATGGGCATGCCATAGATCAGCTCCGACAGATCTAACTGTTCATATGTTTCCGCATTCTCTCTGTCTGAAAATGCTTCCCCGGGCAAATTATTTTTGCTCATCGGCTGCTGCCTCTGTCGCAGTCTCTGCGTCGGTTTCTTCCGCATCCTCTGCAGCTTCTTCGCCTTCTAATGTCTCATCCTCTTTGACTTTTGTGATGCTTGCCACCGTAACATCATTTTCCATGTTGATCAGTTTCACACCTGATGTGACACGGCCAAGGATAGAAATATCGCTGACTTTCATACGGATGATAATGCCTTCTGTATTGATGATCATGATCTCATTGTCATTATTTACGGCTTTCACACCAACCAGGTTTCCGGTCTTCTCTGTGATCTTGTAGCATTTTACACCTTTACCGCCACGGTTCTGAGCAGTAAATTCATCGATGGAAGTACGTTTTCCAAGTCCTCGCTCGGATACGATCAGCAAATGCTCACCCTGCGTATTGAGCTGCATGCCAACTACTTCATCACCGTCTGCCAGACTCATACCGATGACACCCATGGATACACGACCGGTACTTCTTACATCGGTCTCATGGAAACGGATACACTGACCATATTTTGTCACAAGGAAAATATCCTGTGAATCATCGGTAAATTTAACCTCGATCAGTTCATCGTCTTCACGCAGCGTAATTGCTGCCAGGCCTGTCTTTCTGACATTTGCATAGTCTGTGATGGCCGTTTTCTTTACGATACCTTTCTTGGTAGCCATAAACAGATACCAGCCATCTCTGTAATCCTTGATCGGGATAACGGCTGTGATCTTCTCTCCCGGTGCCAGCTGCAGCAGGTTGATGATGGCTGTTCCACGAGCTGTTCTGCTCGCTTCCGGAATCTCATAAGCTTTCATACGATATACTTTTCCGGTATTGGTAAAGAACATCAGATAATGGTGGGAAGTTGTCATAAACAGCTCCTCGATATAATCGTCATCGATCGTCTCCATACCTTTGATACCACGGCCGCCACGATGCTGCGCACGGAAGTTATCCGCACTCATACGTTTGATATAACCAAGTTTTGTCATGGCAATGACTGTATTTGTCACCGGGATCAGATCTTCCATGGAGATGTCATACTCATCGTATCCGATGGAAGTACGTCTGTCATCACCATATTTTGCACTGATGACCATGATTTCTTCTTTGATCACACCAAGCAGTTTTTTCTCATCTGCCAGGATTGCTTTCAACTCGGCAATACGTGCCATCAGATCTTTGTATTCTGCTTCCAGTTTTTCGCGTTCCAGACCGGTCAGCGCTCTCAGTCGCATATCTACAATTGCCTGAGACTGTGCATCGGTCAGACCGAAACGCTCCATTAATTTTGTTTTTGCTTCCTGTGTCGTGCGGCTTCCACGGATGATGGCAATCACCTCATCAATGTTGTCCAGCGCGATCAGTAAGCCCTGTAAAATATGGGCACGCTCTTCTGCTTTGTTTAATTCGTATTTGGTACGTCTGGTTACGACATCCTCCTGATGTCTCAGGTAATGTTTCAGCATATCAAGCAGGTTGAGTACTTTCGGTTCATTGTTGACCAGCGCCAGCATAATAACACCAAAGGTATCCTGCAGCTGTGTATGCTTAAATAACTGATTTAAGATAACATTCGGGTTGACATCTTTTCTCAGTTCGATACATACACGCATACCCTGACGGTCAGACTCATCGCGAAGATCTGTAATACCATCCACACGTTTATCTTTCACCAGCTCAGCGATTTTTTCAATCAGACGGGCTTTGTTTACCATATATGGAAGTTCTGTAACAACGATACGGTTTTTGCCATTCTGCATCGGCTCAATATCTGTCACGGCACGCACACGGATTTTACCTCGTCCGGTGCGATAAGCTTCCTCGATACCTGCGGTACCAAGGATCATACCTCCGGTTGGGAAATCCGGTCCTTTGACCACTTCCAGAATCTCTTCAATGGTAGTATCTCTGTCCTCTTCCACACGGTTGTCGATAATCTTTACCACAGCGTTGATAACTTCGCGCAGGTTATGTGGCGGAATATTTGTTGCCATACCTACAGCAATACCTGTCGTTCCATTTACCAGAAGGTTCGGGTATCTGGACGGAAGTACCACCGGTTCCTTTTCTGTCTCATCAAAGTTTGGCTGGAAATCAACGGTGTTCTTGTTGATATCTGCCAGCATTTCCATGGAAATCTTACTCAGACGCGCCTCTGTGTAACGCATGGCAGCTGCGCCGTCACCGTCCACAGAACCAAAGTTTCCGTGACCATCCACCAGCGGATAACGTGTGGACCAGTCCTGCGCCATGTTTACCAGGGCACCATAGATGGAGCTGTCCCCGTGTGGATGATATTTACCCATTGTATCACCGACAATACGCGCACATTTACGATGCGGTTTATCCGGTCCGTTGTTCAATTCGATCATGGAATAGAGAACTCGGCGCTGTACCGGTTTCAATCCGTCTCTGACATCCGGAAGTGCTCTGGATGCGATTACGCTCATGGCATAATCAATGTAGGATTTCTCCATGGTTTTTTTCAGATCCACGTCATGAATCTGATCAAATATCTTGTCGTCCATTTATATTCCTCTCTTTGCTATACATCTAGGTTTTCAACGTATTTCGCATTGGCTTCGATGAAGTCACGACGCGGCTCTACTTTATCTCCCATCAGGGTTGTGAAAGTCAGGTCGATCTCTGCGGTTGCTGCCTCGTCCATGGTGACACGGCGCAGGATTCGTTTCTCCGGATCCATAGTCGTCTCCCAGAGCTGTTCCGCATCCATCTCGCCCAGTCCTTTGTATCGCTGGATCTTGTTACTGGAATCACGGCCTACTTCTGCCAGAATAGCATTCAGCTGTTCATCACTGTATGCGTACCATACTTTTTTGTTTTTCTCCAGTTTGTATAATGGCGGCTGTGCCAGATATACATAACCCTGTTTGATCAGTTCCGGCATAAAACGATACAGGAACGTCAGCAGTAAGGTACTGATATGCGCACCATCCACATCGGCATCGGTCATGATAATGATCTTGTGGTAACGCAGTTTTGTGATATCGAAGTCTTCATGGATACCCGTTCCGAAAGCAGTGATCATGGCTTTGATCTCGGCATTTCCGTAGATTTTATCCAATCTCGCTTTCTCCACGTTCAGAATCTTTCCACGCAGTGGAAGGATTGCCTGTGTCGCACGGCTTCTTGCGGTCTTGGCAGAGCCGCCGGCGGAATCACCCTCTACGATATAGATTTCACAGTTTTTCGGATCTTTATCGGAACAGTCTGCCAGTTTTCCAGGAAGGGACATTCCCTCCAATGCGGTTTTTCTTCTGGTCAGATCACGGGCTTTACGGGCTGCCTCACGGGCACGCTGTGCCAGCAGGGATTTCTCGCAGATGGTCTTTGCAACAGTCGGATTCTGCTCCAGGAAATAAGTCAGCTGCTCACTTACTACACTGTCCACTGCACCACGTGCTTCGCTGTTTCCAAGCTTCTGCTTTGTCTGTCCCTCAAACTGAGGCTCAGAGATCTTGACACTGATGATAGCAGTGAGACCCTCACGGATATCTTCACCGGAAAGTGCTGCTTCATTTTCCTTCACCAGTTTGTTTGCCTTTGCATAAGAGTTAAATGTTTTTGTCAGGGCATTTCTGAAACCGGCCAGATGCGTACCACCTTCCGGTGTCGTAATATTATTTACAAAACTGAACGTTGACTCGTTATAAGAATCATTGTGCTGCATTGCAACTTCTACATAAACACCATCACGCTCACCCTCGCAGTAGATGACGTTTTCATACAGAGCTTCTTTACTCTTGTTCAGATACTGCACGAACTCTTTGATACCACCCTCGTAATGGAAGGTTTCTGTGCGCTCCTGCCCCGGTCGTTTGTCAGTCAGAATGATGCGCAGGTTCTTGGTCAGGAATGCCATCTCACGCAGGCGCTGACGCAATACATCATAATCGTACACCGTATCCTCAAAAATGCTTCCATCCGGAGAGAAGGTTACTTTGGAACCGGTCTCTTCCACTGGGCAATCACCAACAATTTTCAACGGATACATCGTTTTGCCGCGCTCATAACGCTGCTGGTAGATATGTCCGTCTCTGCGGACCTGAACTTCCAGCCAGTTAGAAAGGGCATTTACTACGGAAGCACCTACGCCGTGCAATCCGCCGGATACCTTGTATCCTCCGCCGCCGAATTTTCCACCTGCATGTAAAATAGTGAATACAACTTCTACTGCCGGTTTCCCTGCTTTGTGGTTGATATCTACCGGAATTCCACGTCCGTTATCGATAACGGTAATGGTATCACCTTCGTTAATATCTATCTTTATCTCCGAGCAAAATCCTGCAAGTGCCTCATCCACAGCGTTATCCACAATCTCATATACGAGATGATGAAGTCCGCGGGATGACGTACTTCCAATATACATACCCGGTCTTTTTCGTACTGCTTCGAGACCTTCCAAAATCTGAATCTGATCTCCACCGTATTCTGTACTCATTCCTGTCCTCCTACTGTTCTGCTATCGTGCCTTCCCTGACGAAAAACACTTTATTTATGTGAAATCTATTTTTAACAAATTCATCCAGACCCGTACATGTAATAATGGTCTGAATATCATGGATGCTGTTCAGCAGATAATTCTGCCGGTTGCTGTCAAGCTCTGACAACACATCATCCAGAAGAAGTACCGGCGTATCATGGATCAGCTGTTTCACCAGCTCGATCTCCGCCAGCTTCAATGAAAGGGCCGATGTGCGCTGCTGCCCCTGGGAACCGTATTTCCGGATATCTGTCTCATTAATGAGAAAAGAAATATCATCCCTGTGGGGACCGTAGGAAGTCATTCCCATTTTTAAATCCTTGACACGGGCTTCCTCCATCCGGGCTGCAAAATCCTCCGCCGTTGCCGATGGTTCATATACAAGCTGCAGTGTTTCCCGGTTTCCGGAGATATTCTGATGAAGGTCACGGACCATATCATTGAGTTCCTTCAAAAACTCCTGTCTACGCTGAATAATTTTCGTCCCATAAAGCACCAGCTGCTCATCCCAGATCGGAAGCGTCGCTTCCAGATCCGGCCGGTAATGGATATCCTTCAGCAGTTTGTTGCGCTGCTGCAGGATCTTGTGATACTTTGTCAGATTATGCAGATAAATACTATCCAGCTGACTCAGTTCCATATCCATAAATCTGCGGCGTCCCGCCGGACCATCCTTGATGATATTCAGATCCTCCGGAGAAAAAACAACCAGATTCAGGATGCCGAACAGCTCCCCGGCTTTTCGGATGGGAATGCCGTTCACAGCAATGCCTTTTGCACTGTTTTTCTTCAGATGGATATCAATGCGGTTATCCACACCATTCTTCTCTACGACGGTACGGATATGCGCCTCCTCCGCGTCAAAACGGATCATTTCCCGGTCTTTGCTGCCCTTGTGGGACTTTGTCGTTCCACTGACATACAAAGATTCCAGCACATTTGTCTTTCCCTGGGCATTATCTCCGTACAAGATGTTGGTCCCGGCATCAAAAGCGATCCCCAGGGACTCATAGTTGCGAAAATTCTTTAATTCCAGTGATTTTATAATCATTTGCCGATCTGAACACTCTCTCCGTTAAATGTAATGACATCTCCTTCGTGAAGTTTTTTGCCACGCTGGTATTCTACTTCTCCGTTAACCTCTACCTGGCCGTCCTGGATCAGCATTTTGGCATCCACACCGGAGCCTACCATACCGGCAAGCTTCATGGCCTGGCCAAGTTTGATAAAATCATCTCTGATGATAACTTTTTCCATATGTCGCTCTCCTGTCTTATTCTGAAAACCTCTTCAAGAGGTTGTCTGTTATACCGTTGCCGCGTTGAAGTTGACCGGCAGAATCAGATATACATAAGTTCCCGCATCATCCTTGATAAAGCACGGAGCCTTCGGATTTACCATGTATAATGTAACTTCCTCATCGTCGATAACACGCAGTGCATCAATAAAGAATTTCGGGTTGAAACCGATCAGAAGGTCTTTTCCTTCTTTCTCGATCTCGATTTCCTCGTTCATGGAACCTACAAAGGAGTTAATCTTCAACTGCAGGCTGCCGTCCTGGATATTCAGGATGATCGGCTTCTTATCGCCTTCCCGGATCAACAGGGTTGCACGGTCAATACAGTTCAAAAACTCACGTTTGTTGATTTTTACCTTTGTATCGTAATCAGAAGAAAGCATCTGATCGATATGGAAATACTCACCCTCGATGAGTCTGGACACTACTTTTGTCTCATCAAACTCAAATAAAATATGGTTGTCCGCAAAGAAGATATCTACCATATCCTCTGCTTCGCCGGTAAGGATCTTGCTGATCTCCTGAAGTGTCTTTCCGGGAACAACAACCTTCAGCGGGCTGTAACTTTCTTTTAACTCGATATTACGGATAGAAATGCGGTGTCCGTCCAGAGATACCACTCTCAGGCGGTTCTCATTGATTTCAAAAAGTTCACCGGTCATCAGTCTGTTTGTATCGTTATCCGCGATAGAGAAAATGGTCTGGCGGACAACATCCTTTAATGTAAACTGGGAAATGCTGATGGACTCATTTTTCTCAATATACGGAAGGTAGGAAAAATCTTCACCGGATTTTCCAACGATGTTAAACTTTGCTTTTTCACAGGTAATCGTTGTCTGAAACGTATCATCTGACTCGATGACAACATCATTATCCGGGAGTTTACGAACGATCTCGGAGAAAAATTTTGCATCCAGTGCAATGATGCCACGCTCCACGATCTCGCCCTCAATAACTGTCTCTATGCCAAGTTCCATATCATTTGCAGTCAGCTTGATCTCATTTGCCGATGCATCGATCAGAATGCAGTTGAGGATCGGCATGGTTGTCCGGGATGGAACAGCCTTGGATACGATGCTGACACCCTTTAACAGGCTTGCTTTTGAACAGATTAACTTCATAATGTGAATAACTCCTTTCAGGTATCATATCTTCATGTAATGTATCTATATATAAAATGGTTTTCGCCGTAGCCGTCTTAGGGGCTGTTGATAAGTGTATAACATTGCAACGCCTTACGCTAAGGGGGCTGCCACCATCATTCTTTTTTCTTTTGTTGTGCATAACGGGTTGGGTCAATGTGGGTTAATCTTCTTTCGAATCGTCGCCACCAGCCGTTCCACAGAAGTATCTGTGCTGATGTCATCTCCCACTTTTTTTATCCCATGAACGACTGTGGAATGATCTCTGCCGCCAACAGCTTTTCCAATGGTCTCCAGCGATGCATCTGTCATATTTTTGCACAGATACATGGCGATCTGCCGCGGTTTTGCCACATCATTGCTTCTGGATTTCGAGGTGATCTGATCCATCGTAATGCCAAAATGTTCCGCAACTACCTCCACCACCAGTTGTGGTGTCACTTCCAGCGGAATATCCGGAGAAATAATATTCTGAAGCTCCTTCTCTGCAATCTCCATCGTAATCTCTGTCTGCACCAGGTTCTCATAGGCCACAAGCTTGTTCAGTGCCCCTTCCAGTTCCCGGATATTAGACTTGATGTTCAATGCAATATAGTTCAGGATCGCATCATCCAGGGAAACACCGTCCAGTTCTTCTTTTTTCCGCAAAATCGCCATCCGCGTTTCATAATCCGGCGAACCGATGTCTGCCAGAAGCCCCCATTCAAACCGTGAACGGATACGCTCTTCCAGTGTTTCCATCTCCTTTGGCGGCCGGTCACTGGATAAAATGATCTGCTTTTTTGCCACATGAAGTTCATTAAACGTATGGAAAAATTCTTCCTGCGTACTTTCTTTTCCAATAATAAATTGTACATCATCGATCAGCAGCACATCCATACTGCGGTATTTTTCCCGGAAACGGCTCATGGCCATGTTATTTCCGTTTCTGATTGCCTCAATCAATTCATTTGTAAATGTCTCTGAGGAAACATACAGAACCTTCAATGCAGGATGTGTCGATTGAATAAAATGTGCAATGGAATGCATCAGATGCGTCTTGCCAAGCCCCACACCGCCATAAATAAACAGCGGATTGTATACTTCACCGGGGGATTCTGCCACAGCAAGCGCCGCCGAATGTGCAAACCGGTTATTGTTGCCCACCACAAAGGTATCAAATGTATAGTTCGGATTCAGATTTGACCGTTCCGCTTCTTCTGTCGTAGCACGCCGTCTCGGATGCGGCGTTTTCAGTTTCTTTGCCTGTTCCGGGAGAACAAATTCGATCTCATACTCTGTGCCTGTAACTTCCGCGACCGCCACTTTAAGAGGAAGGTAATATTTCCTATTAATATAGGTCAGTCCCATCTGCTCGCCGGACACCAGGATATAGATGCGGTTATTCTGAATGGAAAAGATCTGTAGCGGCTTCAGCCAGGTATTGAAGGAAATATCCGTCAATTCATGCTCTCTTTTCACTGTCAGAAGGATTTCGTCCCATTTTTCTTCGACCAGATGCATAACTCGCGTCCTTTCTTACAGTCCTGTAAAATCGCTTACAAACGATTTACAATGATACATTTGGATAGTCGTCCAATGTCTATGATAACTCAAATCGCTTCATTTTTCAATGAAAACTTCGCAATCGCACAGGAGTACACGGGGCGTTAAAAATGGATTTTCGGGCGTTTTACAGGGTTTTCTAAAAGTTTTCAATTTTCTATTGACTAGTCTGACTTTTTTTGTTATCATCGGAAATGATGCTACGAGGAATGGAGGTGTATCACAATGAAAATGACTTATCAGCCAAAGAAGAGACAGAGAGCGAAAGTTCACGGTTTCAGAAAAAGAATGAGTACAGCAGGCGGAAGAAAAGTTTTGGCCGCTAGAAGATTAAAAGGAAGAAAAAAATTAACAGCTTAGGCCACAACGTTTGTGGTCTTTTCTTCTCTTTTTAAACATTTTTGAACAAATTGTTATGAAATCAGAGGACAGGAAATTATGCATTTTTCAGAATCATTAAAGAAAAACAGAGATTTCCGGACAGTTTACCGGGATGGAAAATCTTATGCAAACAGACTGTTGGTTATGTATACGCTGAAAAATGACTCGGACAGAAACAGATTAGGAATTTCCGTTAGTAAGAAAGTTGGTAACAGTGTTGTACGGCATCACATTACCAGATTAGTAAGAGAAAGTTACAGACTGCATGAAGAGATGTTCCATAGTGGTTGGGACATTGTAGTCATCGCAAGGGCAGGCGCAAAAAACGCATCATATCACGAAATCGAATCCGCATTGCTGCACTTGGGAAATCTTCAAAAAATCATGAACCCCGAAGAAAAGAAGATGGAATCACATTGAAAAAAATATTGATTTTTTTAATAAAATGGTATCGTAAATACATTTCTCCGATGAAAACCACGAAATGTCCGTATTATCCTACCTGCTCCACCTACGGGCTGGAGGCAGTAGAGAAGTATGGAGCATGGAAAGGTGGATTGCTTGCGCTCTGGCGCATTTTACGCTGTAATCCGTTCTCTAAGGGTGGCTACGATCCGGTTCCATGATTATAGGAGGCAACCAGATGGATTCCTTATTTTTACTTACACAAAATTCAGGTAAGATTTTAGGACCAATCGCAAAGGTACTCGGTTACCTTATGAACGCAATCTACGTATTTATGGACAAGTTTTTAAACATCCAGAACGTAGGTCTGACAATCATTGTATTTACGATTGTTATTTATTTTTGCTTACTTCCGCTTACTTATAAGCAGCAGAAGTTCTCAAAAATGTCACAGATCATGAATCCTGAAATTCAGGCAATTCAGAAAAAGTATAAAAACAGAAGAGATCAGGCATCCGTTCAGGCTATGAACGAGGAGACACAGGCTGTTTACCAGAAATACGGTGTATCCCCTTCCGGAAGCTGTATCTTTATGATCATCCAGCTCCCGATTCTGTTTGCTCTCTATCGTGTTATTTACAACGTACCGGCATATATCACAAACGTCAAAAACACGTTTGACGGTCTTGTAACCGGTATTATGGGCACCGCCGGATACCAGGATACCATGAACAGTTTCCTGACTTCCGTGTCAGAAAAGAACTCTGTATTCCGTGGTATTACCCTGAACTTCTCAGGTACCAGCCAGCAGGCTCATGACTCTATCATTGATGTACTTTACAAATGTACCAGCAGCAACTGGACTTTATTACAGGATAAATTTAGCGGTTTATCCGATGTTATTGCAAGCACACAGTCTGCAGTAGAGCATTTTAATAACTTCCTCGGAATCAATATCGTATATTCTCCGAAGACCATTATCGCTACAAGTTTCCAGGAGGGACACTATGTGCTGATCATCCTTGCTCTGCTCGTACCGATCCTTGCTGCTCTGACTCAGTTCCTGAACATCCGTCTGATGCCACAGGCAGCAAACAATGGCGGACAGCAGGAAGCTATGGCCAGCCAGATGAAGATGATGAACTACATGATGCCGTTATATTCTGTATTCATCGTATTTTTCCTTCCGGTCGGTGTTGGTATCTACTGGATCGCAGGTTCCGTTATCCGAAGCTTACAGCAGTTCCTGCTGAATAAGCATTTCGACAAGATGGATCTTGAGAAAGTTATCAAAGAGAACCAGGCAAAAGCCGCAGCAAAGAACAAAAAGAAAATCGAGAAAAAAGGTGTAGCCGGTGAGCAGATCGCCAATGCTGCTAAAGTTAATACCCGTAATATCCAGTACAAATCCATGGCAGACAAAGCAGCTTCCGTCAGCCGCAAGGACACCACACCGGATACAGGTAAAAAATACAAAGAAGGAAGTATGGCTTCCAAAGCAAATCTTGTAAAAGATTTCAACAACAAAAATACAAAATAGGGAGGGCATTGTGATGGATTTTATCGAATTTACGGGAAAAACTGTTGATGACGCACTTACAAATGCACTGGTTGAATTCGGTGTTACAAGTGATCAGATCGATTATGACGTGCTGGAAAAAGGCAGTTCAGGATTCCTTGGATTTAACAGTAAACCGGCAAAAATCAAAGCCCGCAAAAAATATACCGTTGCAGATCACATCAAAAATTTCCTTTCCCAGGTATTTGCTGCCATGGGACTGGACGTTGAGATTCTGATCAACGCTTCCGCTGAGGAAGAAAATGTATACGATGTAGAACTGAAAGGTGCTGAAATGGGCGTTCTGATCGGAAAGCGCGGTCAGACACTTGACTCTCTTCAGTATCTTACAAACCTCGCCATCAACAAACACTCTGATACATACACCAGAGTAAAACTTGATACTGAGGATTACCGTAAGAGAAGAAAAGATACATTGGAGAATCTGGCAAAAAATATTGCTTACAAGGTAAAACGTACCAAAAAGGCCGTATCCCTGGAGCCAATGAATCCATTTGAAAGACGGGTCATTCATTCTGCACTGCAGAATGACCGTTATGTATCTACACACAGTGAAGGGGACGAACCTTACAGACACGTTGTGATCACATTAAAAAGACAGTAATTTGTGCTTTTATTGTTATTCTAAATTTAAAAACTTTCAGACGAAAAGGATGCGGACACGGATAATTTTCTGTATCAGCTGCAAGCATGACCACGTTGAAAATCAACGCCGTCCGGCATCCTTTTTTTCCTGAAAGTTTTATTTACGTTATAGAATAAAACTACTATAATAAATAAAATACATAGGTACCTTGAAACGTAAATTTTTTATTTAGCTTGAGAGATGAAGAAAGAATATGAAAACTGATACTATTGCAGCGATTGCAACCGCCATGTCAAATTCCGGTATCGGAATCGTCCGCATCAGCGGTGACGAAGCATTGGATGTTGCTGACCGCATTTTTCGTCCAAAAAAGGGAAGCCGCAAGGTTTCTGATATGGAGACTCATACCATTCATTATGGCTATGTGACAGATGGTGACGAAGTGATCGATGAAGTAATGCTTCTGATCATGAAGGCACCCCGCAGTTATACCTGCGAAGATACCATCGAGATTGACTGTCACGGTGGTGTACTGGTTATGAAGAAAATACTGGAAACAGTTTTAAAATATGGTGCCCGCCCAGCAGAACCGGGAGAATTCACCAAACGGGCATTTTTAAACGGACGGATTGATCTGTCCCAGGCAGAGTCCGTAATCGATGTGATTAACGCTCAGAACGAACTTGCACTGAAAAGTTCCGTCAGTCAGCTGCAAGGCGCTGTCCTGGAAAAAATAAAAGCGATCCGCGCGGTTGTGCTACACGAGATTGCCTTTATTGAATCCGCACTGGATGACCCGGAGCATGTATCACTGGAGGGCTATCCGGAGCAATTACATGAGATCATGAGTGATGCTCATTCCAAAGTGAAGAAACTGCTGGATTCCTCTGACAATGGCAAGATGCTCAAAGAAGGGATTAACACCGCTATTGTCGGAAAACCGAATGCCGGGAAATCCTCCCTGCTGAATATTCTGGTGGGAGAGGAGCGTGCCATTGTTACCGAAATTGCCGGTACGACACGCGATATCTTACAGGAACAGATTCAGATTGGCGGCATCGGTCTGAATGTCATCGACACCGCCGGTATCCGGGACACCGAAGATATTGTTGAGAAGATCGGTGTCAACAAATCAAGGGAATATATTGAAAAAGCAGATTTGATCATCTATGTAGTTGATTCCTCCACAGAACTGGATGAAAACGATCAGGAAATCATCGAAGCCATCCAGAATAAGAAAGCAATTGTACTGCTGAACAAATCTGATCTGGATGCAAAAACAGATGCTTCTGTATTACAGACACAGTTAAGCAAACCAATCCTTTCCATTTCTGCCAAAAACAACACTGGGATCCACGAACTGGAAACGCTTATTGAAGAAATGTTTTTCAGTGGAAAGCTGTCTTTCAATGATGAAGTATATATCACAAATATTCGCCAGAAAAATGCTCTGGCAGAGGCTCAGAATAGTCTGAAGATGGTATTACAGAGCATTGCAGATGGAATGCCGGAAGATTTTTTCACCATCGATATGATGAATGCTTATGAGGCTCTTGGCACGATCATTGGCGAATCTGTAGGAGAAGATCTGGTGAATGAGATTTTCAGTAAATTTTGTATGGGCAAATAATGCATCACCACTATATATGAGGAGGAATATATGCCAGTTGTAAAGGAAAATTACGATGTTTGTATCGTCGGTGCAGGCCACGCAGGTTGTGAAGCAGCCCTGGCATGCGCACGGCTCGGACTGGAAACCATTCTTTTTACCATCAGCATTGAAAGCGTAGCTATGATGCCCTGTAACCCGAATATCGGGGGCAGTTCCAAAGGACACCTGGTACGCGAAATTGATGCGCTGGGCGGTGAAATGGGTGTCAATATCGACCATACGTTTATCCAGTCTAAAATGTTAAATAAATCAAAGGGACCTGCCGTACATTCTCTGCGTGCACAGGCAGATAAGGCAGATTACAGTGCCAGAATGAGACAGGTATTGCAGAACACTGACCACCTGACCCTGCGCCAGGCAGAGGTTACAGAACTCATGGTAGAGAACAAAGTGATCCGTGGCGTGAAAACGTTTTCAGGTGCGGAATATTATGCAAAAGCAGTCGTATTGTGTACAGGTACTTATCTGAAGGCCCGCTGTCTCTACGGTGATGTGGTAAACTGCACCGGTCCAAACGGTCTGCAGGCTGCAAATCATCTGACGGATTCTCTGGTAGAAAATGGAGTGGAAATGTTCCGTTTCAAAACAGGTACACCGGCACGTATTGATAAACGTTCTGTTGATTTTTCAAAAATGCAGGAACAGTTTGGCGATGAGAGAGTTGTACCATTTTCATTTACCACTGATCCGGAAAAAGTACAGATTGATCAGGTAAGTTGCTGGTTAACTTATACAAATGAAAAGACACATGAGATCATTCGAGATAATCTGAGCCGTTCGCCACTGTTTTCCGGAATGATTGAGGGAACCGGTCCGCGCTACTGTCCGTCTATCGAGGACAAAGTCGTTAAATTTGCCGACAAGAACCGCCATCAGGTATTCATTGAACCGGAAGGTATCCACACCAATGAAATGTATATCGGCGGTATGTCCAGTTCTCTTCCGGAGGATGTACAGTATGCTATGTATCATACAGTACCGGGACTCGAACATGTCAAGATTGTAAGGAATGCATACGCAATTGAGTATGACTGTATCAACCCACGTCAGTTGTATCCGTCCCTGGAGTTCAAGGAGATTTCCGGTCTGTTCAGCGGCGGGCAGTTCAACGGAAGCTCCGGATATGAAGAGGCTGCCGCACAGGGGCTGATTGCCGGTATCAATGCAGCTATGAAAATAAAAGGAAAGGACCCACTGATTCTTGACCGTTCCGAATCCTATATTGGCGTACTCATTGATGATTTGGTTACTAAGGAAAACCATGAACCATATCGTATGATGACTTCCCGTGCAGAGTATCGTTTGCTGCTCCGTCAGGATAATGCAGATCTGCGTCTGACCAGACACGGATACGAAGTTGGTCTGATCCCACAGAAACGCTATGACTATGTTGTTAAGAAGGAGCAGCTGATCAAACAGGAAGTACAGCGTGTAGAAAATGTACACCTGGGAGCTTCCGGTCCAGTACAGAAACTGATGGCACAATATAACAGCCAGCCTTTGAATACAGGAACTACACTGGCTGAGCTGATCCGCCGTCCGGAACTGAACTATGATATTCTGGCACCGGTGGATCCGGAACGTCCACACCTGACACCGGATGTCTGCGAACAGATAAATATCAACATTAAATATGACGGTTACATCAAACGCCAGATCAAACAGGTAAAACAATTCAAAAAACTGGAAAGCAAGAAACTGCCACCGAATTTTGATTACACCCAGATCAGCGGACTTCGTATGGAGGCACAGCAGAAACTGAATCTGTACCAGCCAATCTCTATCGGACAAGCTTCCCGTATTTCCGGCGTTTCACCAGCAGATATCTCTGTTATTTTAGTATATCTGGAGCAACTACACTATCAGCAGAAAAAAGAACAGGATAAATAAACTATGAGTTATGATCTGGCCAAATTCAAACATGGTCTGGAAGAGTTACGAATTACTCTGACCGATCATCAGATAGAACAATTTTTACAATATTACGAAATGTTGGTGGAAAAAAATAAGGTGATGAACCTCACCGGTATTACGGAATATGAAGAAGTCATTCAGAAACATTTTCTGGACAGCCTCTCTCTGATCCGGGTCATCCCGACTCTGGCTGAACAGAATTTCAAAATCATTGATCTTGGAACCGGAGCAGGTTTTCCGGGGCTTCCATTAAAAATTGCATTTCCGAATCTTGAGATTACATTGATGGATTCCCTGAACAAGCGAATCAACTTCTTAAATGAAGTAATCGACAAGCTCGGATTGGAGAAGGTAACTGCGGTACACGGAAGAGCAGAAGAAATGGCAGCTAATATCGCGCACCGACAACAATATGACCTCTGTGTTTCACGTGCGGTATCCAACCTTGCTGTACTGTGCGAATACTGTCTGCCATTTGTTGCAAAAGGCGGTACTTTTGTATCATACAAATCTGCTGATTCAGATGCGGAGATTCAGGAAGGAAAGAAGGCTATTTCCATTCTTGGTGGAAAATTAGTCAACATTGACAAATTCAAATTACCGGATTCTGATTTAGGCAGAGCATTGGTATGCATTAAGAAAGTAAAGGATACCCCCAAAAAATATCCTCGAAAAGCAGGTACGCCGGCAAAGTTGCCGCTGAAATAGTAGAATCTATAAATTTCTATCTAATGGGAAAGGGACGGCAGAAATGTTTCACGTGAAACA
>NZ_KI271092.1:128775-134057 GCF_000469345.1 Eubacterium ramulus ATCC 29099
TGTTTCACGTGAAACATTTCTGCCGTCCCTTTTCGTAATACGTCTTATTCCCAGCATTTACATCCGGCTGTTAAAATCCGTTAATACACGCTTTATGTAAAGCATTCATTCGCAATCCGCTTTCGCTACTTGCTCATGAACGCAGTCGCTTGCGCCCCATCAGTGAGAGTTTTTAGTTTCCACTGACATAAGCATTCCCCCGCTTAGTGCTTTACGCACTTAAAGCGGGGGAATGCTCATTCTGCGTTCAATTACGCATGTAGAAAAATATTTACCAGCTTTACAAATTTGTCTGGTGCTTCCAGCTGTGGAAGACACGTAGTATTTGGAATATATGCATCTTCAATTGCCGGATTAAACTCTTTATAATCATTGATGACATCCTCAATATAAGGATGTTCTTTTCCACCAATCAGGCAAATGCTGTTATTGATTTTCTTAATAGCAGATACAATATTAATATTTGTATAATAACTCTTAATGCTGGCCAGCAGATATTTGCCACCACCGTCACCAATATGTGCAGACTGATAATACGTATGAATCAACTTCTGTGGAACCAAATGTCCTTTATAATAGTAATTGTTTACAAAAGCATCGATAATCTGATTTCTGCTGACTGCCATATTATAAATAAAGGTTCCAATAATTGGAAGTTCAATCAAAAATTTGAGCATATTTTTTCTACGTCCGGGTGCTTTTGCCAGTTCATACAAATCAGTCGGGCAGACACCAACAATATGGTCGTAGTATTTTGCCTCCATCTGGCATGCCATCACTACAAAAGAAAGAGAATCACCAGTTGCAATAACATCTGTTTTTTCATTAATTACATTCGAAATAAACTCATTCATTAACTGTACATACAGATAATTTGTATATGTCATATTCGGTTTTTCAGAACGTCCGCATCCTAACAGATCAATAGCATATACGGTATGATTTTCTGCCAGTTTTTTCGTTACAGCTTTCCACTCATAAGAAGAAGCTGTAGGATCCAGATCATGAATCAGAAGAACCGGTTTTCCTTTACCACTTTTCGTGTAATAAATGTTTCCATATTTCCAATGATAATATTTACCACCGCTTGGCAGGTAATCTGTCATATGTGAAAAAACACTGATCAGCTTGTTTATAATAATAATCAGACCAGATACGATACATAATAGTAATGCAGAATTTTTAATATGCTTTTTCATCAATAAACCCCTTTCGTACTAATTTTCTTACTCTTTATATTATAATGCATTGACTGCTCAGATACAAATACTTTTCCATGATATCTATTATTATTTTATAAAACTGAAGTGAAAAGTTTATTTTATAAAGAGTACAACTTTTACGGCGCATCACTCGCATATGAACACTTTTGCAAACGACACGCATGGAATAATACAGTTCCATAATATTATTTCCGACAAATAAGAGCTTCTTTCATTAATTTTTTATAAATGTTTCACGTGAAACATTCTTTTCTCTGGATATCTAATTTAAAAAGTGATATACTCGTTTAAGTGATACGTCGAATACATTTTATATTCGGCACAGTAGACATATCAATATAGCATTTGTTTCCACTTCTATATTAATATGATACGAGTATAAATTAACAGGAATGAGGAAAAGTATGGGAAGAATTATCGCAATCGCAAATCAGAAAGGCGGAGTTGGAAAGACAACAACGGCAATCAATCTTTCCGCATGTTTGGCAGAAGCCGAGAAGAGAGTGCTTACCATTGATATGGATCCGCAGGGTAATACCACCAGCGGACTTGGTATAGACAAAAACAATTGTGAAAATACCATTTATCAGCTAATTTTAGGAGAATGCTCTTTTGATGAAGCACTGATTCATACGGAGTTTGAATATCTGGATTTAATTCCGTCAAACGTAAATCTGGCCGGTGCAGAAATCGAATTACTGAATATTGAAAATCGTGAATATGTACTGCACAATGAAATAGAAAAAATCAAAGACAACTATGACTTCATCATTATTGACTGCCCTCCTTCCTTAAATATGTTGACGGTAAATGCCATGACCACCGCCTCAACTGTTTTAGTGCCGATCCAGTGTGAGTATTATGCATTGGAAGGTCTTTCACAGTTGATGTATACGATCAACCTTGTACAGGAACGTCTGAACCCATCTTTACACATGGAAGGTGTCGTATTTACTATGTATGATGCCCGTACAAACCTCTCTCTGCAGGTTGTCGAAAATGTCAAAGAGAATCTGGATACTACAATCTACAAGACCATCATTCCAAGAAATGTACGTCTTGCAGAAGCACCAAGTCATGGAAAACCAATTAACATATACGACAGCAAATCCACAGGTGCAGAAAGCTATCGCTTACTTGCACAAGAAGTAATTGACAGAGAGGACGATTAAACATGGCAGCAAAAAAAGGAGGACTTGGAAAGGGTCTGGACTCTCTGCTGGTGAACAAAGTAAATGCAGATCACAGCAGCGATTCAACAATAGTTAAGGAAAAGAGTACAACTACCAAAAAGAAAAGTACAAAAAAAGAAACACCAGACACCATGGTAAAACTTTCCCTGGTGGAACCGAATCGTGAACAGCCACGAAAACATTTTGATGAAGATGGTCTGCTGGAGCTGGCAGAATCCATCAAACAATACGGCATCCTGCAGCCTTTGCTTGTGCAGGAAAAAAGCGGATATTATGAGATTATTGCTGGCGAACGTCGCTGGAGAGCCGCAAAACTGGCGGGGTTAAAAGAAATTCCTGTCATCGTCCGCAATCTGACAGAACAGCAGATTGTCGAAATTTCACTCATTGAAAACATTCAGCGTGAAGATTTGAACCCAATTGAAGAAGCACAGGCATTTCGCAGACTAATGGAAGAATTTCACATGAAACAGGATGAGATTGCAGACCGTGTATCCAAAAGTAGAACTGCTGTCACCAACTCCATGCGTTTACTGAAACTCTCCAAACAGGTACAGCAGATGGTCATTGATGAAATGATCAGCACTGGTCACGCACGCTGTCTGATCAGTATTGAGGATCCAGAATTACAGCATCAGCTGGCACTTCGTATTTTCGATGAAAAACTCAGTGTACGCGAAACAGAAAAACTGGTACGCAAATTATTACAGGAAAACAATGCTCCGCAGAAAAAGATAAACGATCCTGTATTATCTGCCATTTATGCTGACCTGGCAGATCAGATGAAACGAATCTTCGGAACGAAAGTAGAAATTCATCAGCGTAATGACCAAAAAGGTAAAATAGAAATTGAATACTACTCGCAGGATGAATTGAATCGTCTGATTGAACTTATTCAGAGCATCCAGCAGCAGTAACAGCCGCAAAACAGCAACAGCAACAGCAACAGCAACAGCAACAGCACATGATATAACTTTTAGTGAGGAAAATGCAAGTGGAATATTTAAAATTACATATCGAAGATCTGACCGGCATCAGCCTTGATGTAATCACAGTCGGTCTCGCCGCTCTTGTTTTGATCCTGATCATCATCATGATCGTCAATGGAGTCAAAATGAAAAAACTGAAAAAAAAGTACGAAGCGTTTATGGCAGGAAAAAATGCCGCATCCCTGGAAGACACTCTGGTAAAACGTCTGAATCAAGTAGAAGATCTGATTGCGTCTGACGAGCACACACAGGAAAAAGTACAGATGGTTCTGGATCACCTGGATAACACCTATCAAAAAGTTGGTCTGGTAAAATACGATGCATTTAATGAAATGGGTGGAAAATTATCATTCTCCCTGGCACTGTTAAACCGGAAAAACAATGGTTTTATTATTAACGCAATGCACAGCAGAGAAGGCTGCTATACATACATCAAAGAAATTATTGATGGCAATTCCGTGATTATGCTTGCGGAAGAGGAGAAAGAAGCTCTGGAAATGGCATTGGCTGACACTTATGAACAAGGGAAATAATCTATGATACATACATTTTTAAGATCCATTGGTTTCGGAGATCTTACAAAAAATGCTGATTTATATCTCATATTAGAATCCATTTTGAATCGTCCTGACGAGCAGAACATTGTCAAAGATGAATATGGAAATGAATTTGCTTGTTTCTCCAAAAGTTTTGGTACAGACATCGGCATTACCGTCTGTGGAAATTTTATCAATGATAAAGAATTTCGTATGGAATATTATTATCCATATCTGCACGGTTCTCAGATTACGACCTGTGAAACGATTGAAATTGAACGCCACGCTGCCAGAGAAGCCTTTGCCGGAATCTGTGACGAATTAAAACTTGGAGTAACACTGATTTTCTATATTGAAAATATTGCTGATATCCTCCATGCAAGAAAGAATGCCGTACACAATACAACTACAAGACCAGATAACGCCGTGCTGGCGGGACTTTCCACCGGCGGCAAAATCCTTCTGCCGATTATGAAAACATCAAAACAGCTGGCAAATAAGGAGAAATCCTCAGAAAAACGGCTAAGTCTCATGAAACAGGCCCGGGATGGAAATAAAAGTGCCATGGAAAATCTCACTATGAACGACATGGATCTTTATTCTTCCCTCTCCCGCCGTATTATGAAAGAAGATGTGTTGTCTATCGTGGAAAGCAGTTTTATTCCATATGGTATTGAAAGTGACCAGTATGTTGTCATCGGAGAAATTCTAAACTTCTATGAATCCGAAAATTCTCTGACTAACGAAAAACTCTGGATACTGAATCTTAACTGCAACAATCTGGTTTTTGATATTTGCATCAATCAGAATGATCTGCTTGGGGAACCACAGGTAGGACGCCGCTTCAAAGGTCGTATCTGGCTACAGGGTCATGTAAATTTCGGGTATTAGAAAAATAATGTAATTGAAAGAATTTGTCCTGATAGAAAAGGATATTGGAAAATCCTTTCAAGTCGAACGTACGTGAGACTTTGTGCGTGATTCTGGTCAGCGAACGCTGACATATTCTTCTCAGAATCACTGTACATCCTCGCGGAGCGTTTATCACTCAAAAATACATGGACAAACCGTCTCATATGCGGTATATTATTTCTAGGCAAAAAATATCTTGTACTTACGATAGAAAAGTTTAATTGAATACTGTTTACCATGATCGAACGTACGAAGCATGGTGGTCATAAAACAGATGCCAATGGTAATATCAAGGCACTTCCCAATTATTAGCTGGAGCAAACAATCAGCTCACTTTCAAAGCTTGACAGTTGGGGACTCAGAATAACTCAAATTGAACGCAGTCGCTTTGCGACCGACGTTCATGAGCAAGTAGCGAAAGCGGATTGC
>NZ_KI271092.1:134157-155130 GCF_000469345.1 Eubacterium ramulus ATCC 29099
CGAAAGCGGATTGCGAATGTCCGCTTTACTCGGAAACAGTTTTTAATAGTGTCTCACAGGGGTTTAATTTGCCTCAGATTGTCAGTGAATGACAATAGGTTGGAGTTCTCCTAAGGAAAAAACTGTACTGACAACTTTTGAAAAATACTCTGAGTCCGAAGGCAATTCGGTACTGCCACCTTTTGTTAACTGTGGCCAAGAACTCCGAACTGCGTAGTGTGAATTTTTACCGGATTTTCCGGTTAAAAATATAAAAAATCGGTTACCGAATCCGATGGCTGAAAAAGGCCGAAAAACCTTATTTTGCGCGTAAGCAACGAGCCACAAATCCCGCATTTATGCAGGATTTTGGCGACTGCCGCGTCACTGAGCGTCAGCGAAGTAAGCCAAAAATCGACATTAGTCCTGTTAGTTTAATGGATAGAACAAGTGCCTCCTAAGCGGCAGATTGTTCGATTCCTTCGAGCCTTGAAAATTGCATAAAACTTATAAATGTCTCAGTAGCTCAGCTGGATAGAGCACACGCCTCCTAAGCGTGGGGTCGGAGGTTCAAATCCTCTCTGGGACGCCAGAAAGCACCGCTGCAAGCCTTTTTTCGGGGTTTGCAGCGTTTTTTTGTTCCTCCTTCTCCCGGTAATTTCACTTCCGTTACCGGGAGATTTTTATACGCCGCATGATGTATATTTGCTAATTGGACTCGAACGCTTTTCAGAAATTTGCTAAGAAAATTCTGCGTTTTGCTAATTCGATTTTTCGGATCACTTTGCCGGGGCTTGCGCCGCTATCAGGGCTGCGAGCGCACTTGCCAGCTCCGGCGACTTCTGAAGCTGCTCCACAAGGCTTTCAAGGTCCAGGGTCGCAGGCTCCGATTTTACCGGTTCTTCCGGTGGACGGACATTGCGAAGATCAGGCTTGGCATAGAAGGCTGTCTCGAATTTCTGAGCATTGACCTTTCTATCCTCGTCCAGAATGTGAGCATAGATACTGGTTATCATGTCGATCTCGGCATGGCCCGTATCGCCCTGGGTGGCTTTCAGATCGCCGTGGTTGAGTTTCAGTTTGTAGGTGGTACTGGAATGACGGAGAGAATGAAAGACCACCTTCGGCAGCCCTGCGTCCTCACGGAGCTTTGCAAATTCTTTGAGGATGATACGATCCTCGCAGGGCCGTCCATTGGGAAGTGCCACAACCAGATCGAAGTCCTGATACTCGTCGCCCAGGAAACCTTTCAGCTCGTCCTGGGACTTCTTCCATTCCCGCAGGATGTAGGCCAGCGTTTTCGGCAGCCACACCTTACGGATGCTGGAATCGGTTTTCGGCTTTTTCAGAATAATTCTTGTGCTGGTGTTCGGCATGAGCGGAGTGAAGATGTAATAGATATCCTTCTCACCCAGCGTTTCAATCGCCCGTTTGGAAGCCCTCGTCAGCTCCTTGTCGATGTAGACATAGGCATTATCCGCCGCAATATCTTCATCGGAAATATGGACGTTCTCCCAGGTCAGCCCCAGGATTTCACCCATACGCAAAGAGCAGGCGAAGGAAAGGTTCATTGCCACATAGAGTTTGCTGTCCGTGCATTTGTCCAGGGCAAGACGGATCATATCCGCCGTCCAGATATCCCGTTTCGCATACTCCGTTTTCGGGAGGATCACATTGTCAAAGGGATTTCTTGCAATGATTTCCCATCGTACCGCCTGCTTAAACGCACACCGCAGGAGCTTGATGATCTTTTCAATGGTCTTGTCACTGACATAAGTGGTAACGGCCTTTCGGGTTTTGGTAGACACTGACTTGGTTTTCTGCAAGGTCTGGATATAACCGTCAACCGCACGGGGAGTAACCGCCTGTACCTCCATATCACCGATGATCGGATTGATATAGTTCGCAATCAGCGCCGTTTGGCTGTCATACATAGACACGCCCCATTTCTTTTCTCCGTAAAGAGATACGAAGTCATAAAGGAACTCGGTGATCGTCTGATTGCTTGGCGGGAGAAAAGTTCCCGTGTGCTGCTGATTTTCGATTTCTGCCTTGCGCTTCAAGGCCTCTTTGTGGGTATGCCAGGTTTCCCACTTCTGTTTGGTTTCTCCGTTTTCATCCACATAGTTGTAAACAACGGAATAGTTTTTCTTTCGCTTGATTATAGATGCCATATCGTTCTTCCTTTCTTGGATCACAGGTCGAGGGAGTCAAGCCACTCGTCAAATGACCGCTTGGAAATGCGTATGGCGTTACCAATTCGCACGATTTTGAAGTGCCCTTCTTTTACAAGGATATATGCGGAAGTTCTTCCAATGCCCAGGATTTGAGCAATATCGTCAACCGTATATGTCCTTCTTTCAGGGGTTTCTTTCTTCGTGCCGTTCCATGTTTGAGACATGAGAACCCCCTTTCAGTTATGAAAAGGAACAGCACGAATATGTGTGGGTAATATAACTTCCACCATCATTTTACCGTGCTGCTCCGTGTTTGTCTGCTGCTAATTGAAAAGTTTACGATCTATCCATAAACTTTCAAAAAAGAAAAGTAGGCTTACGGACGGCTGTTGGCACAGCTCCACGGGAGTTTCACCCCGGCCCATGCTGATGGGTGCGGCGCACAATGCTTTGTGGGCGTTCAATGCGCGAGTATCTTTAACCCTGCCCGTGTGTCATCGCCCACAAGCTGCCACGCTTGCTTTGCGGTCTGGCGCTGTTCGCTCGCCCGTTACAGTGGTCCCGTCCTGCGGACTTGAAACGAGGTCATGGCGCACCGGCCGTATGGCTCGGCACAAACAGGAATGTATCCGTTTGCCTTATACTGCGGCGTTGACCTCCCAACGGGCTTTCTTTGTCAAGGTGCTGATTCTGGCCACGAAAGAGAGAAACAGGGAAAGGGTAAGCTGTTTCCGTTTTCGGACCGGGCTTGTCAGCTCATGCTGACAATGGAATGAATGAGCTTGATCTCCAATCGGCGCTTCATGTACTCGTCCACCCGAACATGGGGCTGGCCGTCAGAATCGTAAAGCGTCCGGGTGCAGAGTTTATTGATATAGCCCTCATAATACCGGAGCACCTGATCCACAGCCTGAGAGTCCCCGTCACGGGCGGCGTCGATCACCGAAAGAGGAAGAAGCTCCTTGCCCTTGTAAGTGGGTTTCTTCATACCTTCAACCTCCCTTCGGCATGAGTGCGGCCAACTTGATCCGCAGCTCGGTCAATGATTTTGCCCTTCGCCGCTGAACGGCGCTGCGAGACATTCCAACAAGGCGGCCAACTTCCTGATCCGGCAGGTCCAGAACAAAATGCAGGATCAAAATACTCTGCTCCTGAACAGACAAACCGGCGAAGGCATCAGCCACAAGCTCGTTTTCGATATGCAGGTCATACCCGTGGGACGAGAATGTAAATCTGTCACTGGGGTAATGATCTACAACGCAGAGCTTGTCCATCTCCATTTGCGGAAGATCGCTGAATGACAGTTCCCTGTCACGGCGCCTCTGCATTTCCCGGAGGTAGTCGATTGCCTCATGGTACAGTACCAGCTTGCAGTAAGCATCGAACTGGCACCGCTCGCCATAGTCATTGCGGGGGATCATATCCATCTTTTCACCCCCTTTCCTGGGGGAATGAGGTGGGTTTCTCCCTTTCCGCTAACAAGGCGAACGCAAAGCCGCTCGCTACCCGCTAAAAGCCTCCTTTTTGAAAATTTCTCAAAAAATTTTTTTGAAGCGGGCTTGTCCTCGGAAAACAGCAAAAAGCGCCCAGCAAGTCTCAACGGACCTGCTGGGCGCAGAAATGTTTTATAAAGATGATTGCTTACATGGTATAGTTCATATTCAAGAGCATACGACTCCGACGGAGGGGCTACGCTTTTTTTAACTGGTGCAGATCATGGATACTGCGAAATAAAAAGAAGGACACGGCAAATTAACCTCCCATCGGCTACCGTGTCCCTGCAAGTCGTCATTGGTTTGTGCAAGCGCAAAGAAACGGCGGCTCTGAAAATCAAAGCCGCCGTTTCAAATGGGCGTGTCAAATTGTCTGCTCTACGACGGCTTTTTTTCTTTTGCCGTCGTCCGGCAGCTTGCTAACAGGTTATTTCTCTTTATGAGGATTATTATAAAATCCAAATGTCACAGAAATGTCCGAGCAGAACTAATTTTCGACAGAAAAACAGGCTGAATTGTTACAAAGCTCGGACATTTCAAAAGAATTTTTTGAAAAATACTAAAGAAGCGGAGCAGCTAAAATCTGCTCCGCTTCGATATGATTGATCTAAGGATGTTTTGCTATTTGATTAAACTCACTCTGTCAACCGCAATCGCTCCACAACTGGAAGGTTAACGTCAGTTTTGTAGACCCATATAGGCACAATAAGGCAGATTAGCAACACCAGTCCAGACACCAGCACCAGTGGGATAAATGGATAGGAGAAAACAGCATAATAGGCCACTTTACTAAAAATCATATATAGCAAGATGAAGATTGCTGTTCCAATGGTGACTGCAAGGGAAAGGGAAACGCCCCAATAATAGAAACCTTCCATAAATAGCATTCGTTTGATTTGTCGCTTTGTCATTCCAATGCTTTCAAGAACAGCTAATTCATAGCGCCGAGTATTTACATTGACAACCATTGTATTGACAAAGTTCATGACACCAACAAGCAGCAGGATCACGGACAACCCTGTTCCTAAAACCTTTGCTGTAATGAGATATTCCTGCATTTCTTCTCGCCGTTCATATCGGGATATAATATCAATGTTAGCTTGTGATGCGGTGATTTGCTTTAATTCTTGCAGTATACTTTCGTCATGTTGACCATCCGTATCAAAGGCCACGCGGAACACTCTATATTGCGGAAAGAGTTCTTTCAAAGCTGTTTGACTAATATACAAATCAGGAGCCGTCCCTCTCTCATTGCCTCCTCCTGCTCGAAACCCTTCATTCAAATAACCGTTCGCTACAATAAAGGAATGCTGTCCGTTCTGCGTCTGGATTGTTATTTCCTGCCCCGGCTGAATAAGGTCTTCTACTGTTTTGGACAGCAGCACAACCTTTCCTTGTTCAAAGGCAGACGTGTCAATAGGCAAGTTTAAGGTTTTATTGATTTCTTCCAAATATGCACTGTCAATTCCAAAAACCCCGCTAAAAAAGTTTTGCTGATAATTTTCTAATTTTGCCGGATCAGAAAAATCAATGCCGTTTACTCCGTCTAATGACGCAAGAAACTCGTGAAATACAGCATCGTCATATACAACATCTGCTGCTACTTGAGGATAAGGTGCATAGGTCAACCTCAAATTCTCAATGCCGTCAAGCTGACCAATCTCTGAAACCATTTCGCTGGAAATTAAATCTTCTCTTTCGTGGATACTATATGTGAGTGCAAAATCGCTTACTCCCCATTGGCTCACATAATTCTCCGGGCTTAAACCATGTAATAGCCCTGTGACGACAAGGAACAAGGAAAGGCCGAAAAAAAGCGATGCAAAAACAAGGGTTGTACTCTTAGCATTACGAAAGACATTGTTCCATGCCATTCTGGACAACTTCATTTTGCTACAATTTCTGGCGCTGCTCTTTGTGCTGGCTGCTGTATATTGGAGTGCTGCTATTGGTGAAACACTTCCGGCAATTTTGGCGGGCTTCATGCTTGCAATCATAACGGTAATGAACGTAAATATGGCCGCTCCTATGAAAATAAACGGCGAAAAAGATACTTTTGTTCCCACATCAGAATTTGTTGAATACATCATATTCAGGAAGTAAGGAACAATGCCAAAGGAAACAACCGCACCAAGTAACAGACCAATCGGAATACCAATACAAGAGATTCTGATTGCCTGCTTATAGATAATTCTCTTTATCTGCCTTTGGGTCGTTCCAATCGTTTTAAGACGGCCATAGAATTGCACATCTTTTATGACAGAGACATAAAGAATATTATAAATCAGCAGATAGCCGCTAAAGGATATAAAAACTGCTAAAATTATTACAGCTAAAATAATAGTTCCACCATTTGCCTGTTCTAATGGTACAATTTCAAATGTTTGCCCTTCTGTAAAGTCAATCTCACGCCGCAATCTTTCACAGTTTTTGTCAGCATCATCATTGCCTTGAAAACGGATCATTGCTGTAACACTATTATCCAGTGATACATTTAAGCTATCCTTAAAAGCGGATGAAACATAAACATAACCACGATTATTTGTGCGCATTGGAATGTAGTCCGTATAGTAGCCCGACAGCAAAAAGGTGTCCGTGACATAATCATAGCTATCGCCAATTTGGTATGACAACACAATCTCCATCCCTATTTGCGGATCAGAAATGCCCATCTGTTCAAGCACCCATGTAGGTAGCATAATTTCGTTTTTACTTGATGGGTAATTTCCTACAACACTTGATATAGTAGGCAGACGGTGGGTTCCCCACTCGGTATCATCTATCCAAACTATACCTAATCTCGCATTTTGCAGTTGCTCTGTATCAACACTGCCTAAACGCTGCTGTATACCTACGTCAAGGACAAGGTTTGATTTTGAAATTTCAACCAACTGATTTTCTGTTACATTTGTGATTCCGACATCAGCGGTAGTTCCCATTAACCGAATTTGTTGCATTTGGTAGGTTTCAAAGTAACTAAAACCAATACTGAATGTCGCAGTTATCATAAATGCAGTTAGCACAAGAGCAATGATTGCAAATAAATTACGCTGCCGTTCACGATGCAAACTGCGCTTTGCCAGCTTCTTTTCAATGTCACTGGTATCATTTTCAAAAGGCCATGTCATAGCTTGCCACCTCCTTATTCCACAATCCTGCCATCCTCAATGCGGACAATCCGATCTGCAAGGCGGGCTATGTCGTCATTGTGGGTAATCATTACAACGGTTTGCCGGAACTCCGCGCTGGTGCGCTTGATAAGTCCCAGCACCTCGGCGCTGGTCTTGCTGTCAAGGTTACCGGTTGGCTCATCGGCCAGCACAATAGCCGGTTTGGTAATCAGAGCGCGGGCAATCGCCACACGCTGCTGCTGTCCGCCGGATAGATTGTTCGGCATATTTTTCAGTTTATCTTCCAGCCCCAGTAGGTGAACAATTTCGTCCAAAAACTTCTGATCCACCGTGTCCCCGTCCAGCTCCACCGGCAGGACGATGTTCTCATACACATTCAGAATAGGAACAAGGTTATAGTTCTGGAAGATAAAGCCGATGTTGCGGCGGCGAAAGATGGTAAGCTGTTCATCGTTCTTCTTTGCCAGTTCTTCGCCCCGGACGATCACGGTTCCGCTGGTGGGAGTGTCCAGCCCGCCCATCATGTGAAGCAGGGTGGACTTGCCGCTGCCGGATGTTCCCACAACGGCCACAAACTCGCCGTCCTCCACGGAGAAGTTCACACCGTCAAGGGCGCGGGTAATGTTCGGCTCTGTGCCGTAATACTTTTTCAGATCAATCGCCTGTAAAACGCTCATACTCAAAACTCCTTTCAAGGCTTTCTGCCTGTTGATAAGGCTATTGTAAAACCCAAATGTCCGCGAAATGTTACAGCGGCCAAAAAATTTCATTGAAAATCGGGGGTGAAATGTTACAACGCTCGGACATTTCCGCCGAAAAACTGCCACTGGCAGCTTTATCGGCACACTGTTGCGAAAAGACTTACGGCGGGCAGCCGAGAATGACCGTCCGCCGCATTCTATTTTGTCGGCAGCATAATGGAAAATTCTGAACCCTTGCCCGGCTCAGAAACCACTTTGATGTAGCCGCCCTGCCGTGTTACGATCTCGCGGGTCAGATACAGGCCAATGCCCACGCCCTGCTGTTCGTGTACTTCTTCCTCACGATAAAAGCGCCGGAAGATAGCAGCCTGATTACTTTCGGAAATGCCCTTGCCGGTATCGGCTACTTTGATCTCCACATACATTTCCCACGGTATCACCGACACCGTAATTTTTCCACCTGCCGGAGTATACTTCACCGCATTGTCCAACAGGTTAAAGAGGGCTTCGGATGTCCACTTGCTGTCATGGGAAAAGGTCAAATTCTCCGGGCAGTCCACAGATACAGCGATTTTCTTTTTTTCCGCTGCATACACGATCCCACTCATGGCTTGCGCCACGGTATCAAAGAGGCAGACCGGTTTCTTATTCAACTGGATTACGCCCGTTTCCAACCGTGAGGTTTTCACAAGAGCCTGAAAGAGAAAGTCCAGTTTATCTGTCTGGGTGCGGATTCCACGGATAAAATCGGTACGCTCCGCCTCGGTCATAGGCTTTTCCAGCAGGGTGTCCGTCGCCATTTTCAGATTGCTTACCGGCGTTTTCACCTGATGGGAAATATCCGATACAAGGGTCTGTAACTCCTGCCGTTCCTCGTCCACCCGGCGACGGTTCTCCTGCATGATCTGGTAAAGCCTTGCCAGCCGGTGTCCGATTCTGGCAAGCTGGGTTTCGCTGTCCTCCGGGCGTTCTGGCGCTTCGTTTCCGGTGATCATGTGGTCTAAGGTTTGGCACAGGTCTACGGTAAACTGCGACAACCGCTTTCCAAATGCCTGCGTCAGTACAAAGATCCCTGCAAGGGCGCACAGCAGCATCGCTCCGCCCGTCAGCAGTGCCGCCGTCTGTTTTGTCACAAGAAACAGGGCTATGGTGATCCCGGACATGGAGAGGACAAGTCCTATTGCCACCCGGCCAAACAGCCGCTTTACCGAGAGGTTTTGAAACTTCATTTTGCCTCGCCTCCCGTCCATTGATAACCCATGCCGTAAACGGTCTTGATGTAGGGTGCGCCGCCGTCGGCTTCAATCTTGCTGCGAATACGGCTGATGGAGGTTGTCAGGGTGTGTTCGTCCACAAACCGCTCGTCTATATCCCACAGCTTTTCCAAAAGCTGCCCACGGGTCAGCACTTGCCGGGGATTTTTACGAAACAGGTTCAGCATTTTGTACTCCATCGGGGATAGAGTCAGGGGCTTGCCGTTTAAGGAAGCCGTCTGCTCCGAGAAGTCCAGAAACAACCGCCCGTCGTCGTAAATGTCCTTGGCCGGTTTGTGGTGTTCCAGCATGGCGAACATGGCTTTGATTTTCCGCTGCAAGGCCCCAATCACAAAGGGCTTTGTGATGTAGTCCACCGCGCCCACCTCATAACCCCGTATCTGGTCGCTCTCCTGATCGTTGGCGGTCAGGAATATTACGATGGTGTCCGGGTGCTGAGGCTTTATTAGCTTGCACAGCTCAAAGCCGTTCCCGTCCGGCAGGTTGATGTCCAGCAGCACTAAATCAAATTCCCGCTGGCGGATGGCGTCGGCTGCGGTTCTGGCATTTAGGGCAGAAGTCACGCCATAGCCGTCTGCGGTCAGGTTATAGGCCACCATCTTATTCAAAAAACTGTCGTCCTCGACAATTAAAATCTGCTTCATATCCTCACTTCCTTTGCTTTTTGCAGATAGTATAACAGGCAAATGTCCGCGAAATGTTACAGCGGACGGATTTTTCAAAAAAGGGTTTCCTCCTTATTATAGGATAGCCCACTTTACAATACAAGGCGAATAATATGAATTATAAAGTTTGAGCTATACGCATATAGCAGCATTCCATGGGCGGCCTATGAAATATAGAATGTATGTGGGTGATGCTAAATGGCAAAAGTTAAAGACTGCCCTGGCTTTGAAACCTTCGGTGCAGATGTAAAAGAAGCACGGAAGGCGAAGAACCTTGCACGAAAAGATTTAGCCGAAAAGGTGAATATTGATACCAGGTATCTTGCCAACATTGAAAACGAGGGCACGATCCCCAGCCTGCCGGTCATCATACAGCTTGTAAAAATCTGCGGTCTGCCGATGGAGAGATATTTCAATCCAGAGGTCATGCGAGAGGAAAGCGAGCTACGCCAGCGGGTCGGACAGAAGTTAAAGCTCTGCCCGGAACAGTATTTGCCTATCGTGGAGGGGGCCATTGACGGGGCCTTAAAAATTGAAAAGCCGAATGAAGAAACGGAGGGTGTCTGAACATCCTCTGTTTTTCTTATTTTGCGGGCATTTTGAGGTTTCCGCAACGCTTTATAAGTAGGGATAAGATACGGTAGCAAGCACAGCAAGCGAGTACCCGCTTGCGAATTTTGAGATTTTCAGGTCCCTTGCCCGAAAATTCAAAAATGCTTGTTGGGATAATCCCAAACCCTTATGAAGAACGGAGGCGGCGCATGGCAAACAGAAAACGGAATATTCAAATAAAATTCTATGTCACAGAGGAAGAAAAAAGGCTCATTGACGAGAAGATGGTCCAGCTCCCCACACAGCGGTACGGCGCCTACCTCCGAAAGATGGCGATTGACGGATATATCATCTATACGGACACCGCAGATATCAAGGCATTTACCAAAGAGCTTTCCGCCATTGGTCGGAATATCAACCAGATTGCCAAGCGGATCAACGCCGGAGGTCCTGCGTATCAGGACGACATGGACGAGATACGGGAAAGGCTGGATGAGATATGGCAGTTACAAAGACACATCCTATCAAGTCAACGCTGAAAGCCGCCATTGACTATATCTGTAACCCGGAAAAGACGGACGGAAAGCTACTTGTTTCTTCCTATGGCTGTGCCGCCGAAACTGCGGATATCGAATTTTCCTGGACCCGCCGCCATGCCATCGACAAGGGAACGAACCTGGGCCGTCACCTGATCCAAGCCTTTCAGCCTGGGGAGGTTACACCGGAACAGGCCCATGAGATCGGCATGGAGCTTGCAAAAGAAATCCTGGGCGGCAAGTATGAATTTGTACTTACTACCCATATAGACAAAGATCATGTTCATAACCACCTGATTTTCAATACGGTCAGCTTTGCGGATCACAAGCACTATCATTCCAACAAGCGGAGTTATCACTATATCCGCCGCACCTCCGACCGGCTTTGCAAGGAACACGGTCTGTCTGTCATCATCCCCGGACAGGACAAGGGCAAGAGCTATATTGAACATCAGGCTGCGCAGAACGGCACCAGCTATAAGGCAAAGCTGAAAGCGGCCATCGACCGGCTCCTGCCAGCCTGTTCCAACCTGGAAGAACTGCTTCGCCGCCTGCAGAGGGAAGGTTATGAGATCAAGCGCGGCAAGTATATCTCCGCCAGAGCGCCAGATCAGGAACGGTTCACCCGTCTGAAAACCCTGGGTGCGGACTACACCGAAGAAGCCCTTGCTGCCCGGATCGCCGGACACGCCAGACCTTCCCGCCAGCCGAAACAGCAGGACGGAAAGATCAGCCTGCTCGTTGATATTCAGAACAACATCAAGGCGCAGCAGAGTGCAGGCTTCACCCATTGGGCGAAGCTGAACAATCTGAAACAGGCCGCCAAGACCATGAATTTCCTGACCGAACACGGGATAAGCAGTTATGGAGAACTGGAAAGCAAATTGACCGCAATATCCGCACGCAGGGATACCGCTCATGCAGAGATCAAGCGGATAGAAAGCAGAAGTGCCGAACTTGCCCTTGTGATGAAGCATGCCGGAACTTACCGTCAGCTAAAGCCGCTTTATGACCGATACCGTAAATCAAATGATAAAGAAAAGTTCCTGCGGGGGCATGAGAGCGAGATCATCCTTTTTGAAGCGGCCGCCAGAGAATTGAAACGGCTGGGGGCTGTGCCGCTGCCGACAACGGAAAGCATGAAAACGGAGCTTGCCAATCTCAACGCAGAAAAGGAACGGCTCCTTGCAGAGTACAAAACCGCAAGGACCGAAGCCCAGGAATACGATACCGTCAAGCAAAATGTGGATGCGCTACTAACCGTTCCAAAGGAACAGGAACAACAGCGGCGGCATGAACTTGAATAATTTTCTCTGAAAGACGCTGGGCGCAGCTCCCGGCATCCTGTATAATGGAACTGCGGAAGGAGGTTTTACCGATGACAAGAAGCGAAGCAATCAAAGCATTTTTCTTCAAAAGTGTACTGCCCGTAATCGTGGCGCTGATCCTGTATTGTATTTTCAAATCCGCCTGCATGAAGAACGGAGAGATTGACTATGTATGGCTCTGGATACTCTGCGGGCTGCCGTTTGGCCTCCATCGGATGTGCCTCTGGATCGTGCCGGGCGGCGGCTCCCTGGGTGGAGGGATCGCCCTGTTTGCATTGAACTTTATTATCGGCGGCGTGATAGGCGGTTTCGTTCTGGCATGGCGGTTGATTGTGGCGGTATGGTATGTGCCGCTGACGGTGTACCGGCTGATCGTTGGATGATTTTCTTGCGTCATGGAAATATGGAAAACTGCCGCTCGTGCTGATGGAAAAGCCATTCACAACCTGATGGAAAAAGACAAGCCTTTTCCACAGGTCTGCAAACAACTTTCCCACAGCCTCGCAATTCTGGCAGTTTACGCACATTTCCACAACGCCTACTACGGCGGCTATCCATCCTTTCCTATCCAATCCTAAAAAAATACTATGGAAATCCTTCTCTAACTGAGGTACAGTTTGTACCCCTGTTCAAATAATTTGATTAAAAAGAAAAAGCGGGAGTACAGCCGATCGGACGAACCGAAAAGCTGTACTCCCGTTTTGCGTGACAGAAAGTGGTTGAAATCAAGCCTTTTTCTTCATGTGCCAGCAAGTAGACCGACACATGAAAAATCATAAAGGCTACCTTTGAAAATACGGATACAGGGAATTATTCTGTGTTTTTTCCACCCATATCCTCACAGATTTTAGACCGTTTGGAACTGTAATGCGGACAAGCGACCAGACACGCCCGGAAACTCTGCTTGCAGCCGTGAACACATTTTTTACAGATATGGTTATACTGCCGCCTGCCGTTCTCACCCAGGAAGAACGCCCATTCCAGCCTCCACTTCTTGCTTCGGCTCAT
Source organism: Eubacterium ramulus ATCC 29099 (assembly GCF_000469345.1). Lineage (GTDB taxonomy): Bacteria > Bacillota > Clostridia > Lachnospirales > Lachnospiraceae > Eubacterium_I > Eubacterium_I ramulus. The sequence goes on from NZ_KI271092.1 coordinate 147,002, forward strand.
AGGCAGTCGTGCTCCGGCACATCACGGCCGGGCTTTTTGACCTCCTGGGGCTTATGCTCGGCACATTCCCGTTTGGCGTCCTCCAACCGCTCACGGATGGAAGACTTCTCTGGCGTTGTCCGCTCTGCATACTTCTGGGCTTTTTCCAATTCTTCGCCGCGTCTGCCGTTGTTGATAACGCCGTCGATCATGCCGTAGTCATCCTCCAGCGTCATTTCAGCGGTGCGGAGAGGATTGTCCTTTTCCGGCTGTTCCGCTGCCACGGCAAAGGCCCGTGTGCCGTTTCCCATGATAAGATACTTTCCATCATCGGAAATATGGTGGACGCCGTAACCGGCCGCCTCCATCTGCTCCCGGCTCATGGCAGTCACATAAAAGCTGCCCCTGGGCGTCCGGATGCACTCGCCGGTTTCCAGATCGTCCGGGGTAAGCTCCGGCTGCCGTTCCTGCAAAAACTCCGGCACCTCGGAAAAGCCCACCCTATCGCAGTAATGGGCGGTGTTCTTCCCGTCCTGATGCAGCACCACGATATCCGACACGGACAGGGAGTGCCCCGTGAAGTCGGTCGGGCGATCCACATTGAACCGGGTATAAATGCTTTCCAGATCGTCCTTCGCCGTCAGCGGCGCTTCATAGACCAGCTCGTAATTTTCCGGCTTCACGGAAAGGCCGTTGCGGTGGATACTGTCCAGCGGCTCGAAACGATAGTCCAGCGTTTCGTTGCCACCCTTGAGCTGATAAATGGAAAAGCTGCTTTCCTCAGCCTGATCCTGAACGGCCTGTGCCTGCACCACGATATCTGCCGGAGTCTGCACATAGGCGGCTGTCTTTGCCGCATACTCCCGTTCCGCTCTTTCCGCAGCGGCCAGCATTTCATCCACACGGGATTTAGCCGGGTCATTCAAAGCCTCCATGACCTCCGCCATGTCAAAGTCAAGAAATTCCTCATAGCCCGTGGCGTCCTTGAACTTTTCAATCTCCGAAGGAAGATAGTCCTCCTGCGTCTGCCCCAGTGATGCCAGCTTTTCATCCAAAGCGGAAATGCGTCCGGCCATCAGGTTTTCATACAGTTCTTCCTTTGCGGCGTGTGCCTCCGGATGCTCCGCTGCATACTGCGGATCGTTCTGACGGAAAAACTCGTCCATGTCAAAGGCAATATCCATAGCCCACTCGGATTTTTCTTCTTCGGGAAGATCGTCCTGGAAGGTCATCACCCGGTACTCGTCGGGGATACTGCCGCGCTCACCGTCGTAATACTCATGGAAACTGTCACCCGTATCACGCACATAGCCCTGATCCGTGAAGGTGCCGTTTTCCTCCAACGCAACGTCCCGGCCGTAGGCCTCATAGTCGATGTAATTCTGCAAATGCTCTGGCACCTGCATAACGTCCAGTTCTTCGATGTAATAGCGGCCCAGATCGTCATAGTCATGGATATCGGGGTAAACCTCATAGCAATCCAGATTCTCGGTGAGGTTGATGATCTCCTGCAGGCTGCCGCAATGGTCGCCCATTTCCATACCGGCCTGAAACTGTGCGTATTCGCCTTCGCTCATTTCATCCAGCTTCGATGCCAGATAATTCAGCTCGTCCAGATTTTCATATTCACCCAGCTTACTGTAAAGACCGTCCACATAGCAGTCATAGTCCGTGATGAACCATTCTTCATAGGGCTGGCCGAAGTCATCCTTCTGGCCGATCCCGATCCGCTTAAACACTTCCTTCAATTCCTCGGCGGTGGTGGGAAACTTCACCCACTCGCCCACAAGCTCGCCCTCGTTATATTTCCCAAGATTGGTGATAAAGGCGGCAAAGGGATAATCCTTGTCGTGATCGTAATATGGCATATCAGCACCTCCTTACAGTTCCGGCGCGGCCTTTTCCTTGTAAGGCTGCACCTTGTGTTTTTCCGCACATTCCTTTTTGCCATGTTCCAGCCGTTCCCGGATGGAAGGCTTTTTCTCCGGCTCCGCAGGGCGTTCATGATTCCACTCGTCGCCGGAAAGAGAAATATATCCGTGTTCCGTAAAATGGCCCTGTTCCTCCTGCATGGCGTACTTGCCAAACGGAACAGGGTCGATTGCTTTCAGAAGTTCCGGGGGCAGCAGCATATCCATGTGCTGTGCCAGATACCGCCACCCCAGATCGTTCAGATCGTGGATATTGGGCTCAAATACGAAATAGTCAATGTTGTCCGCAAACTCCTTGAACTGATCCGATGCCGTCAGCTTGAAAGGCGATGCCTGCACCGCCGCCAGCAGCTCCCGGTCCTCCGGGGAGAGGGCAGCCACCGCCGCCCTCACTTCGGGTAAATGTTCCAAAGTCTTATTTTCTGCCATCAGCACCAGCCTTTCTTTTCGGAAATTCCAGTTTGAAATTGATGTACTTGCCGCCCGTGTCATCCAGGATCACCGCAGCGTCATAAGCAGCCTGTTTCTTTTCAGACCACATTCCCTTAACATTGGTACGTCCCTTTTTCAGAAGGTCCGTTGCCATCTTCTTTGTCAGCTCCTTCTTGCGGCTCGTCCAGAAGCGGTCATTTTTCCAGAGGACGAAACCGCAGGACCGATCCGAACACGCAAAGTTCTTCTTACCCTCATAAACCGGCTGGCCGCAGCGGGGGCAGGTACCGATCACTTCCTTCTCCGGGGCAAACAGCTTTTGGCCATCCTCGGAAATGCAGGAATAGGTGGACACGATCTCTTGAACCATCGTGCGGATACCGTCCATGAAGGTATCCGGGTCAGTGCTGCCTTTTGCAATCTCCGTCAATTTCTGTTCCCATTCCGCTGTCAGCATGGGAGAGGTCAGCGGCTCCGGCAGGACTGTGACAAGGTTGATACCGGCTTTTGTGGGGATCAGGCTCTTGCCCTTGCGTTCCACAAATCCGGCAGCCACCAGCTTTTCGATGATAGCCGCCCTGGTCGCAGGCGTGCCAAGACCTTTTCGCTCCGCCTCGTCGGGGATACCATCCTTGCCTGCGTTCTCCATAGCGGACAGGAGGGTATCTTCGGTGTAGGGCTTCGGCGGCTGGGTGAAATGCTCGGTAACAGCAACCTCCGCACCATCAAAAATCTGACCTTCGGTGAAGTCCGGGAGCGTATCGCCGTCCCCATCCGCAGGCTTTTCCTTCAAGAAGGCACGGAAAATGCGGTCGATTTCCCGCCAGCCTTCGGCAAGGACGCGCTTGCCCTTTGCGGTGAAGGAATGGCCGCAGCAGTTGAAAGTTGCCGTGACCGCCTCATACATATACGGCTCTGCCGATGCACACAGCAGCTTGCAGCAGACCAGCAGAAACAAATTGCGTTCGCCCAGGGGCAGAGCCTTGATATCCGCTTTTTCAATCTCCATCGTGGGAATAATGGCGTGATGGTCGGATACGTCCTTGTCGGAAATCATGGCCTCCACCAGCGGAAAGAAGTTGCCGCAGCCATCAAAGGGCGGCAGCTTTGCCGCCAGGTGGATCACACAGGAGGCTGTTTCCGCCATGTCGGAGGTCAGATAACGGCTGTCCGTGCGAGGATAGGTCAGCAGCTTCTTTTCATAGAGGGTCTGGGCGTAGTCAAGGGTCTGCTTCGCCGTGTATCCAAACAGGCGGTTTGCCTCTCGCTGCAAGGTGGTGAGATCATAGAGCTTCGGCGGCTGTTCCTTCTTCTGCTCCTTCGTGACAGAGGTACAGGTGACGGCCGCACCCTTGCACATGGCCGCTGCCTGTTCCGCCTCCGCCGGATCGGTAAACTTCTCCGACACCGCCTCGGCTCCATCCAGTATCAGGCGCAGCAGATGATATTTTTCCTTGTGGAATAGTGTAATCTTTGCGTCACGCTCTGCCAGCATTGCCAGTGTGGGTGTCTGAACACGACCCACATTCAAGGTGCGGTGATAGAGAACGGAGAAAAGGCGCGTGGCGTTGATCCCCACCAGCCAATCCGCTTTCTGGCGGCAGAGTGCGGATTGATACAGGGCTTCATAGTCGGCGCCGGGGCGCAGATCAGAAAAACCCTCTCGGATAGCGCTGTCCTCCATCGAAGAAATCCAGAGACGAAGGACCGGCTTGCGGCATCCAGCCATTTCATACATCAAACGGAAGATCAGCTCCCCTTCACGCCCGGCGTCACAGGCATTGACAATGGTATCCACATCGGGGCGGTTCATCAGAGTGCGAAGATTTTCAAAAGCGTCCTCCTTGCCCAGTGCCAGCACATAGCGGAACGGCTCCGGCAGAATGGGAAGATCATCATAGCGCCATTTCTTGAAACGCTCGTCATAACTGCCAGCATCCATCGGGGATACCAAGTGTCCCACGCACCAGGATACGAGAAGGCCGTTGCCCTCATAAAAGCCATCGGCCCTGGATGAAGCACCCAGAGCCGACGCGATAGATTTTGCCACACTCGGTTTTTCTGCGATAATCAGTTTACTCATTCTTTTCCTCCGTTTCCTCGTCCTCGGTCAGATATTCTTCTTCATCCTCCAGGTCGAAATCATCCAGATCAGCGGGAACTTTCTTGCCCTGCTTCGGTTTCAGCACCAGGAAATAGACTGCCGCGCCGCCTCCGGCTGCAAGGATCAGCAGCACCGCCAGGATCGCCCCGGTATTGCTTTTCTTTTCGGGTTCCGGATTCTCCGGCTCGGTGGGCTCCGCAGCTTTCTGTTCTGTGCCAACACATTCACTAAGGTTTTTTACGCAGACCGGGCAAGCGGTATTGACCGCTCCGGCCTGGCACTTCTCCGTACAGGTGCAGACAATAGGCGTTTCCGCCTTTTCTCCGTCCTCCGTGAGTGCCATGAGGTCGGCTTCATCCACCTGGTTCAGAAAATGCACGGTTTCCTCGCCCTCGTCGTCACGGTCGATAATGAGATAGAACACATTGCCGTTCTTCGTTTCCACTGTGATAAACTGTTTGCCACTGGTGGTAGGGCTGCCGATATCGTCGATCAGCGAAAGGTTCCCGTCCGGCGTCAGGGCGGCACCGCCATTCAGACCGCCGCCCAGCATCCCCAGCAGATTTTCCAGCGTTTCCGCGTCCAGAGAGAAAGGACCTTCCCCGGAGCCAGCCTCGCCGTCACTTACCGTCATGTAGCCGGAATAGACATAGCCGATTTTCTCTGGCAGGATGACCTTCAGCCAGTCGCCGTCCGTGCCAATCACCTTCACGGTCGTTCCGTTGGGAAGCTGGGTGAAGGCGGTGTAGTCCATTCCCGCACCCGTGCGGACATTCAGATTGCCGCCGCCCGTGGTGACGGTGCCGGTCTGTCCGGAGTCATTTTCGCCGGAACTGAACTGGATACCGTCCTCGGTGACGGATACCGTGACCTGGCTGCCGGCCAGAGCGGAAAGCAGATCAGAGACATCACCGGCCGTTTCCTGTTCAGCCACGGACTCCGTGGTTTCCTCGCCGCCGCTGGCAAAGGCGGTGACAGAAAAAGCGGCAGTGCTGAGCACCACCGCCAAAAGAGCCGATACCATTTTTGTCATAAAGTTATGCTTCATCCTCGTATCCCTCCGTTTCCTCATTCTCGGTGTTGCCCTCCTGCAGCATACCTTCCGGCAGGGAGATCATACCGCTGGCATAGGCTTTCAGGAAGGCGGTCAGTTCCTTGTTATCCATCTTCACGGCTTTCACCATGCGGACGATTTCCAGATTTTCTTCCTCCGCAAGCTGGGTCTCCAGCGCACGAAGGCGTTTCTGCTGCTCCGCGATCTTTTCTTTGGTTTTTGCAATGTCATTGCGGATCTTCTGTGTCGTTGCCATAAATCAAATTACCTCCATATCGTTTTTTAGTTGTAGGGCGGTCGCCCGAAAGCGTAAAAGTGGGATTGCCAGTAGCTTGTGTTGATATCTGCATACTGGATGGGATCGCCGCAGTGCAGCATTTTTCCACCGCCCACATAGATACCCACATGGGAAACGCCCGGTGTGTCGTAAGTGCCGACGAAAAAGATCAGGTCGCCGGGTCTTGCGTTGGCAGAAGATACCGGGGTGGAAATATTGTAGAGTCCCTGGGCTCCCAGCCTGCCCGTATTGCAGACGCCGCTTTGCGTCAGCACCCAGGATACGAAGCCGGAGCAATCAAAAGAAGTGTTCGGATTGCTGCCGCCCCAGACATAGGGATAGCCGATGTACTTCTCCGCCTCGGTAATGAGCGCTGCAAAGGTTTCATCTTCCAGTGCGGAAGGCGGAATATCATAGGTGGTGGGTGGTTTGGTGTACTTGTCTACATAGCCGGAGCCTGGGAACAAATCTTCCCGGTTCCCCAGCGTTGCCATATAGACCGCATACAGGGAAAGCGTTTCTTCGTCCATGATGTAGACCAGCACATGGGAAAGGTCGAAGTTTTCCAGCTTCACCTTGCAGATATAGTAGTTGTACGGTACTTCCACGTCATAGTCGTTTCCTTCGCTGTCTGTCCGTGTCTCCGTCCGATAGTGCACCTCCACTTCCACGGTCTGCGTCAGGATGTACTGCTTTTCAAAGAGCATTTGCAGCTCCGCCTGAACCTCGTCGATGGTGAACACCCCTTCATGGAACGCCGTGAGAATGGAGATCAGCACATAAGGGTCATGCTCGATCTCATCCAGATCAAAACGGTATTCGTCATATCCGGGGTGCAGAGCCTCATAGTGGTTCAGCTCATATTGAAGCTCCTGCTCCAGTTCGCAGTAGGCCGCCTCCGCAGCCAGCATATCCGTGTCCGCGGAGAGATAAGAGGAAGTAAATACACCGCCCACACCGGAGCCCGCCATCATGGAACAGGAAGATACCCCGCCAAACAGCAGAGCAACACAGGCGCCAATGCCGATCACCAACAGAACCGCCCGACTATGATGCTTGATGTAGAGAAAGGTTTCCTTGAATGCGTCCTTTGCTTTCTGTGCCGCACTTTTCGCCGTGGCCGCTGTGTTCTTTGCGGTTTTCTCTGCCTGTCGCAGCTCCTTTGCATAGTTCCGCTTGATCCGCTGTTTCTGCAGAAAGCGGGATACCGGGTTAGAAGCCGCCAATACAGGATCATCATGCAGTGCCTTTTGGTAAAGGTAGTCGGCGTTTGCCTTGACCGAAGCCTGCTCTGCCTTCGCCGCGTCACGCCAGGGCTTTGTGCGGTGATGGTGGACGGCGGCACGGACTTTGCCTTTTCCGTAGGCAAGCCCGCGTTCCGTCAGCACCTCGCCCTTGTGTCCGGCCTCCACACCCACATTTTCCTGCTCTACCTCATGCACCTTCGCATGGGCGGCGTGGACAATCTCATGGACCGGTCGGGAAAGTGGATTGTGCCGCAGGCGTCCGTTGGGGCGTTTCTCCACTTCTTCAAAGTGAAGCTGCGTTTTGCCTTTTCCGGCTGTCTCGTCAAAAATGCGCTCGGTACGGAGAACTTTCTTTGTGGGGATAGCGGCCTTTGCCGCGTCCAGCCTGTCCGCCGCACGGTCGGAACGGTCGATGTACTTTCCAAGTGCGGGATCGGCACGTTCTTCCTCGGTAAATTGCAGGCGGGAGGACGGGCGCTGCCTTGCGGCAGAACCATCCCGCACCGCCTGGGTGTCAGCCTTTTCCGCCTTTCGTGCGCTTTTCTTCTCATGGTGTTCCGCCGCACGCAGGGCAAGGTCTGCCGCAGCGCCAGCGGATTCTTCCGAAGAAACGGACAGCTCCGTTTCCGGCTCCCGGCTGCTGATATGTTTCACCTCGCCCGTGGCAAGGTTTTCCGATACCGCACCGTCACGGGTCATTTTCTGCGTGATCTTATCGGTCGCTTTCAGTTCCCTCATAGGCAGTCACCTTCCTTTCCATAGGGGCAGAAGTCACCGCAGGTGCCATTTTCGATCATGGCGATATAGCGGAAAATTGGATAGGCCTGGGGCGGACAGACCGCATTTCCCAATGTTTTCAGCCGCAGCGCCCGGTCATCCATGCGCTCGGTCATGCGGGGGATTCCTTCCGGTTCGGCGGCCCAGAGGATACGTCCGTCCATCCTTTCGGGAAGCCCATAAGCCATTCCACCCAATCCGGATTCAGCGCCGCCGTTTCGGACACAGGTCGTTCCTGGGAGATGATCTGCGCCGACAGGTTCCCGTCCTTCTTCGCCGGATCGAAGGCTGATGGCTTCAAGGTCGAGCGGAAACCGTCCGACGCCAC
>NZ_KI271093.1 GCF_000469345.1 Eubacterium ramulus ATCC 29099
TAAATTTCAGCCAACAACAAGACAAACAAGAAGTTATTTTTTCCAGAAGGTTTCCAATGCCCCAGGCAGACTATCCAACGTATGCACCTCATACTGACTCCACTCCCTTGGGAAAAGCTGCCTGTAATCACTTCGCAGAAAACGTTCATCCAGCAGACCGATGATCCCCCGGTCAGACGCTGTCCGGATCACACGTCCTGCCGCCTGCAACACCTTATTCATCCCCGGATATTGATAGGCATAATCAAATCCCTGTCCATTCTCTTCCTGATAGTATTCTTTGAGGATTTCACGCTGGTTACAGATTTGTGGCAATCCTGTTCCGACAATCAGAACACCGATCAGCAGATCTTCCTTCAGATCGATCCCCTCCGAAAAAATACCGCCAAGCACACAGAATGCCGCCAGGGATTTTCCTCTTGGATTGGAAAACTCCTGTATGAATTCTTCCCGGTCTGCCTCATTCATATTTCCGCTTTGCATCATACAGTCTGCTTCCTGCTCATTGACCGCCAGAAACTGTTCATACACATCCTCCATAAAACGATAAGATGGAAAAAATATCAGATAGTTTCCCTTTTTTGCCCGCAACACCTGTTGGATATACAAAGCAATGCGATGAAACTCTCCAAGGGTCCGTCGTGTATACAAGCTACTGACATCCCGGCCGATAAACAGCAGACGCTGCTCCTCGCGAAACGCTGAATCCGCGTATACCGCATAATTATCTTTTTTCGAACTTAACAGATTTTTATAATAGTTCACAGGAAGCAATGTCGCAGAGAAAAAGATCGTACTTTTCCCCCGCTCCAGACAATCCTGCAGATTTACGGATGGATTCACACAATACAAGTGCAGACAAAACCGGTCTGTTTCATCAAAATCAGAATACAGTACATAATTTTCATCCACCCGCTCAAACATATTCATAAAATGCCGCAAATTCAGATAAAACTCCGTGACTTCTTTTCGCTCCGGCATCTCCCCTCTCGACTGCAGAAAAATATCCAGCAGAGACATCAGACGCATCAGGGAAAATGCAAAGGCTCCGATGCTCTCATATATCGTATATGTTTCACATTCCCGCTTCCATTCCAACATCTGGCGGTTACATTTTTCCAAAGCTGCTTCCAGTTTCCGGTCCTTACCACGCACCAGCTTTTTCACCGTCAAAATCTCTTCTTTTACCAAAACGGCACTGTACATCTCCCGACCGCGCTCCACCAGATTGTGCGCCTCATCCACCAGAAAAATATAGTCACCTTTTTCTTCCTCGGAAAAGAACCTCTTCAGATACACATTCGGGTCAAACACATAATTATAATCACAGATAATGATATCTGCATACAGTGACGCATCGAGTGACATTTCAAAAGGGCACACCTGATATTTTTCCGCCTGCGCCAGCATCCGCTCCCGGGTAAAATCCTCCTCTGTGGTGATCAGATCATACACTGCATCGTTTACCCTGTCATAATGTCCTTTCGCCCGCAGACAGTTGGATGGATTACAATCCATTTCCTCACAGGGACACATTTTCTCTTTGGCCGTCAGTACAATGACCTTTCCGCGGTAACCCTTTGCTTTCAGAAGGTCACATGTATCCTTTGCCACCGTTCGTGTGATCGTCTTTGCCGTGAGATAAAATATTTTGTCTCCCAGATTTTCCCCAACAGCACGGATTGCCGGAAACAGCGTAGAAATCGTCTTTCCGGTTCCGGTAGGTGCCTGGATAAACAATATTTTTTTCCGGTGAATGGTTCTATATACATCTCCCACCAGTTTGTACTGTCCCTCACGGTAAGGAAACGGAAACTCCAGTGTCTGTATGGATGTCTGACGGATTTTTCTCCATGCAAACTGAAAATCTGTCCATTTCCGATAGGCTTCCATCATATCCTGAAACCATCGCTCCAGCCAGAAAAAAGAAAATGCTTCCTCAAACCGGCAGATTTCTTCTGTATCCAGATCACAATAGGTCAGCTGCACGGAAATCTGATCCAATCCGTTCTGCAATGCATAAATATACGCATAACACATCGCCTGTGCCTTGTGCACAAAAATCGGTTCCTCAAAACGTGTCACATCGGTATACATGCATTTGATTTCATCAACAGTCACACCATCTGCATTTGTAATAATACCATCAGCCCGGCCTTCCAGTGCCAGCACATACTGCTCCTGCGGCACTTCCAGTTTCAGAGGAACCTCTGCTCGATATTCCATTCCCATCCGTCCCTGGATTTTACGGTGCATCCGGCTGCCTTCCTGCATAGCCTCTTTCTGTGCACCTTTTCCAATACGATTGTCAATATCTCCGGAACGAAAAATAAATTCCACCAGATTTCGCACGGAAATCCGTATTCTCGTCAGCTCCCGCTGCTCTGTCGCTCCAATCGTTTCTATCTGCTCCATAAATGACTGCTATCCGCCTTTTCAACACTTTATACTAAATCTTCTATGTATCATCGATTCAGCAAACTGTTATCAGTGTAACACATCTTATGTTTTTTTTCACTGCAAACAGAAAAAAGGCCGTACGATTATCGTACGACCCTGTATATATCTCTGTTTTTTTCAGTGATTTGTGGATTCTGACTATGCAGCAGCATACTTGCTCAGAATCTGTTCGAAATTACCATCGTTTCCGCCATAAGATACCGTAAAAATTTTCGAAAGTCCAAGACTTAAAACGCCAAGAAATGATTTCGCATCTACGATGGCACGCTGATAGTGCAGGTTAATATCAAAATTACATTTGGATGCTGCATTGACAAATTCCTGTACTTCATTGGTTGCATTTAATTTGATTTTCTTTTCTGTCATGATTGATTCACCCTTTCTATAATGAGCTCACCCCTATACAAAATGGAAAATTGGTAACGATTTCATTTTTTATTTCATCATTACACTCTATGCAGTTTCTCCACATCGGATGCATTATTGCATGATATTGATTTTTTGTCAAATCAGGACATTTCACATTTCTTCTCCAAAATGGTAGTTCCAATTGCAAGATTTCCTTTACATTTCGTGGAATCTGTCAATATTACTCTGCTGCAGGCTTTCCTTTCCCGTCAGTTTGCTCTGAATTTTATGTAATTCCATACAAAAAATTTTGAATGCAAAAACATTTTTCATAATCTTTCACTTTTTTAAACAGGTTTACCGCGCATTCTGCACAAGTCTGTCCATGGAAAAAGGAATCCATTTCGGGCATCCGCTCTGCATTCAATGGCTTCTCCCTGATAACTTCCGTACATAATGTGTTCCCCTTGCTCTAATGGAACGCTACTTGCTGCTTCTTTGCCACAGCCGAATACTCCAGTACATAATCCGATGAATAATGCAACTACAATTCCTCGATATAATTTTCCTCTTATATACATACTGCCCTCCTTTCCTCCATCTTTTATCAAAATATCCTTAAATTTCCATATACACCACCCATATTTTCTTCTGTTCACATTATGCCACGTACTTATATCTTTGTGTGGTTTTGTCCATCAATTCACAATATATGTCCATCAATTTTTCTTTTAAATCTTTTAATTCAACGATATAGTATTTTTAATTTGCCTGGTATATACAAATGTAAATCACATGCCATCTACACTGCCCATATTAAAATTTATAATTTATCAATACAAATCTCTTGGAATTGAGGTTGCAAACTAATTACTCTGAGTCAATTACTTTCATATCACTCTGCCAGGTCACCCACATTGCCGGACGGACTGCATTCCGTCTGGTATTCATCATTGATGCTGTCTCCCACTCTCCGAAAGACGAAACCATCTCAACTTGCTTTGACAAAAGATCTCCCTCTCCTGTATCAAATTGTGGATTGCACAACCACCAGTTGCAGGCATCCGACTTATACAAAGGTTTCAGATTCTGCTTCGCATATTCGGTTGGATAGCATAAAATCTCACTGTGGCTATAATGATCCGAATAATATCCCCCATAAGGATCTTCTGCAAAATACGCAACTAACTCCGTATAGCTCAGGAAAAACAACTTATCCTCTGTCTCCCGTTCCAGATGCCCATACGGCTTTTTTGATGTCAGATACGCTGGTTCATTATATTCTTCAAATCCTTCCGAAGACGATAACACGATATACTCTTTTTCCTTCTCGGAAAATGCACTGTTATAAAAGTCGTTATTCAACCATTTCCGGATTGTTGAATCTTTCCAAAGGACACGTTCTTTTCCACTGGTATCAAATGGCTGTGCATCCAGACCATACTCGCTGAGCAACAAGACTTCATCACCTTTTTTATCCAAGACACGCCATTCAATGGCTTCACCCTGATAACTTCCGTACATGATGTGTTCTCCACGTTCCAATGGAACAGTGCTCTCAGCCACAGGACCTTCACTTTTTCCACAACCAATTAACCACACACACAATCCGACCATTCCTAAAGCCGCTAAACATTTCTTTAATGTTATTTTCATAATTTAATTCACCGCCATCATACATCTATGATACTATCTTCTCCATCTATATTCTCTTATTTATTTTATTTTCATGTTTATATTATGACACACATTTTCGATTCTGTGCAATTTTGTCCGCCAATTCCGTCATATCTGTCCATCAATTACGGTTCTCTCTGTTTTTCTCTATCCAATGATAAAAATTTGCAGGCAAAAACAGATGATTCATGAACAAAACAAACACATATTTTTCCATATGATATAATTCAGATAAATAAAACATTCTCAAAAACATCGGTAGTGACATGCTCCCACCACTTAAATCACAGA
>NZ_KI271094.1 GCF_000469345.1 Eubacterium ramulus ATCC 29099
AATTGAATTATAAATTTTACACATGGAAGGAGAAAAAGACATGGAAGTAAGATATTATATTTGTAAGCATTGTGGAAACATTGTTGAAAAGGTAAAGGATAAGGGCGTACCTGTAATTTGTTGCGGAGAACCTATGCAGGAATTAAAAGCCGGGGTGACAGATGCTGCTGTCGAGAAGCATGTACCTGTATATACGATAGAAGGCAGTCATGTTCATGTCGTGGTCGGAGAGACAAAACATCCAATGCTTGAAGAGCATTTCATTGAGTGGATTACATTAAATACAAACCAGGGAATATACAGAAAACAGTTAAATCCAGGGCAGGAGCCGGTAGCAGATTTTTGTCTTTGCGATGGTGAACAGGTAGAAGAAGTATATGCATATTGTAACCTGCATGGATTATGGAAATGCTAAAAGCATTTATACATATTAAGGTTACAGAACAACACAAATAGAACAGTAATATAGGCTGTGTATTAATATATTTACAAGGAGGAACAACGAATGAAATACGTATGTGATGTTTGCGGATGGGAATACGATGAGGAGAAGGGCTATCCAGAAGGTGGTATTGCACCTGGTACAAAGTGGGAGGATGTTCCGGAAGATTTTGAATGTCCGTTATGCTTTGTAGGAAAAGACCAGTTCTCAGAAGCATAA
>NZ_KI271095.1 GCF_000469345.1 Eubacterium ramulus ATCC 29099
GATAATTAACTTCCTAATTATCATACAAGAATAGCATGGAAAAAATAATCGAAATTAAAGGTATGATGTGTGGACATTGTGAGGCACATGTAAAGAAAGCATTAGAGGCACTTGATGGTGTGACATCCGCAGAGGCAAGCCATGAAAAAGGAATTGCGGTGGTACAGTTATCCGCATCAGTAGATGATACTGTACTGAAAAAAACGGTAGAAGAAGAAGGATATGAGGTAACCGGTATCCGTTAAGGCAGGGAAATTATGGCAAAGATAAAGCATTTGATATTTGATATGGGAAACGTACTGATGCGTTACGACCCGGAAGTTCCACTGAAGAAATTTGTAAAGACAGAGAAGGCACGGAATCTGATCCGAAGAGAATTGTTTGAGGGACCGGAGTGGGTAGAAGCAGACCGTGGGATGATCTCGGAAGAAGAAATGTATGAGAGCGTAGCAAGACGGATTCCGGAAAAATATCATGAAGAACTGAAAAAATGTGTGTATGAGTGGATAATTTGCATGAAGCCGTTGGAGAAATCTGTAAAACTGTGTGAAGATGCCAGAAAATGGGGCTATCAGACGTATGTACTTTCCAATGCCGCACAGAGTTTTTATGAGTATTTCCCGAAATTTTACAGGATGGAAGATTTTGATGGCGTGGTGGTATCCTCAGATGTACACCTGATCAAACCGGATGTGCGGATTTATGCTTATTTGCTGGAAAAGTACCACCTGAATCCGGAAGAATGTCTGTTTCTGGATGATCGGGAAGATAATGTGGAAGCGGCCCGGAAAGCGGGAATGCAGTCCATGCAGTTCACGGAAGATTATGAGAGTTTGCGGGCATTTCTGAAGCAGAATGCAGGAATTGAAGCGTATCAGCAGAAAAAAACTATTCGAAAAACGGTAGCGAAGACATTGCGGACGCTCCTGCTTCCGCTTTTTGTGGCTGCTGCCGTCCTGACTTCTGCCTGCACAATAGCACCGGAGCCGCGGACAACGCAGGCACAGGAATCCGGGCAGGTGGTTGTTGGTACGGATGCAACGCAAAGCAGCAGTGCGTCATTGGACAGTGTTCCGGCGTATTCCGGACAGCCGTATGTGACATTGAATAACAATGTGCCGGATTTTACAGATGCAGACATGCAGACAATTTCTTACGAAGAGTATTCTGATTTGGACAATCTGGGCAGATGTGGTGCGGCTAATGCCATCGTTGGTATTGATCTGATGCCGACAGAACCACGCGGAGCCATTGGCCAGGTGCGTCCAAGTGGCTGGCATACAGTAAAGTATGAAGGAATCGACGGAAATTATCTGTATAACCGCTGCCATTTGATTGGATATCAGCTCAGCGGGGAGAATGCGAATGAGAAAAATCTGATTACTGGAACACGCTATTTGAATGTGACCGGTATGCTGCCGTTTGAAGATGAGGTGGCAGATTATGTAAAGCAGAACAATGCACATGTGCGTTATCGTGTGACGCCGATTTATGAGGGTGATAATCTCGTGGCTTCCGGTGTGCAGATGGAAGCAAAATCTGTGGAAGATGATGGTGCCGGAATCTGCTATAATGTGTATGTCTATAATATACAGCCGGGAATTACCATTGATTATGCAACTGGAGACAGTCAGAAATCCGCAGATATGCAGACCGCGTTATCTTCTGATACAGACAGCCGGCAGTCACAGGAGAAAACCTATGTACTGAATACGAATACTATGAAGTATCATACACCGGACTGTTCCAGTGTGTCTGACATGAAGATAAATAACCGGAAGGATTATATTGGAACTGCGGCTGAACTGCAGCAGCAGGGGTATGAACCATGTGGCAGATGTCATCCGGAATAGAATGAAATTGTGAAATGAGAGCAGGAAGGGAGAAATCGTCCCTTCCTGTTTTGTTTCAACGAGTGTTACGATACTCCCTGGGGGTACATCCGACAATGGATTTAAACGTTTTTGTGAAATAACTGGGGCTGGAAAAACCGCAGCTGTTGCTAATATCAATGATACTTTGTTCCCCGGAATCCAGCATATGACAGGCTTTTTCAATCCGGTAATGGATCAGGTATTGAATGGGAGACTGTTGGATGATGTTGTGGAAGGAACGCTGTACTTCCCGTTCACAGATATTGGCAGTCTCAGATAGTTGTTTTAAGGAAATGGATTCCATATAGTTGTTCTGGATATAACGGATCATTTTTTTTAGGTGCTGCATCTCCTGGGAGCTATCCTGCCGATTGTCAGATTCCAGTTCCGTACGGTTTTTGGCGAGAACCAGGAACAGGCGGGACAGTTTTTCACGGATTTCATATTCATAACCAAAGGGTTTTTCACGGGCAATGGTGGTGGCATCTGCAATCAGTTCCAAAATTTCTTTTTCCCATGGGATGGATGTACGCAGGTGAATGTAAGGCAGAGAATGTCCGGAAGTAGCGATAGGAGCCATGTATTTCTGCCAGAATACTGTGTACTTAGAACCATAGATCAGACGTCCGTGAAAAACGAGATCTTCTTTATAAAAATCACTGGTGGACTTGGTGGTTTCCTGGGAATGCAGTGTTCCGGTGTTGATAAATATACCATCTCCTGCATGAAGTACCAGATGATCCGTTCCAACAGACAGCGGACAAGAGCCGCTTCGTACAATGGAAACTTCATATTCTTCGTGCCAGTGCCAGCGGATATCGTGGGTTTTGGCATCGGTGAAGTAAGCAGCGCACGGAAATGCTGTGTCACCGTGGGCACGATTTTCCAAAAAATTGTCTTGAACAGAGATTGTTATAGTATTTTCCATAATTAACTCCATAAAAATATTAAAATGTCGTGTTTGTTATATTATATGTCCGTTCTGTTATGGATGCAAGGTTTGTTTTGATATAGTATATAGCTTGCTTTTGAAAATGTTGATTTGAGGGAGGAGTATAAGATGACAAAAGACATGACTTCAGGTTCTACCCTGCGGCATATTATAAATTTTGCAGTTCCGCTGTGTATGGGAATGCTGTTTCAGCAGCTGTATAGTATGGTTGATACGATGATTGTAGGAAAAGTGCTGGGTGTGCAGCCTCTGGCCGGAGTCGGAGCGACCGGTTCGTTAAATTTTATGATCATCTGGTTTTGCATCGGCATCTGTAATGGATTTTCCATTCCGATCGCACAGGCGTTTGGTGCAAATAAGGAAGTGGAACTGAGGCGTTATGTGGCAAATAGTACCTGGCTGTGTATTTTTTTCAGTATTGTGATTACTTTTTTTGTAGCCATTTTTACACGAAATATGCTGGTATTACTGAAAACACCGGAGGATATTTTTGAGTATGCTTATATTTACATACTGATTATTTTCCTTGGAATTCCGTGTACGTTCCTGTACAATTTCCTGGCGGGGGTTGCACGGGCACTGGGAGATTCCAAAACACCGCTGTTTTTTCTGATCTTGTCTTCCGTGATAAATATTATATTGGATTTTGTTTTGATGATCCCAATTCCGCTCGGGGTAGCAGGTGCTGCGATTGCGACAGTGATCTCACAGGGCGTTTCCGGTTTGATCTGCCTGTTTTACATGAAAAACAAGTTTGCGATTTTACATGGATCGCGTGATGAATGGAGAATCCGTGGAAATTATATGAAACAACTTTGCAGTATCGGCGTTCCAATGGGATTACAATATTCTATTACAGCCATTGGTTCTCTGGTTATTACAGCAGCTGTAAATGCACTGGGGTCCACAGCAGTTGCAGGCGTGACTGCAGCGCAGAAGATTAGTAATCTGATCACCTGCCCGATTGAATCTCTCGGACAGACTATGGCACCGTATGTGGGACAGAATATTGGTGCAGGTAAGAAAGAGCGTGTGAGTGATGGGTTGAAAAAGGCATCTGTCTGTGGATTTATATGGTCTGTGATCTGTATTCCAATCGTGCTGTTCTTTGGAAAGCCGATGACTCTTCTGTTTTTAAGTGAACCAAATGCGAAAGTAGTAGAATATTCATTTTTATTCTTATTGGTAAGTACGTTAGGTTTTTGTTTACTGACACTTGTTAATACCGTGCGTTTTTCTATTCAGGGTATGGGATTTTCCAGTTTTGCCATGACAGCAGGTGTCCTGGAGATGGCGGCCAGAACCATTGCAGGTATTGTGCTGGCGCCGATGTTTGGATATATCGGAATTTGCCTGTCAAACGTACTGGCATGGATCTTTGCAGATGCTTTTCTGCTGCCGGCGTTCCGACATTGTATAAAGAAATAATGGTACATTTAAAAAGGAAAGAAGCAGAAAACTGCAGTATAGAAGCGATACAATAAGAAAAGCCTTATGGCATGGACAGAATCGTCTGCCGTAAGGCTTTTGCTTGTTAAGATAGCGATTCAGACCTGGAGAATAGAAATTATACTTCTTCCGGAATGAACTCAATGTAGTTTTCAGCAAGTTTTGAAATTCTTGCCAGAGAATATACATGGATTCCCTGCTCTTTTAATTTATCACGGCCCGGCTGGAATGATTTCTCAATCAGGATACCAAGTCCGGCTACGGTTGCATGTGCTTTTCTTAAAAGGCGGATCGCACCAGTGGCTGCTTCGCCATTTGCCAGAAAATCATCAATGATCAAAACATGATCTGTCTCATCGATCTGTTCTGCGGAAAGTGTCAGCTCGTAGCTTGTTCCTTTTGTGAATGAAGTAACCATTGTCTGGTAAAGATTTTTGTTTAAGACTTTGGATGGCTGTTTTTTGAGAATAACCATCGGAATCCCCATCTCAATCGCAGTGGTAAGGGCAGGAGCAATACCTGAGCTTTCAATGGTGACGATTTTTGTAATCCCATGATCTGCAAAATGTGCTGCAAAATCTTTTCCAATCTCTTTCATCAGAAACGGGTCAACCTTGTGATTGATGAAACTGTCCACCTTTAAAATATCTTCATTAACGGCTATGCCGTCTGTCTTAATCTTTTCTTCGAGTAACTGCATGATATTCCTCCAATATGTTTTTTCCGGAAAAACCCGGGCGAAATAATTTAAAGCCATTATAGCACATTTTTTTCATATAAAAAAGTCTAACACTTACTTTTTTATATCTTTTTAAAAAGCCTTTTTGAAAAGATATTTCGCAAATATAACAGGAAGAAATTTTTCTGTTTTCCCTTTACATAGAAATGTTCCTGTGAAATAATAGTTGGCATGAATATTACAATTTATGCCGTAGGAAAAATAAAAGAAAAATTTTACCGGCAGGCCATGGAAGAGTATGAAAAGCGCCTGGGGCGGTACTGTAAGTTGAAAATTGTGGAAGTAGCAGATGAAAAAACGCCGGATCATGCCAGTGAAACTGAAAACAGACAGATTAAAGAAAAGGAAGGAGAACGTCTGCTTAAACAGATGAAAGACGGAAGTTTTATCATAGCATTGGCTATTCAGGGGAAAAAACTGGATTCGGTTGCATTTTCGCAAAAAATCGGGACACTGGGTCTGCATGGGGTCAGTGATATTGGCTTTGTGATCGGAGGCTCTCTGGGGCTTTCGGATGCCGTGCTGTCCCGCGCGGACATGTTACTCAGTTTTTCGGATATGACATTTCCCCATCAGTTGATGAGGGTGATTTTGCTGGAGCAGGTGTACCGTGCGTACCGGATCAGCAGCGGTGAGCCGTATCACAAATAAGAAAAAAAGCGCAGGAGAAAACAGAAGAAAGAGTGATACAGCTACATTTTTTTCATATACTGTTAGCATGAGAAAAGAAAAAAGAGAACAACTGACCAGACAGCTGACAAAGAGCCTGGAACTGCCCGGAGATCTGATGCTTGGGGCATCCATAGTTACCGTGACCGGACGAAGGGATCTGGCCATTGAAAATTATAAAGGGATTTTGGAATACCGGCAGGATAAGATCCGGTTGCTGCTGAAGAACGGGCAGTTAGAGATCACCGGCAGAAATCTGAAGATTGATTATTATACCAATGATGATATGAAGATCACCGGACAGGTCGATAAACTGGAATATGGCATGTAAGGAGATGTCTGCATGGTATTAAAGGTGATGAAATTCTTTCGCGGGTATCTGTTTGTCCGACTGACCGGGTATTCTCCGGAACGTTTTTTTAATCTATGTGGAAATGCGGATATTGTTTTATGGAAGATCGAGCCGGCAGAAGATGGTTATACTTTTTTTGTCAGTCTGCCGGCTTTTCGGAAGTTGAAGCCGATGTTGCGAAAAAGCGGAACCAGAGTTACGATTTTGAAACGTGTCGGTGTTCCGTTTTTACTGTATCGATACCGCCATCATCGTTTTTTCTTTGTTGGGTTAGGCAGTCTGTTTGCAATTCTGTTTTTGATGACACAGTTTATCTGGGCGGTAGAAATATCCGGAAACAGCAGTTATTCTGGACAGGTATTACGAGATTTTCTGGCAGAATCCGGTATCGGTTACGGAAGCTGGAAACGTAGTATTGACTGTGAGAAGACAGAGACACTGTTACGCCGGGAATTTGATGATATCACCTGGGTGTCTGCCCGGATATCCGGTACACGGCTGTATGTGGATATCCAGGAGCGATTGAAGGAACAAAACAGCCCAGAGTCTGCCGATGAGGCAGGGGATATGGCGACAGATCTGGTGACGGATGTGGGAGGCGCCGTGGAGTCTATTGTAGTGCGTAAGGGAACGCCGCTGGTTATGCAGGGAGATCTTGTGGAACCCGGGACGATTGTGGTTTCCGGGAGCCTTCCTTTGGAAAATGACAGCGGAGAAATCAGTGGTTATGAATATTGTTCTTCAGATGCAGATGTCTGGATCCGTACAACGCTTGATTATAAAGATGTCTTTTCTAAGAGGAAGAACGTATTGCAGAAGTCCGGAAAAAAACGGTATGGTATTTCGCTGGTGCTTGGAAGGTACCAGATGCATCTGTTTGATACAGTCAAAAAGAACACCTTGTGCACTGGGGAATATTATGATCCACGGATTGGACGTGATTTTTATTTGCCGTTTCAATTGATCGTAAGGACCCAGGAAGACTGCAAATGGCAGGAAATTCCTTACACCAGAGAGGAAATTCGACGGATTGCACAACAGCGTCTGGAAGGTTACTGTAAGAATTTAGAAAAAAACGCTATTCAAATACAGGAAAAAAGTGTTATTATAAAAGCGAGTGTCACAGAAATATCTGTGGAAGGAACTTTGGAAGCGCTGGTGAAAGCAAGCCGGCGGACAGAGACAGAAAAGATAAAGAAACAGGA
The DNA here is from genome assembly GCF_000469345.1 of Eubacterium ramulus ATCC 29099. Lineage (GTDB taxonomy): Bacteria > Bacillota > Clostridia > Lachnospirales > Lachnospiraceae > Eubacterium_I > Eubacterium_I ramulus. Next base: position 7,241 of record NZ_KI271095.1, read on the forward strand.
AGGAACTGGCACATATGGAATTGACACAACAAATGTTGGACATTCCGATTGAACATATGTCAAATGTATTCGGAAAGTTTGATGCCTGGCTGAAGCAGATTGAAAAATATCTGCAGGTTACAATGGTAGTTCGTGACGGAAGTCTGAAAATTATGGGAAATGACAACAATGTGCAGAAGGCACAGTCGGTGATGAGTGATCTGCTTGCTATGTCCCGGAAGGGCAATGATATCACAGAGCAGACCGTTACTTATGCATTGGAAATGTGCGGATGTACGAAAAATCATCCACTGTTAGAGGCAGACAGTGAGATTATCTGTCATACAGTTCAGGGAAAACCGGTAAAACCAAAAACGCTGGGTCAGAAAGACTATGTAGATCAGATTCGCGATAAAATGATCGTATTTGGAATCGGACCGGCGGGTACCGGAAAAACATATCTGGCGATGGCAATGGCAATTACTGCATTCAAAAATGAGGAAGTCAGCAGGATTATCTTGACGAGACCTGCCATTGAGGCAGGTGAAAAACTCGGATTTCTTCCGGGTGATCTCCAGAGTAAGATCGATCCATATCTGCGTCCTCTGTACGATGCTCTGTACCAGATTATGGGAGCAGAGAGTTTTTTGAAAAATCAGGAAAAAGGACTTATTGAAGTGGCACCGCTTGCTTACATGCGTGGACGCACACTGGATAATGCCTTTATCATTCTGGATGAGGCGCAGAATACAACACCGGCACAGATGAAGATGTTCCTGACACGTATTGGTTTCGGGTCTAAAGTGGTAGTTACCGGTGATGCATCACAGAAAGATCTGGCACCGGGTACAAAATCCGGTCTTGATGTTGCTATGCGTGTCTTGCAGAAAGTAGATGATATTGCATTTTGCAAACTGACCAGTCAGGACGTTGTCCGTCATCCACTGGTACAGAAGATTGTCAAAGCATATGATGAATATGAAAATGCACAGTTAAAAAAGGAGCGTGCTGCACGTTCCGGTAAGAAAGAAAGCAGAGGAAAACGCAATGACCATTAATATCATCTGTGAAACAGCGCCGGGTTTTTCCTTTCATTATAAAAAACTGGCGCAGACTGTGATTGAGCAGTCACTGGATAGTGAAGGCTTTCCTTATGAGGCAGAAGTTAACCTCACGCTGGTGGACGAGAAGCGAATCCATGAGATCAATCTGGAGACGAGACAGATTGATGCACCTACGGATGTATTATCTTTTCCAATGATCGCTTACGAGTTCCCGGCAGATTTTGACGGTGTGGAGGATCAGCTGGATGACTGTGTGAATCCGGATACACAGGAAGTATTACTTGGGGATATTGTAATATGCGTATCACGGGTGTATGCACAAGCCAAAGAGTATGGACACAGTGTAAAGCGGGAATACGCATTCCTGATCACACATAGTATGCTGCATCTGATGGGGTATGACCATATGGTGCCGGAGGATGCGGCTCTGATGGAAGCTCATCAGCGGGAAATTCTGAATACTTTACAGATTACAAGATAACAAGAAAGAGAGAAGAATTATGAAAAAAGCAATTGCAATGATTTTACTTGGGGTTATGTCACTGTCACTGCTGACTGGATGCGGAAAAAAAGAAGAGACACCGGCTGTGTCAGATACGGCACAGGAAACATCCATATCTGCACCGGAGGAAGTGCCGGTAAGTGAGCCGGAGATACCGGCAGTTCCGGAAGGAATGGCACGGAGTTATCTGACCGGTGAATGGATTGATGAGACCATTGCGAACCAGCGTCCGCTTGCCGTTATGCTGGGAAATACAAAGATTGCAACACCCCAGTATGGAATTACGGATGCTGATGTGATCTATGAGGCAGCAGTAGAAGGACAGGAGACACGTCTGATGGCTATTTTCCAGGATTATGCGAACCTGGAAAAAGTGATGTCCATTCGTAGCTGTCGTCATTATTATGTACACTGGGCACTGGAATTTGATGCCATTTATGCACATTATGGTCAGGCAAAATATGCTGTTGAGATTCTTTCCCAGGATTATGTGAATAATCTGAGCGGTCTGGATGGCGGAGTGGAAAAAGTGATGTACAAGCGCGATTCTAATCGAAAAGCACCGCACAATGCTTATACGACCGGTGAAGGAATTGTGGCAGGTATTGCTTACAAGGGATATGAAACGCAGCATGCTGCAGATTATTCCGGACATTATAAATTTGTAGAAGACGACAATCAGCAGTTATTCCTGCAGGGGGGATCACCGGCGGCAGTAGTAGAACCTGGTTATCTGGTAAACAAACCGTGGTTTGTGTTTGACAGTGAGACAGGTTTATACAAACGTTTTCAGAATGGTGCAGCCCAGATAGACGGCAATAACGGCAAACAGGTGGAAGTCAAAAATATTATTATCCAGATCTGTGAGTGGAACCGGATGAGCAGTGAGGATGAATATCTGAACATGGAAACGATGAAGGGCGGTTCCGGTTATTATATTACCAATGGGACAGCCATTCCGGTAACATGGAAGAAAGATTCTCTGCAGTCTCCGACCAGATATTACAAAGAGGACGGATCTGAGATTCAGTTAAATCAGGGAAAAACATGGGTATGTGTGACCGAAGATACCTATGCAGATAAGATCGCTTTTTATTCAAGCGAGGAAGAGTATGCAAACAGATAAGCTGCTCAAACGATACTGCTTTTTCCTGAAAGCAGGAAAAGAGGTTATTTTATGAGTAAGAAGAAAAATGATACAAGTTTTTTGGTGCAGGGATCCATTCTTGCAATTGCATCGCTTGTCAGCAGGGTCATCGGTCTTGTTTACCGAATTCCATTGACAGCGATCATCGGAGATCATGGAAATGATTATTACAGCTGTGCGTATGAAATATACAGCCTGTTGTTACTGATTTCCTCTTACAGTCTGCCAATGGCTGTATCCAAGATGGTTTCAGCACGAATTTCAAATGGCGAGAAACAGAATGCGTACCGTGTATTCAAAGGTGCTATGATATTTGCACTGTTTACCGGTACAGCGGCCTGTATGATCGTATTTTTTGGTGCGGAGGAGCTGACCCGCCTTTTCAAAACGCCGCTTGGTGTTTACGCGTTGCAGGTACTGGCTCCGACGTTGATCATCGTAGCAGTGCTTGGTGTATTTCGTGGATTTTTCCAGGGCATGGGGACTATGATCCCAAGTGCGGTGTCACAGATCATTGAGCAGATTGTCAATGCGGTAGTCAGTGTAGGGGCAGCTTATGTGTTGTTCGCCTACGGAAGACGGATCGCGACAGTGCTTGGAAGCAAAGAACATTATGACGCAGCTTATGGTGCAGCAGGTGGAACCCTTGGAACGAGCGCAGGTGCACTGTGTGGACTGGCCTTCATCATCTTTGTGTTTTCGATGTTCCTTCCAAAATTCCGTAAGGCAATGAGACGGGAAAATAAGATCGGCAAAAAACAACCGGAATCATACCGTGTGATTTTTGGCATTCTGATCGGCACCATTGTTCCGGTATTGATGAGTACTACGATTTATAATATGGTTTCAATCGTGGATCAGTGGTTGTTTAAAAACATTGCAACTATACAGGGATACTCAGCTGCGGATGTTTCCGAGTGGTGGGGCATTTTTTCCGGTAAATACAGAGTTCTGACTAATGTGCCGATTTCCATTTCCACGGCACTGGCAGCGTCCTGTGTTCCGGCACTGGCAGCAGCTTTTGCACAGAAAGATGAGAAACAGGTTCGCTCTAAAATCGGCATGTCCATGCGCTTTATCATGGTGGTCGCCATGCCGTGTACTGCAGGTATCATGGTACTGGCAGATCCGATCATCCAGCTTTTGTTTCCGGGTTCAAGCCCGTTGGCAGGACATCTGCTGCAGGCAGGTGGAATCAGTGTTATTTTTTATTCCATTTCTACCTTGTCCAATGCGGTATTACAGGGAATTGACCGGATGCGGATTCCGGTCCGAAATGCTTCCGTGGCACTGGTGCTTCATGCGGGTGTCATTGCAGTCGGCATGTTCGGCCTGAAACTGAATATTTATGGCATTTGTGTCGGAACCATTGCATTTTCACTGATCATGTGTATTTTAAACGGTATGTCTGTACGGAAATACTCGGGCTTTAAACCAGATGTTACCAAGACATTTATAAAACCGGCCATTGCATCTGTGATTATGGGGGGTGTAGTTTATGCTGCATATTTTGTCTGCCATAAAGTATCCCACAGCAATGCCGTCAGTACCGTGATTGCTGTTCTGGTTGGTATGATTGTCTATGCAGCTGCCTTGCTGCTGATCAAAGGATTGACGGAAGAAGAACTGCACAGTTTCCCGAAAGGCGAATTATTGATCCGCATTGCAAAGAAATTCCGTTTGTTATGATTCTGGACAAATTAGAAACTGGAAGGAAGAAGTAACAGAAATGAAGTTCTGATAAAAAGAAAAACTGAATAAATGAAAAAGAAATGTGAATACTACGAAAAAAGGAGTTTTTTATGATGAAACAGACACGTATCATTCGCATTTCTTTTTTGATTTGTACGATTTGCATGGTGGCTGCATTCTGGAGCGGCTTTTATTTTGGTGAAAGTCAGTTGAAAGCAGATACTGCACCTGTGCAGACCGCATCCTGCCCGGACACGGACAGTAAGAAGAGTTCCACAGAAGAAAAAAAGAACATTTCCGGTACCGATTCTGTAGAAAGTATGAATCATTTGTCAGAAGAAAAATATTATGTCAAAGTCTCGGGAGAATATCTGTCCGTTTATTTTAGTGATACAGACCGGTTGTATTTTGAAACCAGTCTGAAAGTATCCAATCTTCCGGAATATCTCAGAAGGGATGCACTGGAAGGAATTCCCTTTACATCTCTGGAAAATCTATACAGCTTTCTGGAAAATTATTCGAGTTAGCGAAAACTGACGGCTTTTCAAAATCTGCGGCTTGTGCTATACTGAACCACGAAATGATTTCGCAACGGATCAAACAGGCGCAGAATTTCTGCTTGCAGATTGGTTGCAGATTCTGGAGGGCAGGATGAAAACAGAGAAAAAACAAAAGGGGATCGGACTTGGGACAGGCATGATTATCGGCATTGCCATTATCTATATTTTATTTGGATTGGCGATAGAGTTTGTTCCACAGTTTAAGGAAATTTATATTATCTATATTGCAGGAGCCATTTTTGTCGTGTTCGGGATTATTATGATTGTAAAATATTTCCTGACAGGAAGTTATCGTGATATTGGTAAATATGGATTTTCAGCCGGTGTGCTCTGCGTACTGATTGGTGCAATGCTGTTGGTGCGAACCAGTGAGATTGCAGCATACTTCTCCCTTTTTCTCGGCATTTGCATTTTGCTTACAGCTGTGATCAAGCTGCAGAACGCAGTGGATCTCAAAAGTATCCACAATGCAGGATGGTTTATCTTTTTGCTGATTGCACTGGCATTTCTGGCTGTAGCAATCCTGGTAATTTTAAATCCGGGGGGAAGAGTGTCCCAGTACAAAAATGCGATCTATTATCTGCTGATTGCAGATGGTGTTATTGATCTGATCAGTCCGATTTATCTTGTGTTTGCAATCCGTGCGAGCAGACGGATTCGTCCTGCGGAGCAGAGTCAGAAGTTTGCTGCACCGGATGAGAAAAAAGAAAATAAGGACGATTCTGAATCCGAAAAGCCGGTGTATACAGTGAAACCAACGGCATCGACAGATGAGAATGCCGGGGATGAACTGCCGGAAGGCGATATGGATGAGATGACGAAAGAAATTTTGAATTTTTTTGAAGAGGATAAGTAAAAGGAGTTTTTGTGAAACAGAAAACATATGATGTAATTGTAGTTGGCGGAGGCGCAGCCGGTCTGATGGCTGCGATTCATGCTGCATCCGGAGGCGCACATACGGTAATCCTGGATCATCATGAAGTATCCGGAAAAAAGATCCTGGCAACAGGAAATGGAAAATGCAATTTTACGAATCTGATGCAGGGGGAGAGCTATTATCGATGCGATACCCCTGCCTTTGTATTGCATATATTAGAACAGTTTTCTGCAGAGGATACGATTGCATTTTTCCGCGAGCTGGGTGTGATGACCAGAGACAGACAGGGATATTGTTATCCGAGAAGCGGCCAGGCAAGTGCCATTCGAAATGCATTGTTGCGGAAAGCAGAAAAGCTTGGAATTGAGATACATAATGGGATTGGAATCCGCAAAATCATCCGGGAAAACAATAGGTTTTCCTTTGATACAAAAAGTGGGAGCTTTTTTTCGACCTGCTGTATTCTGGCTACCGGAGGTATGGCATCGCCGAAATCGGGAAGTGACGGAAGTGGTTATATCTATGCAAAATCCTTCGGTCATACTGTAAAAAAACCGTTGCCGGCACTGACTGCACTGATGGCAGAAGCGAATTGGTTAAAGGAAACCACCGGAGTGCGGGCGGATGCCACCGTGAAACTGTATGTGGATGGAAGTTGTGTGGCAGAAGATACCGGTGAAGTACAGATGGCTGATTATGGGATTTCCGGGATTCCGGCTTTTCAGGTGAGCAGATATGCTGCTGTTGCATTAGACCGGAAGCAGTGTGTGACGGCAACACTCGACTTCGTACCGGAATATACAGAAGAACAATTGCGCGATTTCCTGAAGCAGCAGTTGGATGTCGCTTCAGCGGAAGAAAGCTGGAAAATGCTGCTTTCTGGGATTGTAAATGAAAAAATAGCCGGTATGCTTTGTGCGCAGAAGCATCTTGGGGAGCGTAAAATTGCTTCGATACCGAAAGCAAAAAACAGACAATTACTGAGGGAGTTTGCAGGTCTGCTGAAGCAGGTCAAATTTCCGATCACCGGTGTACGGGGCTTTCAGTTTGCACAGGTCACCTGTGGCGGGATTCCTGTGACGGAATTGACAAAGCAGATGGAATCAGAGCGTGTCGAGGGGTTATATTTTGCAGGCGAGATCGTAGATGTGGACGGTATGTGCGGAGGATATAACCTTCAGTGGGCATGGTCCGGCGGTGCTGTGGCCGGAACGGCAGCAGCTGAAAAATCTGTCAGAAGAAAAAGAACAGATGCTAAATAAAAAAATGCTATGTGATTGTTTTCGATAAAAGTGTAAAGCAACGAAAAAAGCTATTGTGAAATAATAAATAGAATGTGGAGACCAGCTATGAAAAGTCAACCATAAAT
>NZ_KI271096.1:0-33902 GCF_000469345.1 Eubacterium ramulus ATCC 29099
TTTCTATACACTGTTTTATTTGACGCTTACAAAATTTCCACCAGATTCAGCGCAATAGCTTTGTTGCGTTGACTTTGAAAAATTACCTTTTTGAGAAAAAGAAGGTTAGCCACATCACACTTGTTGACATCTTTCTACATGTCCACTATAATAAACGCAGGAAGAATACTCATGGTATACCAAAAAAATAACATACAATTTGACTATGGATTTTATTATTCTGTTGTGAATGAAGAGGAGGAATGAACTGGTGGAAGCAAATGCAAAGAAGTTTTTTTCGTCGGTAGCGATTTCCGGGCTGGAAGCGGTGACTGCAAAGCGCAGATATCTGACCAAATGTGAGCCGAAGGTCATGGAGATCGATGATGAAGAGAAGATTGTGAAGACTGCCTGTCGTGCCTGCATCGCAAACTGTGGTGTTCTGGCGCATGTGAAGAATGGCCGCGTCATCAAGCTGGAGGGAAATCCGGTGGATCCGATGAGCCAGGGACGTATGTGTGCAAAGGGTCTGGCTGGTATTCAGGCACTGTACCATCCGAACCGTAATAAGTATCCGTTGTTGCGCGTTGGTGAACGTGGAAGCGGACGATGGAGACGTATCAGCTGGGATGAGGCACTGACCCGTGTGGCGGAAAAAGCCATGGAAACCCGTGAAAAATATGGTGCGGAAGCGTTGTTCTGTACCACAGGCGGCGGTGGTAATCCGGAAATCTGGAGTATCGCCCGTTTCTGTAATGTATTCGGAACGCCGAACTGGTATGAGCCGGGCTGCGCGCAGTGTTATCTGCCGCGTGTGCTGTCCTGTGCCATGATGTATGGTGGTGCGGATTCCAGTATCGCGGATTCCAATGCACTGGAACTGTATGATTATGAGAATGCACAGATCAAATGTCTGGTGTTGTGGGGAGCAGGTCCTGCTTATTCCGCACCGGCCAGCGGCGGTCGTATGGTCAACGAACTGCGTGCGAAGGGTGTAAAGACGATCTGTATTGATCCGCGTTTTACACCGGATGCGGCAAAGGCAGATATCTGGCTGCCGATCCGTCCGGGTACGGATGTAGCACTGCAGATGGCATGGATCCGCTATATTCTGGAAAATCGCAGATATGATGAAGAATTTGTGACACGCTGGACCAACCTGCCGTATCTGGTAGAGGTGGAAAGCCGCTTCTTTGCCCGTGCGAAAAAGGGTGAGAACGGTGCACCGGATACGTTTTATGTATGGGATGAGAAGACAGCGTCCATGCAGCCGATGGAGTATCCGTATGATGAGAAGTTATCCCCGGCGTTATGGGGCACGTATGAAGTAGACGGAAAAGTATACAAGACCGGTATGCAGTTACTGTATGAGCGCTGTGAGGAGTTTACGCTGGAGAAAGCAGCAGAGATCTGCTGGCTGGATGCAGACCGTATCAAAGCTGCGATCGAGATGTATCTGGAGAATGCACCAAGCGGTATCTGCCTTGGTGTGGCAACGGACCAGACACCGAACTCTGTACAGGCTGCCATGGCTGCGGATACGATTGATTTTCTGATGGGTAACCTGGAGAAACCGGGTGCGCTGATGCAGCGTTTCCGTACCAGCGGTGTACTGAAAGTACCGAATTATCCGGTGCCGGTTGCATTGAAGTGTCTGCCACCGGAGCAGTTGAAGAAACGTCTGGGAGGAAGAGAGCACAAGGGCTTAAGTATCTGGTATGCGGGACATCCGGGCAGCGTGCTGAACGCGATCCTGACAGAGAAACCGTATCAGCCGCGGATGTGGATCGACCGTTCCGGTAACAAGCTCGGTGTGCTGGCAGAATCCGGCCGTTGGGCAGAGGCAATCGAAAAGCTTGATTTTATCGTACATATGTATATGTATCCGACCTCTTTTTCCTGCTATGCAGATATTTTGCTGCCGACGGAGGAGTGGCTTGAGACGGATATGATCGTTGAGACCTGTAATATGCTGGTAGCCAGACAGCAGGTTGTCCACCTCTGGGAGACGATGGATGAGACGCTGATCTGGTCCCGCCTGGCTAAAAAATGTGCCGAGCTCGGTCATGAGATGTGTCAGAAAGCTTTTGATCCGGAATTTATGGGAGATCAGCTTCCGTATTGGGATTCCATGGATGAGTTTTTTGATCATCTGACACCGGCCATCGGCATGACATGGGAAGAAATGAAGAAAAAAGCACCATTCGAATATATGTCCAAAGAAGAATGGAAGTCTTATTATGTATACAAGCAGATTGATGATGCGACAGGTCTGCCGAAAGGTTTTGATACACCGTCGAAGAAGATTGAAGTATATGTGGAGAGTATGATCACGCTGGGAAGAACCGGTCAGCCGTTTTTACCGGTTGAGTTTGAACCGGCAGATAAGGATTATGAGCCGCTTCCGTATTATCTGGAGCCGGTGGAGAGTCCGGTCCGTGATGATGATACTGCCAGGGAGTATCCGCTCGTTATGACAAACGGCCGTGTACCGTTCTATCATCATTCGACGCTGCGTAATGCGGCTGCTATGCGTGAGCTGTATCCGGTTCCGGAGATCTGGATCTATCCGGATGTGGCAAAAGCGTATGGTATCGCACCGGGAGACTGGGTATGGGTAGAATCCAAGCGAGGCAAGATCCGTGCGAAAGCACTGGTCACAAAGGGAATCAATCCGGGAACGGTATGTATGGAGCGTTTCTGGCATCCGGAGACGATGAATACAAAGACGCATGGCTGGCAGGAGACAAACGTCAATGTTTTATCAAAATCAACCGCACCGTTTAACGATGTCGTTGGTACTCATACACTTCGTGCTTATCAGGTACGGATTTCGAAAGCAGACAGTGCGCCGGAAGGCATCTGGCAGAAACCGGAAGACTTTGTAAATTGGCTTCCGTTAGGTAAGGCATAAGGAACGGATAAGGAGACAAAGTGATGAAACAATATGCAATGGTTGTAGAGGCTGACCGCTGCATCGGCTGTAAAGGTGGATGCCAGGTTGCCTGCAAGACAGAAAATGAAGTGGCTCTGGGACGTTCCAGAAGCACGTTATATCATATGGGACCGACAGGTGTGTATCCGGATCTGCAGATGTACTTTCTGCCGGTAATGTGCCAGCAGTGCGAGGATCCGAGCTGTGTGGATGTATGTCCGACAGGCGCATGCTACAAGGATGAAGACGATGGAGTGATCTATATCGATCAGGATCTCTGCATCGGATGTCAGAGCTGTAAAAAGGCATGTCCGTTCCATGCGAACAATTTTAACAAAGAACTGCGTGTCATGGACAAATGTACCGGCTGTGTACAGCTGCGGGACGAAGGGAAAGAGCCTGCCTGTGTCAGAAACTGTGCAGGACGTGCCCTGCATTTCGGTGATATCAATGATCCGGAGAGTGAAGTATCCAAGCTTCTGGCAGCGAACGAAGGTCACGTATACACGCTGAAGGATGACAACGGAAATCATCCGTCCGGACGGTTTATCCTGAAGAATCAGAAATGGATCGACATGCTTCCGTTTGAATTTGAAGAAGCACTGCACAACGGTATGTACGAGGAGCCGGAAAGTGAACTGGCACATCGGATTTTTGAAGATCATTTGAAAAAAGCGAACGTGGTGCGTACGGAAATGAATGAGGAAAAGGAGGCGGAAGTGGAATGAAGCAGGTGGAAGTAAGAAAAGAACTGGCAAGAGCCAGAGCAGGACTCTACCGTTTCCTTGGCGGCTTATATATCATGGAAGTAGATGAGGAGACGCTGGCGAACATGAAACAGATGCAGTTTCCGACAGACTGCGCCAATGAGGAACTGGCGGAAGCTTACAGAGGGCTGGAAAAGGCGATTGCAGATTTGAACAATGAGGATCTGGAGGATGTGGCTGCTGATTATGCCAAGACGTTTCTGGCAGCAGGAGAAGCAACCGGAGTGGCTGCCTTCCCGTATGAGTCCATTTATACGAACAAAAAACGTGAGATCGGCGGACGTACCGAGCAGGAGACGCTGGCTTTGTATGCGCTGCATGGCTGGGAGCCGAGTAAGGATATGTTCCGTACGATGAACGATCATATCGGCCTGGAGCTGGAGTTTATGGCAGTTTTGTGTGAGGAAGAGTTACTGTCTTGTCAGACGGATAATGCAGATCGTGCGGCAATGTCTTCCCGTGACCAGAATGAGTTTTTACGCAAACATCTGAAATGGGCGGGAGCTTTCTGCATGGATATCAGCAAATATGCACAGACCGCGTTTTATCAGGCAGTAGGAAAAGTGACGAATGTATTTCTGGAGCAGGAGAGAGAAATGCTGGCAATGGGAGGTGCAATATGGGATATCGCGTAGATTATGACAAGATGAATGATATTCTGGCAACCTGGTCAGAGGCTTATCATGTGTATGCACCGGCATTGGATCAGAGAAAGAAGAACGTGCGTTATCGTGAGATTAAGACGGTGGATCAGATCGTGCTGGATCGTCAGGCAGATTTTTCACCGAAGGAAGCTTACTATCCGGTGTCACAGACGATGTTTTATTTTACCGATACGGAAGTGACGGAGAGTGAGCTTGCAGATGACAAAGGAATCATTGTGATTGCCCGTCCTTGTGATATCAACGGAATGGCAAGACTGGACTGTATTTTCATGGAAAATGGAGGTCATGCAGACTATTTCTATGCAAGACTGCGTGAGAAAGTAAAGGTAGTCATGCTGGAATGCAGGGAAAGTTTTGAACATTGCTTCTGTGTATCCATGGGAACGAATAAGACAGATCAGTATGACGCAGCACTCCGCATTACAGAGAATGAGGTGCTGGTGGATATCAAAGATGAGACGCTGGGTGCGGCATTTGCATCGGCATCTGCCTGTGATTTTACACCGGAATATGTGCAGGAGAATCAGAAAAAACTGCATATTCCGCAGATTACAGATCGCAGTATGTTAAAACCGATCAGTGATCTGGAGTACTGGACACAGTATGATGAGAAATGTATGTCCTGTGGCGGATGTAATACCGTCTGTGGAACCTGCAGCTGTTTTGATACAGTAGATGTCATTTACCAGGAGGGAAGCCGCAGCGGTGAGCGCCGCAGAGTCTGGTCTTCCTGTATGCTGGAGTCCTATACGATGACAGCCGGTGGCAATCGTGCCCGCAAGACACCGGGAGCAAATATGCGATTTAAAGTGCTGCATAAGTTTTATGATTTTGCAGACCGTTTTGCAAAGGACGGAGCACACGGCATAGCCTGTGATGCACAGATGTGTGTCGGATGCGGTCGTTGTGATATGAGATGTCCGAAGCAGATTTCGTTCTTTGATGCGGTGGACGGTCTGGCAGCGGAAATTGAAAAAATGAATGCGGGAGAGGAGGCGTAAGACAATGGAAAATATTATGAAACCGGAACCGCATAAGATCGTGAGTGTTATCCGTCAGACTGCGGCAGAGTTTACAATTCGTGTGGCATGTGACAAAGATCCTGGATATGGACAGTTTTTCCAGCTGTCTCTGCCGAAAATCGGAGAGGCGCCGATCTCTGTCTGTGGAAAAGGACCGGGTTATGTGGAATTTACCATCCGTAAAGTCGGACGACTGACCGGTGGTGTGTTTGACCTGAAAGCCGGAGATACACTGTTTATGCGTGGACCGTACGGAAATGCATTTCCGGTGGATCAGTTTGAAAATAAGGATCTGCTGGTGATCTGTGGTGGTACCGGTATGTCACCGGTAAAAACCACGCTGACTCATTTTTATGATCATCCGGAAATCTGCAAATCGGTATATCTCATCGCCGGATTCAAGGATATCAACTGCGTGTTGTTCAACGAAGAACGTGCAAAATTTGCGGAGCGGTTCCACTGTACGTACTGTCTGGACAACTCCGAGGCACCTGGATTCCACAAAGGACTGGTAACGAAATTTATTCCGGATGTGCCGTTTGATACTTTCGAGGACTATAACGTAGTGATTGTAGGTCCGCCGCCAATGATGCGGTTTGCTGCACTGGAATGTATGAAATGCGGTGTCCCGGCGGAGAAAATCTGGGTATCCTTTGAACGTAAGATGTCCTGTGCAGTAGGAAAGTGCGGACATTGCAAGATCAATGAGACTTATGTCTGCCTGGAGGGACCGGTATTTAACTATACGAAGGCCAAAGAACTTTTCGATTAGAAATTTTTTATAGGTATTCAGAATAAAGCTGGAAACAGAACCATCATGGTCTGGAATCATTTTTTCTGCAGTTGACAAACACTGGCTGAGAAAATGATTCCAGACCCTGTTTTTATTGTATATATGTTTTGTGTGTGGCTGGAAAAATTAATAATATAGAATAAAAAAGATTGACAAACATAAAATAAATACATACAATTAATGTACGAAAAAACGTACGGTTTTAAAACGATGGAGGATTTTTAAGAATGATTGCTGTAAAAAGTATGAGTGTAAGAGCAAATTTTAAAGAATGGTGTCGAAAAGTATTTAATGGCGAGACAATTATAGTATCAAGACCAAAGAATGAGAATGTTGTAATGGTATCGGAGAAAAAATATAATGAACTCTTGAAAGCCAAAAAGAATGCGGAGTATCTTGCTATGTTGGATAAGTCATCTGCAGAAGCAAAAGCTGGAGGATTTATTGTAAAATCCTTAGAAGAACTGGAGGAATATGAGTAAGGATGAGAGGAAGATTAATACCAAAAGGTGTTTTTCTTTTGGAAAAATAAGAAAAATTGTGTAATGTGCTGAAAATTTTGACAAGATTTTGTGTAATATAATGTTGACGAAAAGATGAGAAAGGGCTAGAATATAAAGCAGTTAAGAAATGGTAGAACCAATCAAAAAGAACGTGTTTTTACAGAATCGTTAGGATCGAAATAAAAACTTTATTTTTTATAGTGATTGGTACTACCAAAAAAATATCATATAATTGGTACTACCAAACAAGAAGCCAGACAAAGAATGGAAGGTATAAAATGATGATTCCTTGTATTCTGAATGATCAGAACGCAGGATAGTATAAATTACATTAAAAAATGGGTATAGGAGGACTTGGATGATGGCAGATTACAGTTACAATCAGGTAACACCGGAACTGATCGAAGCATTCAAAAAAATCGTTCCGGGCAAGGTGTTTACCGGAGATGAGATTAATGCAGATTATTCTCATGATGAAATGCCAATCTATGGAAAAGGAGCACCGACGGTACTGGTCGAGGCTACTACAACGGAGGACATCGCAGCAATCGTAAAGCTGTGTTATGAAAACAGCATTCCGGTAATTCCGCGAGGCGCAGGAACCGGTCTGACCGGTGCGGCAGTTGCACTGCATGGCGGTGTCATGATTGATATGTCCAAGATGAATAAAATCCTGGAGTATGACAAAGAGAATTTTGTGGTTCGTGTGGAAGCTGGTGTGTTACTGAACGATCTGGCTGAGGATGCACAAAAGCAGGGACTGTTATATCCACCAGATCCAGGTGAAAAATTTGCCACACTGGGTGGAAACGTATCTACAAACGCAGGTGGTATGAGAGCCGTAAAATATGGTTGTACCAGAGATTATGTCAGAGCCATGACGGTCGTACTTCCAACCGGTGAGATCGTAAAACTCGGTGCAACGGTTTCCAAGACTTCCACCGGATACAGTCTGTTGAATCTGATGATCGGTTCTGAGGGTACGTTAGGAATTATTACTGAACTGACACTGAAACTGATTCCGGCTCCGAAGGAGACCATCAGCCTGATCATTCCTTATGAGAATCTGGAAGATTGTATTGCAACTGTTCCGAAGTTTTTTATGGAGCATTTACAGCCACAGGCCATCGAATTTATGGAGAAAGAAATCGTTCTGGCTTCCGAGCGTTACCTCGGCAAGAGCGTATTTCCACAGAAACTGGAAGGCGTGGACATCGGTGCGTATCTGCTGGTAACCTTTGACGGAGATGATATGGAATCTCTGGAGGAGATTACGGAAAAAGCAGCGGAGGTGGTACTTGAGGCAGGTGCGATTGACGTACTGGTGGCTGATACACCGGCGAAGAAGAAAGATGCATGGGCAGCAAGAAGTTCTTTCCTGGAAGCAATTGAGGCAGAAACGAAGCTGCTGGATGAGTGTGATGTGGTCGTTCCGGTAAATCAGATTGCACCGTATCTGACGTTTGTAAAATCACTGGAAGAAAAATACGATTTTACGATCAAGAGCTTTGGTCATGCAGGTGACGGAAACTTACATATTTATGCATGTGCGAACGATATGGATGAGGCAGAGTTCAAGAAACAAGTTGCGGATTTCATGGATATTATTTATAAAAAAGCAGCCGAATGCGGTGGACTGATTTCCGGTGAACACGGAATCGGTTATGGAAAAATGGATTATCTGGCAGCTTTTGCAGGTGAGACAAGCATGCGCCTGATGAAAGGCATCAAAGAAGTATTTGATCCGAAGATGATCTTAAATCCGGGTAAGGTATGTTATTCGCTGTAGCGGAACAAAACTGCAGAAGCGGTATGAAGAAAAACGAAATTAGATGATTTGACAGAATAGTTGTTAAAGATATGAAAAACGCGTTTAGCGGAGGAGGATTCAAAATGGCATATTTAATTTCTGAAGAAGCACAGGATCTGTTACAGGATGTGAAAAATTTCTGCGAGAAAGAGGTCGTAGAACAGTGTAAAGCATATGATGTATCCGGTGAATGGCCAAAAGAGATTTACGATAAAGCAATCGAGCAGGGCTATCAGGCACTGGAAGTTCCGGAGGAATATGGCGGCCCGGGGTTATCAAGGGTGGATGTGGCAGCACTCATCGAGCAGATGGCAATTGCGGATGCTGGATTTGCAACTACCATTTCCGCCAGCGGACTTGGTATGAAACCGGTGCTGATCGCAGGAAGTGAAGCATTAAAGCAGCGTGCGTGTGATCTGATCCTGGACGGTGGATTCGGTGCATTCTGTCTGACTGAGCCGGGTGCCGGTTCCGATGCAGGCGCAGGCAAGACAACCGCAGTCAAAGATGGTGATGAGTATGTACTGAACGGAAGAAAATGCTTTATCACAAACGGCGGTATCGCTTCTTTCTACTGTGTAACAGCCATGACAGATAAGACAAAAGGTGTCAAAGGAATGTCTATGTTCTTCGTAGAAAAAGGAACTCCTGGACTGAGCACAGGAAAAGAAGAGAACAAGATGGGTATCCGTACATCCAATACCTGTGATGTAGTGCTGGAGGATGTCAGAATCCCGGCTTCCAATCTGATCGGTGAGGAAGGCAGAGGTTTCAATATCGCAATGCAGACACTGGATCAGGCTCGTACATGGATGGGTTGTGTGGCAACCGGTATTGCACAGCGCGGCATCAATGAGGCTATCGCATATGGCAAAGCGCGTGTACAGTTTGGCAAACCGATCATCAAAAACCAGGCACTGAAATTCAAAGTAGCAGATATGGAGATCAAGACTGAGACAGCACGTCAGATGGTAGCTCATGCACTGACCAAGATGGATCTGGGTCTTCCGTACACCAAAGAGTCTGCTATCGCAAAATGCTATGCTTCCGATATTGCAATGGAAGTTGCTTCTGAGGCAATCCAGATGTTTGGCGGATATGGATACAGTCGTGAGTATCCGGTAGAGAAGCTGTTGAGAGATGCCAAGATCTTCCAGATCTTTGAGGGAACCAACGAGGTACAGAGAATTGTTATCTCAAACAGCGTAATAGGAAAGTAAGCTATCCCTTATCTAACAATATATGTATTCTGCTGATGGACATTTTTGAAAATCGGCGGAATACAAACAAAAAAATGCAGGAGAAAATCATCATGGAAATATTAGTTTGCATCAAACAGGTTCCGGACGATTCCGTAGAAATTTCATTGGATGAAGCTACGGGAAAACCGGCACTGGACGGGGTGACACCTGTCGTAAATGCATTTGATACATATGCAGAGGAAATGGCAGTACGTCTGAAAGAAGCTGTTGCTGAGAGTGAAGTAACTGTGGTATCCATCGGAGATGACAGTGTGAAAAACTCCTTAAAGAACTGCCTCGCAGTCGGTGCTGACCATGCATACCTCGTAAAGTGTGACGAGGCTGAAAAATTAGATGGTGCGGCAGTTGCGAAAGTTCTCGCAAAAGCAAAAGCAGACATTGAAGCTGCAGAAGGAAAGACATTTGATCTTATTTTTTGCGGAAAAGAATCCACTGATTATGCGGCAAGCCAGACGGGTCTGCTGCTGGCAGCAGAGCTGAATGTTCCGGCAGTTGCCAATGTGGTAGCAGTGGAGACCGCAGATGGCACCGCAAAAATCAGACAGGAGACCGAGACCGGATATAATGAAGTGGAAGCTTCTATGCCATGTGTTGTGACGATTCAGAAACCGAATTACGATCCACGTTATCCGACCATCAAGAGCAAGATGGCAGCCAGAAAGAAACCAATCGGTGAACTGGAGGTTGGTGAGATTCCGGAATCTTCGATGGAAGTCGTAAAAGTATATGCACCGGCAAAACGTCAGGCTGGTGTGAAAATCAAAGCAGAATCCCCGGAGGAGTCTGTTGCCCAGGCAATGAAACTCATCGCGGATGCCAAGGTATTGTAGGAGGTCACAGGAAATGAGTCTGACAGAAGGAAAAAATATTTTAGTATATGTTGAGACTGCCGGGGACACTCCGGTTGGCCCGGCACTTGAGATTCTGGCAAAGGCAAAAGAACTGGCAGGAGAAAAAGGTGAAAAAGTTATCGCAGCTGTTCTTGCAAAAGAGCCGGATGCAGCGGCCAGAACAGCTATTGAAGCCGGTGCGGATGAGGCAGTCATTGTAAAGACCGAAGAGAAACGTCCGGAAGTGCGGGCGGCCATGCTGGCAAAACTGGTGGAGAAATATACACCGGCGCTGGTGCTGGCAGCAGCGACCCAGGAGGGCAAAGATGTTACTCCGCTGGCTGCACAGAAATTCGATGCAGGATGTGCCGTTGATGTCATGAATATTGTGGCTGACGGAGATCAGTATGTGTTTACCTGCCCGGTATATGGCGGAAATGTATTGAATGATGTTGTATTGCATACCCGGCCGGCAGTAGCCACCGTGCGCGGCGGCTCTTTTTCCAAATCAATTGAGGAGGGAAAAGCCGGCAAAATTATAGAAGAAACCATTGAAATCGCAGAGGAAACGGTATTTACCAAGATTGCCAATGTGGTAAAAGAAATCAGTGAGGCAGTCAACCTGGAAGATGCCGATGTCATCGTATCCGGTGGCCGTGGTATGGGAAGCAAAGAAAACTTTGCACTGGTACAGCAGCTGGCAGATGTCTGCGGCGGTGTCGTAGGTGCCACCAGACCGGCCATTGAAGAAGAGTGGATCGGACGTTCCCATCAGGTGGGTCAGTCCGGCAAGATTGTTGCACCGAAGTTGTATATTGCCTGCGGTGTATCCGGTGCCACACAGCATGTGTCCGGTATGATCGGATCCGGATATATCATCGCCATCAACAAAGACGAGGATGCACCAATCTTTGATATCGCAGATGTGGGAATTGTCGGTGATGCCATGAAGATCCTTCCTCTGATGATCGAGGAAATCAAAAAATACAAAGAAGCATAAAAAGAAATATAAGATAAAAATACGCTAATCCAAATCCATTTTATACACTAAATAAAAGAAAGAAGCCCCATGCTTTATAAAAGTATGGGACTTCTTTATTATTATGTCAGAAATGGTGCATAAGCCTGCTTGTGCAGTTCTTTCTGCTGATACATCGCATAATCAGCCTGATGAATCACGTCGTTGACAGTCAGTTTATCATGGTTGGCCGGAATTTCGATGATTCCGAAGCTGAACCCTTTGGGGTATGGCTTTTCTTCTGTGTGGTCAAAGGCATTCTGGATATCGATAAGCCGTTCCCGGGCAATCGTTCCCGGTAAGCCTTCCAAAACGAGACAGAATTCATCACCGCCGATACGGGCCAGGATATCTTCCTTTCGGATGAATTTTTTCATGGTATGTACAAAATGGCAGATATACCAGTCCCCCTCCAGATGACCATAAGTGTCATTGATGTATTTTAAATGGTCCAGATCGCAGTAGCAGAAGGTAAGCTGCCGCTTGCTATTCAGTAATTTTTCCATCTGCTCGATCAGAAAATAGCGGTTTCCGATGCCGGTGAGAGAATCGTGGTAAGCTTCTGCGGTGAGTTTTTGCTCACGCTGCTTCTCTTCGGTGATATCCTGAATGATATGGGCATACGCTTTCTGCCCCTGCCATTCCATCAGACCGGTCGTGATGCGGTAAATGCGGTGAAGGGAATCTTCTGTTTCCCAGATCCATTCATATGCCTGCTCACCCTGAAAGGGGTCTGCATTTTTCTCGGCAAGATGCCGGATACACAGCACATAGAGTTCATTGGATAGTGTATCGCCGGAGGTCCGCTGATGGCGGTAGAGGATTTCCTGATGATCCACGCTGGTCACCAGAATATCTTCGTTACTGCGGTCGATCAGCTGCATCAGCAGCTGGTTGTAACTTTCCAGCATGTTTGCATGTGCTTTCTCACGGGTCGCTTCTTCCTTCAGGGATACTTCCCGTTCATGAAGCTGACCGGTCATCGTATTAAATGCTTCTGAGAATTCCCCCAGATAGGATACCGTCTGGGCGTAATCGCCTTTTGCCACCTGTTTTGCCTGCCAGGTCAGATGGTTCAGGTTTGCATGAATGTTTTTGAGGTTTTCACAAAGAAAATTGTCTCTGGGCGGTGTGTCAACGGACAGATTTCCATGGGAAAGCGCTTCGGAATAGGATTTCATTTCTCCGATCGCATTTTCAAGGAACTGAAGTCCCTGACCCAGCTTGCGGTATGGTTCATCCAGATCAAAAATATTCAGCGTTTCTATTTTCGCATCGTATAGAATGCTGCGTAAATATTCAAAGAGTAATTCACAGTTTTTGCTTTCCTGCATAATGAAAACCTATCCTTCCGATTTCACAATCTCTGCACGAAAACGACAGACACGGTCGCCGGTTGCCCAGCAGTCGATCTCGATGGCAGCGTATGGTTTCCCGGTATATACGGATAAAATACCGGAAAGGAATCCTTCATCATAGTTGCATACCGTCTCACCAAGAACCGGGAGACCGGAGCAGTCTGCATCTTCTGAGACAGTCAGAGTGATGCGTCCGGTTTCCTCGTCCACACTTTCAATACGTAGAACACCGATCTTGAGTTCCTGCAGCTTTGCCTGCAGTTCGCTGATAAACTGATTCAACGGCTGATCCAGATGCAGCATGTTCCGGGCAAAATATTCCCCACTGCGCTGTCCGGCTTTTCGGAAAATATCAATCTGCGCATCTTTCCCCAGGCGGGAGACCAACTCGTCTTTCATTGAATATTCCAACATACGATAAACAAGAACCGGAAGCGTTTCCCCGAGATTGCTGCGGCTTTTTTCATCATATTGCAGATACTGTTCGAAAGAGAGCGGTTTCTGATCCTCCATAAATATATTATTGTCCATAATTTTCTTTTCCCTTTACTGTTGTTTTGACACCCAAATCATATACATAGAAACGACATTACTATTTTCTAGTATAGCATTTAAAAACTTAATATGCAAGGAAGCAAAAATAATTCATAGAATCTTAACGTTTCACGAATGGCGTGTATGAACAGTAACTCTTATCGGATTTGTATTTTTTTGCAAAATCAGTTAAAATAGAACTGATTAAAATAAAGAAATGGAAAGACACAGCGTATGAATTTATTATCATTGGAAAATATTACAAAAGCATATACGGAGCGGGTGCTGCTGGATGGTGCATCTTTTTTTCTTCAGGAGGGCGAGAAGGTCGGCATCATCGGGATCAACGGAACCGGCAAGTCCACGCTGCTGAAACTTGCGGCTGGCCTGGAAGAGCCGGATACCGGAAGTTGTACAAAAGCAAATCATGTTGTGATCCGTTATCTGCCGCAGACACCGGAATTTGACGATTCCTGCACGGTGTGGGAACATGTGGAGAAAAAAATATCCGAGAGTACACAGTGGGATATGGAAGGTGAGGCAAAGAGTATGCTCCGGACACTGGGGATTGTCCGGCTGGAACAGAAAATCTCGGAGCTCTCCGGCGGTCAGCGCAAACGTCTGGCACTGGCAGAGATCCTGATGCAGCCCTGTGACATCCTTGTGCTGGATGAGCCGACGAACCACCTGGATCACGCGATGGCAGCGTGGCTGGAGGACTATCTGAAGCGCTGGCGGGGCAGCCTGATCATGGTGACACATGACCGGTATTTTCTGGACAGTGTTTCCAACCGGATCGTGGAGATCGACAAAGGAAAGATCTACAGCTATGATACCAATTATTCCGGATTTCTGGAGCTGAAAGCCCAGAGAGAGGAGATGGAAGCTGCTACGGAGCGGAAGCGTCAGTCGATTCTCCGGGTGGAATTAGAGTGGGTAAAACGCGGGGCAAGAGCCCGTTCCACCAAGCAGAAAGCACGTCTGGAGCGTTATGAGGAGATGAAAAACCAGCATGGCCCGCAGAGCGACGGTCAGGTGTCCATGAGTTCCATTACAACCCGTATGGGAAATACGACCATTGAGATTGACGGAATCAGCAAATCCTATGGCGGACATACGTTTATCCGGGATTTTTCGTACATTTTCCTGAAAAATGACCGTGTGGGATTTGTAGGAACCAACGGATGTGGAAAAACGACATTGATGAAGCTGCTGGCAGGACGGGAAGAGCCGGACAGCGGAAGTATCAAGGTGGGACAGACGATCAGGATCGGATATTATTCCCAGGAGATCGAGACGAGCAAAGAAGCCGGTATTGCCTATATGGATCCGAAGATGAGAGTCATTGACTATATCCGGGAGACAGCAGAATTTGTCCGGACCGAGGATGGACTGATCAGTGCATCTGCCATGCTGGAGCGATTTTTATTTCCGCCGCAGGCACAGTACAGCCTGATCGGGAAACTGTCCGGCGGGGAACGCCGTCGTCTGAATCTGCTCCGGGTGCTGATGGAGTCACCAAACGTGCTGATCCTGGATGAGCCGACCAATGATCTGGATATCTCGACTCTGACGATTCTGGAGGATTATCTGGATCATTATCAGGGAATCGTTATCGTTGTATCCCATGACCGGTATTTTCTGGATCGGACGGTCAATCGCATTTTTGCTTTTGAGGCCGGCGGTGTACTGAGACAGTATGAAGGCGGATACACGGATTATGCGTTGAAAGCCGGAGAATCCGCACAGTGTAATCTGTCCGTGCAGGACGGAATCATCTCATCGGCAGCCGGTGGAACCGAAGGGGCAGATACCGACAGTGAGGCCGGCGGCCGTGCGGCATATGAGAACTACCGGGCGAACCGGGAGCGCAAGCTGAAGTTTTCCTATAAGGAGAAGCAGGAGTATGAGACCATCGAACAGGATATCCTGGATCTGGAGGATAAACTGGAAAGTCTGGATGCAGAGATGGCGGCGAATGCCACAAATTCCAAGCGTCTGTCGGAGCTGGCAGCAGAACGGGAACAGACGGAAGCAGATCTGGAACATAAGATGGAGCGTTGGGAATATCTGGAAGAACTTGCGGAAAAGATTCACGCGCAAGGCTGATGAACCAGCCGGGTTTTATGTCCGGGTGAAATGTTCCGGAAATGTGGTTACAAGTGTTATTTAAGTAAGTAGAAAGCGGGTGCAAGTTATGAAACAGAAAGTAAAGTATAAAGGAATCTTATTTATTGTATTATCGGCGCTTTGCTTTGCATTTATGAATATGTTTGTACGAATGGCAGGAGACCTGCCGGCGGTACAGAAGAGTTTTTTCCGAAATCTGGTGGCGTTTATCATTGCTCTGGCAACAATGGTGCGACACAAAGAAGTTTTTCAGGTGGAAAAAGGAAACTGGAAGTATATGATTTTGCGGGCAGGCTTCGGAACACTGGGGATCCTGTGTAATTTCTATGCGGTGGATCATCTGGTGCTGTCCGATGCATCCATGCTCAATAAAATGTCACCATTTTTTGTTATTTTATTCTCTTTCCTTATTTTAAAAGAGAAGCTGACACCAATTCAGGTAACTGCGGTGTGCGGGGCTTTCATCGGAAGCCTGTTTATCATCAAACCGACGTTTCTGAATATGAATATCGTACCGTCTCTCATCGGATTGTGCGGTGGTTTATGCGCCGGAATCGCGTACACGATGGTGCGGGTGCTGGGACAGCGGGGGCAGAAAGGGGTATCTGTGGTGCTGTTTTTCTCCGGATTTTCCTGTCTGGTGACGCTGCCGTATCTGCTGTTAAACTATCATACCATGAGCATGTGGCAGGGCATCGTTCTGCTGGGAGCCGGAGTGGCTGCCGCAGGCGGACAGTTTGCCATCACAGCGGCATATTACCATGCACCGGCCAGAGAGATTTCGGTCTATGACTATTCTCAGATTATTTTTTCGGCGGTCATCGGTTTTGCACTGTTTCATCAGATCCCGGACCGTTACAGTGTGCTGGGGTATGTCATCATCATCGGCATGGCAGTATGGATGTTCTTCTATAACCAGCGTCGGGATGCATCGGACGTGAAATAGGATGTTTGCTGTGCAGATTACGGGACAGAGGCTTGGAAATGACGGATAAGGAAAGCCCGCGGGAGGTTATATGCTTACATTTGGAATTGACTGGGATGATGTAATATCCCCCTTAAATGATTGTGCCATTGAACTGGCAAATGAGGAATATCACTTTGAACCTCCATTGACACTGGAGGATATTGATTCCTGGGAAAATACAGGGCGTGCATCGGTGATCAAAAAATATTATTCGGATCCGCGGCTGTATGAGATGCAGCAGGTTTCTGACCAGGCGAAGGCTTTTATCAGAACGCTTCAGACGAAGGGGATCGTCTATATCGTGACTGCCGTGCAGCCACAGTTTATGTCAAAACGTGTGGAGCAGATCAAGACGGCATTTCCGGATTTCCCGGATGAAAATATCATTATGGGATTTCAGAAATCTGTGGTTCAGGTGGACATTACGCTGGATGACGGACCGCATAATATATTAAAAAGCAGTGCACGGTTTCCGGTGCTGATGCGCCGCCCATGGAACCGGGAGCTGACAGGATTGCTGGCAGTCCATAACTATGAAGAATTTTTCCAGCTGCTGGATCAGATCAAATCTGCCATGATCGAGGACCGGGTGGAGCCTGCTCCGCCCTGTATCGTGGCACTGGTGGGACCGAGCGGTTCCGGGAAAAATGAGATCACACGGAAGTTGTGTGAGACCGGCAGATTCACGGTACCGAGAGCCTATACGACAAAAAGCGTATCTGACCGTATCCATACTACGATCACGGAAGAAGAATTTATCCGTTGCCGGGATACATTTATCGAGACGACCCGGTATGCGGGTTACGCTTATGGCACAAAGTGGAAAGATATCACGGAGCTGATGAATGGCGGACAGTATGTAGTGATGCCGATGGATCTGAGCGGTGCCATTGCCATGAAGCGGCATTATCCGACGGTGATCATTTTCTGTAAGTGCAAGCGGGAGCAGATGATCAGGAGTATTCTGGAAAAAGAGATGGACAATCATGAGAAAATGCTACGGCTGGTATCCCTGGAAAATGAGCTGAAAAATGCGGCCCTGTGTGATTATATCATTCACACGGACCGCGAAGATGCAGTGGAACGGATTTTAAAAATCTGCGGTCTGGAAATCCGTATAGAACAGCCACAGTGCGAAAATAGTCAGCATGATACCAAGACCGGCAAACAACGGATAGCTCAGCGTCAGGGAAATCTGGATGAGTCCTGAGAAGAAGCAGCCGATGATGTTGAATACAATATGAACCGGAATGGAGTATTTGATGCCATGTCCCCGTCGGCATACCCAGCCAAGGAACAGTCCCATCGCAAAGGCGTAGATGCCCTGCACGAGATTCATGTGTACAAATCCGAACAGTGCAGCCTGCAGGATATTTGCAAACCAGAATGGCATGGCATGCCGTGCATAGCGGAAGACCAGTCCGCGGAATACCGTTTCTTCAATAACCGGTGCGAGAATGACGGAGTACACCAGGAGCAGCAGTGACAGATCATCGTATCCCTGGGAACTCATCTGTGCATGGTAAGCGGTAATGAGATCCGGGCGAAGCGCACCGATGGCATCAGTCAGCATGGTTGTGACATATTGCAGTCCAATGCCGAGAAAAAACATGGATGTAATGGTATGAAAACTGTATCCTGACGGATGTTTTTTTCTGCGGTGACGGAATGGTTTTACAAATATTTTATAGTACCAGGTACCGAATACAAGCAGCGCCAGAATCGCATAGACAAGATTCAGTGTCTGCAGATATTCCATATCGGAGGTAAGACCTAACAGGGAAGCCAGTAATTCGTTCAGTGCCGGTTTTGCATCACCGGAGGCGCGGAACAGAAAAAAAAGCATCGTGGGAATTGCTGCCACGATCTGCAGGATAAAAACCATGACCACGGGGAACAAACTTTTTATAAAATAGCGAAATCTTTTCATAATCTCATAAATCCTCTCTGTGCAAGAATGCTCCCGGTATTCTTCCGGCTTCCTGCATCTGTTCAAGAATGCCCTCGGCATTCTTGTCGCGAGATGCACGTCATGCATTGCATGATATACATCTTTTGACTATCTTATAAAACCGTTTTCGGTTTGTCCAGAGGTTCTTTCCAATATTAATAAAATCGTAACAATAAAATGTATCTTTTCCAGCTGGGGAGAATGTGGTAAGATGTTAGATGAATGAGAGAACAAATGTTTTGTAACAGATTAGACAACGTAATAGAAAGAGGAAATATATGGCATTTGCACATTTACATGTCCATACAGAGTACAGTCTGTTGGACGGTTCTAATAAGATTACAGAGTATGTCAACCGGATCAGGGAACTGGGGATGACAGCCGGGGCGATCACGGATCATGGTGTGATGTATGGTGTGATCGATTTTTACCGTGCAGCGAAGAAAGCGGGGATTAATCCGATCCTTGGATGTGAGGTGTATGTGGCACCGGGCTCCCGTTTTGACCGGGAGCAGGTCAAAGGAGAAGATCGTTATTATCATCTGGTGCTGCTGGCGGAAAATAATGTCGGATATGCGAATCTGATGAAGATCGTCTCCAAAGGTTTTGTGGATGGTTACTACTATCGTCCCCGTGTGGATATGGAAGTTCTGGAGACCTATCATGAAGGTATTATTGCACTGTCTGCGTGTCTGGCCGGTGAGGTGCAGCGTTATCTGACCAGAGGGATGTATGAGGAAGCGAAAGCGATTGCCTTAAAATATGAGACCTGTTTTGGAAAAGGAAATTTTTTCTTGGAGCTGCAAGATCATGGCATTCCGGAGCAGGCGCAGGTCAATCAGCAGCTGCTGCGGATGCATCAGGAGCTGGGCATCGATCTGGTGGCTACCAACGACGTGCATTACACTTATGAAAAAGATGCGGAGGCACATGACATTCTGCTTTGTCTGCAGACCGGCAAAAAGCTTTCGGATGAAAATCGTATGCGCTATGAGGGCGGTCAGTATTTTGTGAAATCAGAAGAAGAGATGAAGGCACTGTTTCCCTATGCGCTGGATGCGATTGAAAACACGCAGAAAATTGCAGACCGCTGCCATGTGGAGATTGAATTCGGTGTGACGAAGCTGCCGAAATTTGATGTGCCGGATGGCTATACATCCTGGGAATATCTGAACAAACTGTGCTATGAGGGACTTGATGAGCGGTATTCACCCAAACGGGTGCAGGAGTTAAAGCCACGTCTGGAATATGAGCTTTCGGTTATTCAGAAAATGGGGTATGTGGATTACTTTCTGATCGTCTGGGATTTTATTCATTTTGCCAGAGAAAATGATATCATGGTTGGTCCGGGACGAGGCAGTGCGGCAGGTAGTCTGGTTTCCTATACGCTGGGAATCACCAAGTTGGATCCGATCCGTTACAGTCTGCTCTTTGAGCGATTTCTGAATCCGGAACGAGTTTCCATGCCGGATATTGATGTGGATTTCTGCTACGAGAGACGTCAGGAAGTCATTGATTATGTTGTAAGAAAATATGGCAAGGACCGCGTGGTGCAGATCGTAACTTTCGGTACCATGGCTGCCAAGGGCGTTATCCGGGATGTGGGGCGTGTTATGGATCTGCCGTATGCCATGTGTGACAGCATTGCAAAAATGATTCCGAACGAGCTTGGAATCACCATCAGTAAGGCGTTGAAAATGAATCCGGAACTGCGCGGACTCTATGAGTCCAATCCGGAAGTGACGAAGCTGATCGACATGTCACTGCGTCTGGAGGGACTGCCGCGGCATACGTCCATGCATGCAGCCGGTGTGGTGATCAGTCAGAAATCGGTGGACGAGTATGTGCCGCTCTCGAGAGGCTCCGATGGTTCCGTGACGACACAGTTTACCATGACGACACTGGAGGAGCTGGGGCTTCTGAAGATGGACTTCCTCGGACTCAGGACACTGACTGTAATCCAGGATGCCGTGAAAAATGTGGCGCGTTCCACCGGAAAAGAACTGGATATGGATCAGATTGACTATAACGATCCGGATGTACTGGCCTCAATCGGTACCGGTCGCACCGATGGTGTGTTCCAGCTGGAGAGTGCCGGTATGAAAAACTTCATGAAGGAGTTAAAACCACAGAGCCTGGAAGATATCATTGCCGGAATTTCCCTGTATCGTCCGGGACCGATGGATTTTATCCCATCCTATATCCGTGGTAAAAATAATCCGTCTTCTATTGTGTATGACTGTCCGCAGCTGGAACCGATCCTGGCTCCGACGTATGGATGTATCGTTTATCAGGAGCAGGTCATGCAGATCGTGCGGGATCTGGCAGGTTATACACTGGGACGAAGTGATCTGGTACGTCGTGCCATGTCCAAGAAAAAAGGCGATGTCATGGCCAGAGAGCGTCAGAATTTTGTGTACGGCAATGAAGAAGAGGGGGTGCCGGGCTGTATGGCAAACGGTATTTCCGAGGAAGTTGCCAACAAGATTTTCGATGAGATGACAGATTTTGCAAAATATGCCTTTAACAAATCCCATGCAGCAGCGTATGCGGTGGTGTCTTACCAGACTGCATATCTGAAATATTACTATCCGGTGGAATTTATGGCTGCCCTGATGACATCTGTGATTGATAACTCTACAAAAGTGGCAGAATATATCCAGGTGTGCCGTCAGATGGGGATTGGCGTGCTGCCGCCAAATGTCAATGACGGATATGCGGGATTTTCCGTGTCCGGCAAAGATATCCGCTATGGACTGTCTGCCATCAAGAGTATCGGCCGTCCGGTGATCGATGCACTGGTACAGGAGCGCACGGAGAATGGGCGTTTTAAATCCCTGAAGGATTTTATTGATCGTATGAGCGGCAGGGAGATGAACCGTCGTGCCGTGGAAAACTTCATCAAAGGCGGAGCTTTTGATGATCTGGGTGGCACGCGCAAGCAGTTTATGCAGGTGTACGGAAAGCTGATGGATCAGATTACCAATGACCGCAAGACCACGATGGCAGGACAAATGTCCCTCTTTGACATGGTGGCACCGGAGGAGAAGAAGCAGTTCGAGATCCGTCTGCCGGACTGCGGCGAATTTTCCAGGGAAGAGGTGCTTGCCATGGAGAAAGAAGTGCTTGGTATCTATGTCAGTGGTCATCCACTGCAGGAATATGAAGCAAAATGGCGGAAAAATATTACAAAGACCACCGGAGATTTTGTCCTGGATGAAGAAAGTGGAACTGCCAGAGGTATCACAGATGATGAGAAAGCCATGATCGGCGGTATCATTACGGCAAAAAACGTGAAGTATACAAAACAGAACAAAGCGATGGCATTTCTGACGGTCGAGGATCTGTACGGAAGTGTCGAAGTCATTGTATTTCCGCGGGAGTATGAACGGTATCATCTGCTGATGCAGGAAGAGCAGAAAGTGTTTATCCGTGGCCGGGTGTCTGCGGAAGAGGATAAAAACGGCAAACTGATCTGTGAAAAAATCTATTCTTTTGATGATGCGAGACGGGAATTGTGGATCCAGTTTGCAGACCGGGAGACTTTTGAACAGCAGGAAAACGAAACCCTGGCATTGTTATCTGGGTCAGATGGACAGGATCAGGTAGTGATTTACCTGGCAAAAGAGCATGCGATGAAACGGCTCGGGGCAAATATGACCGTTTTTGCAAATAATGAGCTTGTAAATGAATTAAATAAAAAACTTGGTGAAAAAAATATCAAAGTTTTGGAAAAGTCCATTGAAAAAATGTAAAAAAAAGATTAGAATAGTAGCAACATGAGGAAAAATGAAAATGATACAGGTATAGGAGGTTTTGTCATGGCTAAGGAAATACAGACAATTGGTGTGTTAACAAGCGGTGGAGATGCACCGGGTATGAATGCAGCTATCCGTGCGGTAGTGCGTCAGGCAATCTCAAAGGGAAAAAAAGTAAAGGGTATAAGAAGAGGGTATACAGGATTAATTGCTGAAGATATCGTAGATATGGAAGCAAAAGATGTATCCGATATCATTCAGAGAGGTGGTACGATACTTCAGACAGCAAGATGTCCGGAATTCCGTACAGAAGAAGGACAGAAGCTTGGTGCTGAAATGTGCAGAAAGCACGGGATCGAAGGAATCATCGTAATCGGTGGTGACGGTTCTTTCCGTGGAGCTCAGAAACTGGCTGCACAGGGAATCAACACGATTGGTATTCCGGGAACGATCGATCTGGATATTTCCTGTACTGATTATACCATTGGTTTTGATACAGCTGTTAATACAGCAATGGAAGCCATTGACAAAATCCGTGATACAGCATCTTCCCATGAGCGCTGCAGTATTATCGAGGTAATGGGACGTGATGCAGGATATATCGCATTATGGTGTGGTCTTGCAAACGGTGCTGAGCAGGTACTGATTCCGGAGAAATATGATTTTGACGAGCAGAAGATCGTAAACAATATCATTGCAAACCGGAAACGTGGCAAGAGACATTATATCATCATCAATGCTGAAGGTATCGGACATTCCACATCTCTGGCAAGACGTATTGAGGCTGCAACCGGAATGGAGACAAGAGCAACCATCCTTGGTCACATGCAGCGTGGCGGAAGCCCGACATGTAAAGACCGTGTCTATGCATCTACTATGGGTGCTTATGCCGTAGATCTGCTCTGCGAAGGCAAAAGCAACCGTATCGTTGCCTACAAAGATGGTAAATTCGTAGATTTTGATGTGGATGAAGCACTGGCTATGGAGAAACATATCTCTGATTATCAGTTTAACGTAGGAAAGAACCTGTCAATCTAAGGTCCGCTTGTGAATAGCAGGGTTGAACGGTAAATAAGAACAGAAAAAAGCAGTTTGCACGGAAAGGTGTAAATTGCTTTTTTTGTGCATAGCAAGTATAATAAAAAAGATGTTGGGGTAAAAAGATGCCATACGAATTGTTCCGTACTTTGTACTCCCACAATTCTAAAAAATAAAAGATATCATTTAAGAAAAGGAACTTCATATGATAACAAGTACAGCAAATGCACAGGTGAAAGCCCTGAGCAAACTGATAAAAAATGCAAGAGCAAGACGGCAGCAGCAACTGTATGTGGTGGAAGGAATCCGGATGTTCCGGGAGACACCGAAAGAGCGGATCGGGAAAGTGTACGTTTCCGAATCTTTTGCAAAAGATCCGGCACATGAAGGTGTTTTTGAAGGAACCGACTGGGAGATGTTGTCAGATTCCGTATTTGCTGCGGTGTCTGATACAAAAACGCCTCAGGGAGTGCTCTGTCTTGTGAAAATGAAAGAAAACCGGCTGGAAGATATGCTGGAGGATACAGACGGTGTCTGGCTGGTGCTGGAAAATGTCCAGGATCCGGGCAATCTCGGAACGATGTTCCGGACCGGGGAAGGTGCCGGAATTTCCGGTGTGATCATGGACAAGTGTACCGTGGATATTTACAATCCTAAGACGATCCGTTCCACCATGGGGAGCATTTTCCGGGTACCGTTTTATATTACTGAGGATCTGCATGGGACGCTTGGTCAGCTGCAGGAAAAGGGCATCCGTGTCTATGCGGCACATCTGGAGGGCAGTGTATGCTATGATGAACCGGATTACACGGGAGGAACTGCATTCCTGATCGGAAATGAAGGAAACGGGCTGACAGCGGAGACTGCAAAACTGGCGGATACCTATATCCGGATTCCGATGGGTGGACAGCTGGAGTCACTGAATGCAGCCATGGCAGCAGGTATTCTGATGTATGAAGCCAGCAGACAGAGAAGAGGGTAAGAATATGTTTCGTTTATGGGCAAAAGAATTTAAAGACAACCGGATGCTGCGGGATACGACAATCTGTGATGACAGCGATGAGACCCGCACGCACAAAGTATTTCATGCACTGGAAGAAGTATGTTACGTGTTTGATCTGGGAAAACCGATCTGGCTGGAACACAATATTGATGAGTTTAAACGTCATGCAAAAGCTCGTTTTTACCAGGATAGTTTTATTGAACAGATTAATTTTGATTTTTTGGAGATTCAGGTGATTGAGGAGGATTGATATGACGGATGGAGCAACACGCAGAATAGAACTGATGAATCGTTTAAAACAGGAAAACCGTCCATTGTCCGGTGCGGAACTGGCAAAGGAATTTGGCGTGAGCCGCCAGGTGATCGTGCAGGACATCGCACTGTTGCGTGCGACCAACCGCAATATCTTGAGCACAAATAAAGGATATGTGCTGTATGATCCGGAGCACGGTCAGAATCTGTGCCGGAGAATTTTTGCAGTGAACCATACCGACGCACAGATGCAGGAGGAACTGTATCTGATGGTTGATTGCGGCGGTTATGTCTGTGACGTGATCGTAGAGCATGAGATCTACGGACAGCTCAGTGCGGATCTGATTCTGAAAAACCGCTGGGATGTGGATGAGTTTATCCGGAAAATGGGTGAGACAGCGGATCTGCCATTAAAGGTCCTCACCGGCAACAGTCATCTCCATACGGTGGAAGCTGATTCTGAAAAAATACTGGATGAGATCGAGACGCGGCTGGCAGAAAAAGGATTTCTTAAAAATAAATAAAGAAAGCGCGCAAACAGACAAAAATCATAGAAAAATATGATACAATGGATAAGACGGCCAACCGATGTACTTTATATGAGGGACAGAAAGAAGGTCTGCCAAGTGAAATTCAGGAGGTTTTTTAGGATAGATGGCAGAAGAGACAGCGGAACGAGGGGAAAATGCCTATGACTGGCAAAGTTTGATGTTTTTATATAATGCGGCGATCAAGGAAGTCCGGACAAAGCTGGATATCATGAATGATGAATTTCAATACATTCACCAGTACAATCCAATTGAATATATCAAATCCCGCATAAAAACGCCGAACAGCATTGCAAAAAAATTAAGCCGGCACGGGCTGGAAAATACCATGGAAAACATGGTGGAGCATATCAATGATATTGCAGGTGTGCGTATCGTGTGCTCCTTTACATCCGATATCTATCGTCTGGCAGAGATGATTGGAAAGCAGAAAGAATTTACGATTCTTTATATCAAAGATTATATGAAGCATCCAAAGGAGAGCGGATACCGCAGCTATCACATGCTGATCACGGTTCCGATACAGACCACCAACGGGATCAATCCGACGAAAGTAGAGATTCAGATCAGGACCATTGCCATGGATTTTTGGGCAAGCCTGGAGCATAAGATCTATTATAAATTTGAGGGAAATGCTCCGGAGTATATCAGCCGGGAACTGCGGGATTGTGCGGCAATCACGTCCAAGCTGGATGCGAAAATGCTGTCACTGAATGAAGCAATCATTGCGGAAAAGGAACGGCAGCAGAGTGAAGAAGAACAATCGTGAGTGATAAAAGCTATTTTTGATACTCACATCACAGCACACAGGTAACTACGATAATTACACAGGTAACTTCGATAAATGAGAGTATAGTTTACAAGATACAGGAGGAAATGAATGAGCGCGATCAAAGATATCAATCTTGCTCCATCCGGAGCACACAAAATAGACTGGGTTCGGAAAAACTGTCCGCTGCTTCGCAGTCTGGAAGATGATTTTTCCAAAGAAAGACCTTTTGAGGGCATCCGTATTGCTCTTTCCATTCATCTGGAGGCAAAGACCGCATATCTGTGCAAGGTACTGGCAGCAGGCGGTGCGGAAATGTATATTACAGGAAGTAACCCGCTTTCCACGCAGGATGATGTGGCGGCAGCACTGGTGGCTGACGGTTTAAATGTATATGCATGGTATGACTGTACACCGGAAGAATATGATCAGCATATCACAAGTGTTCTGGAGAACGACTGCAATATCATCATTGATGACGGCGGTGATCTGGTGCATATGCTTCATACAAAGATGCAGGATAAACTGCAGTATGTCATTGGAGGTTGTGAGGAGACGACAACCGGTATCATCCGCCTGATCGCCATGGCAAAAAATGATGAATTGAAATTCCCGATGGTACTGGTAAATAATGCAGACTGCAAACATCTGTTTGACAACCGTTACGGAACCGGACAGTCTGTATTTGACGGTATCAACCGTACCACAAACCTGATCGTGGCAGGCAAATATGTGGTTGTTGCAGGATATGGCTGGTGTGGAAAAGGCGTGGCTATGCGTGCCAAAGGTCTGGGCGCAAAAGTTATTGTGACCGAAGTAGACCCGATCAAGGCGATTGAGGCAGTGATGGACGGATTTGATGTAATGCCGATGAACGAGGCAGCAAAGATCGGTGATTTCTTTATCACAGTAACCGGTTGTGCCGGCGTCATCAGCGAGGACGATTTCAAAGTGATGAAAAATGGCGCAATCCTGTGCAACGCAGGACATTTTGATGTAGAGATCGACATGAAACGTCTTCGTGAAATCGCACTGGATACCATTGATCAGCGTAAAAATATCGTAGGTTATCAGATTTCTGAGGATAAATGGATCTATGTACTGGCAGAAGGCCGTCTGGTCAATCTGGCAGCAGGTGATGGTCATCCGGCAGAAATCATGGATATGAGTTTCGCAATTCAGGCACTGAGTGCAAAATATCTGGTAGAAAATGCGAACAATCTGACAGAGAAACTGATCAGTGTTCCGCGTAACGTAGATCTGGAAGTTGCCAACAGAAAACTTCGTTTCCTTGGCAAATCCATTGATACATTGACACCGGAGCAGGAGAAATATCTGAATTCTTCCAATATTGACTTATAGGATAGAGCAGGATGCAAGAAAGGTCTGTTACATGCAGGAAAACATGTGGCAGGCCTTTTGTGGGAAATATGTGAAAGTGTGAGTCTTTTTGACTGAGATAAATTTCCTTGCAGTGCGTCTTTATTCATGGCATACTATAAGGAAGTGCAGTGTACCGTGGTTTCTGAAACAAAGAGGTCAGATTCCGGGGGTACATGGGTGGAATATGGAGGAATGAGAAGCGATATGAAGAAAAAAGGAATGGTGCTTTTTCTGACCGGTCTGCTGGGCATGTCCCTTTTCCTGGGCGGCTGTACCAGCAAATCAGAGAAGAAGGCACTGGAATATAAGCAGCTTGGTATCAGTCAGATGAAAGAAGCTAAATATGAGGATGCGGTCAGCAGTTTTCAGAAGGCTCTGGATCAGTCTCTGGGAAGGATCCGTGCACAGGAATTGGATGTGTGCTACTACAAGGCACTGGCACAGTACAAATCCGGAGATACCAAGGCAGCCATCAAGACTTATGACGGACTGGTGGATTATGATAAGAAAAACTGGGAAGTATACTATCTCAGAGGAAGTGTATTGCTGGCAGACGGACAGCCGGATGCCTGCCTGAAGGATTATGATAAGGCAGTGTCCCTGAATGATTCGGATGCGGAACTGTATGGACATATCAGCGAGAATCTGCAGAATGCAGGCAGGACGCAGGAAGCACAGAAATATCTGGAGCAGGGGTTGAAACTGAAACCATCTTCTGCATCTGATTATGAAAATATCGGGAAACTGTATGTCATCAAAGGTGATACGGAAAATGCGGTCAAAATGCTGACACAGGCGGCAGATAAGGGTGCGGACAGAGCATATCTGGCGCTTGGCAAACTGTATGCTTCAGAGAAAAAGATGGAGGATGCAAAGGCTGCATTCCAGAAATATATGGAAAAACATCCAAAAGATGCGGATGCGCTGGAACAGCTGGCGTCCATTGCTGCAGATGCAGGGGATTATGCGGATGCGGCAACGTATTATAAAGATGCCATGGAAGCAGCCAGCGGAGATCAGGTGAAAGAGCTGCAGAAAGCTCTGGTGGCTGTATATGAGAAAAACGGTGATTTTGCATCTGCACTGGAAGAGGCAAAAGACTATGTGGCAGATTATCCGGAAGATGAGACGATGCAGAAAGAGTATGAATTTCTGCAGACCAGGGTACTTACCGGACTGGAGAATACCGGAACTGACAATACACAGCAGGCGGATGATACAGCGGCAGATACAACAACGGAAGGAAACGGACAGTAAGTGGGAATCGTATACGAAAATGAACAGCCGGTGGAGCGCGTGATCCTGGTGGGGATCAGTGAGCGAAACGGTGATGATACAGAGAGTTCCCTGGCGGAGCTGGCAGAACTGGCAGCCACGGCAGGAGCTGAAGTAGTAGGCACGGTGATCCAGAATCTGGAACACATGCATCCGGGAACTTATGTAGGAACCGGTAAACTGGAAGAAATCCGGGATATGATCTGGGAAAAGGAGGCAACCGGAATCATCTGTGATGATGAACTTTCCCCGATCCAGATGAGAAATATGGAGCAGGTACTGGACAGCAAGGTCATGGATCGTACATTGCTGATCCTTGATATATTTGCGGCACGGGCACGGACCAGTGAAGGAAAGATCCAGGTAGAGCTGGCGCAGCTGAAGTATCGTGCCAGCAGACTGGCGGGCTTCGGACGATCCATGTCCCGTCTGGGCGGCGGTATCGGAACCCGAGGACCGGGTGAGAAAAAGCTGGAGATCGACCGGCGTCTCATCGGTCACCGGACGGCACAGCTCAACCGGGAATTGAAGGAAGTAGTGCGGCACAGGGAACTGACCAGGAGCCAGAGGATGAAGAGTCACACAAAAGTGGCAGCTATCGTTGGTTATACCAATGCAGGAAAATCCACGCTTCTGAATACGCTGACGGATGCAGATGTTCTGGAGGAAGATCAGCTGTTTGCAACATTGGATCCGACGACAAGAATGTTGGAATTATCCAATCACCAGAACCTGATGCTGACAGATACCGTAGGTTTTATCCGGAAGCTGCCGCATCATCTGGTAGATGCTTTTAAGAGCACACTGGAAGAGGCGAAATATGCGGATTTTATTATTCATGTGGTAGATGCTTCCAATCCGCAGTGGGATGCACAGATGCACGTCGTGTATATGACGCTGCAGGATCTTGGTGTCGTGGATAAGAAGATTCTTACGGTATTTAATAAATGTGACCGGATCACCGGAGAGGAAATCTTGCAGGATTTCCGGGCAGATAAGACATTGCGTATTTCTGCGAAGACCGGCATGGGACTGGATACACTGAAAGAAGTATTCGAGGATATGCTCCGGGATGGAAAAGTGCTGCTCAAGCATACATTTCCATATGAAAAGGCCGGAGAGATCCAGAAAATCCGCAAATATGGAGAATTACTGAAGGAAGAGTATACACCGGAAGGCATCTATGTGGAGGCTTATGTGCCACCGGAACTGTAATAAAACATTGCGGCGAAGTGTTGAAAATGATAAAATAAAGAATAATGATTCCATGCAGAAGTGATGTATCAAAAAGCTGCTTCTGCAAATGGAATCGGAAGAAGAAAACTGTTATAAATACATGGGAAGAAAGGAAGACAGTCAAGGATGGTACTTTTGATAAAAAACGGAACAGTCATCAATCCCGGCGACAAAACGATGACAAAGGCAGATGTTCTGATCAAAGACGGGACAGTGGCTGAGGTTGCACCTGCGATAAAAGAGAAAGCAGATGAGGTTTATGATGCGAAAGGCTGTTATGTCATGCCAGGATTTATCGATCTGCATGTGCATCTGCGGGATCCGGGTCTGGAGTACAAAGAAGATATCCAGACAGGCGGTGCAGCAGCACTTCACGGAGGATTTACGACGATCGTTGCCATGCCGAATACAAAACCGGTGGCAGACCGTCCGGACGTGATCGATTATGTGAAGCATAAAGCAGAGGCTGTGACGAAAGTGCATGTGCTGCAGACCGGAGCGGTGACGAAAGGTCAGAAAGGCGAGGAACTGGCAGATATTCACGGAATGGCGGCAGCCGGAAGCCGGACTATCAGCGAAGATGGCAAATCAGTTATGAACGCACAGCTTTACCGGGAAGGTATGCAGGCAGCCGCTGAGGAAGGACTTGTCGTTCTTGCGCACTGCGAAGATATCAATATGGTGCATGGTGGTGTGATGAATGCGGATGCGAAAGCAAACGAACTCGGATTTGCAGGCATTACGAACTCTGTGGAGGACGTTATTGTGGCGCGGGATATCCTGCTGGCCAAAGAGACCGGAGTACGCCTGCATCTGTGCCACTGCTCTACAAAGGATAGCGTGCGTATGGTAGAACTGGCAAAAGAAGAAGGTCTGCCGGTGACAGCTGAAGTATGCCCACATCATTTCTGTATGACATCCGATGATATCACAGAGGATGATGGTAATTACAAAATGAATCCGCCACTTCGTACGAAAGAAGATGTGGAGGCGTTACAGAAAGGTCTGGCTGATGATATCATGGACGTGATCGCAACGGATCATGCACCTCACGCAGCCAGTGAGAAGGAGCAGGGCATCCAGAAAGCACCGTTTGGCATTGTCGGCCTGGAGACTGCGGCAGCACTGACTTATACAGCGCTGGTAAAACCGGGTATTCTGACTCCGATGCAGATGGCAGAGAAGATGAGTTACAATCCGGCGAAGATCCTTGGTCTGGATAAAGGAACCGTGGAGGCCGGAAGTCCGGCGGATCTGACGATTTTTGACCCGGAATGTGAGTGGGTCATTGATCCGGCAGAGTTTTTATCCAAGGGCAAAAATACACCGTTTGGTGGTAAAAAAGTGACCGGAAAAGTCATGGCAACCATCGTGGACGGAGAAATCGTGTATCAGGAGAAATAGACAGGATCTTCCCCAAAAATAAACTATATATCATTTCATAAAGAGGAGAACGAAGTATAATGATCAACAAGTTAGTAGAGAAAATCAAGAAAACAGGCGCACCAATCGTTGTCGGCTTAGATCCGATGCTTTCCTATGTACCGGAGCATATTCAGAAAAAATCTTTTGATGAGTATGGAGAGACACTGGAAGGTGCCGCAGATGCCATCTGGCAGTACAACAAGCAGATCATCGACAGCACTTACGATCTGATCCCGGCAGTAAAGCCGCAGATCGCCATGTATGAGCAGTTTGGTGTGGAAGGTCTGAAAGCATTCCAGAAAACCGTTGATTATTGTCATGAGAAAGATCTGGTAGTAATCGGTGATGTAAAGCGTGGAGATATCGGTTCTACTTCCGCAGCTTATGCAACCGGACATCTTGGAAAAGTCCAGGTAGGAAGCAAGACATACCGCACATTTAATGAAGATTTCGCAACCGTAAACCCATACCTTGGTACCGATGGAATCAAACCATTTGCAGATGTGTGTAAAGAGGAGAAAAAGGGTCTGTTCATCCTTGTAAAAACATCCAATCCGTCCAGCGGTGAGTTCCAGGATCGTCTCATTGACGGCAAACCACTGTACGAGCATGTGGCTGAGAAAGTAGCTGCATGGGGAGAGGATGTCATGGGCGACGAGTACAGCTATATCGGAGCTGTTGTAGGCGCTACTTATCCGGAAGTTGGCAAAGTATTGCGTCAGGTAATGCCAAAGAGCTTCATCCTGGTACCTGGTTATGGTGCACAGGGTGGAAAAGGTAAGGATCTGACTCATTATTTCAATAAAGACGGTCTGGGAGCAATCGTAAATTCTTCCAGAGGTATCATTGCTGCTTACAAACAGGAGAAATATGCTCAGTTTGGCGCAGAAAATTTTGCAGATGCTTCCCGTCAGGCAGTTATTGATATGATCGAGGACATCGCTTCCGCACTGAAATAAAAGGAGAAGGAAATGGCAGAGAAATTCAAAGAGCAGGCAGTGATCATCAGCCAGGAGGAGATTGCTCCGGCGATTTACAGCCTGTGGATCAAAACAGATAAAATCGCACAGTATGCAAAGGCTGGACAGTTTATTTCTATTTACTGTGAGGATGGAAGCAGACTGCTCCCGCGTCCGATCAGTATCTGCGAAATTGATAAAGAGGATTGTGCCCTGCATCTGGTATATCGTATTGCAGGCGCAGGAACCGAAGAATTTTCCCAGAAGCAGACCGGAGATTATCTCTCTGTGATGGGACCGCTTGGAAACGGTTTCCCGTTAAAGAGCAAAAAAGCATTCCTGATCGGTGGCGGTATCGGTATTCCGCCAATGCTGGAACTTGCAAAACAGTTAAACTGTGAAAAACAGATCATCCTCGGTTACCGCAACAGCGATATGTTCCTTCTGGATGAGTTCAAAAAACAGGGGGAAGTATATATTGCCACAGAGGATGGCAGTATGGGATCAAAAGGAAATGTCCTGGATGCGATCCGGGAGAATGAGCTGGATGCGGAAGTCATCTATGCGTGTGGTCCGACACCGATGCTCCGTGCATTGAAACAATATGCGTCTGAAAACCATATGGAATGCTGGATCTCCATGGAGGAGAAGATGGCATGCGGTATCGGTGCATGCCTTGCCTGCGTATGTAAATCAAAAGAAGTAGATGGACATACCAATGTACATAACAAACGTGTCTGCAAGGAAGGTCCGGTATTTTTAGCAGAGGAGGTAGAACTGTAATGAATACAAAAGTAACGATTGCAGGAGTAACATTTGACAATCCGGTTATGGTTGCCTCCGGCACCTTTGGTTCCGGTGAGGAATTTTCCGAATTTGTAGATCTGAACCGCCTGGGCGCAGTAGTCACAAAAGGTGTGGCAAATATTCCGTGGCCGGGAAATCCGACGCCGCGTATTGCAGAAGTATACGGCGGTATGCTCAATGCCATCGGTCTGCAGAATCCGGGTATTGATGTGTTTGTGTCCAGAGATATTCCATTTCTGAAAAAATACGATACAAAGATCATTGTAAATGTCTGCGGAAAATCCACTGAGGATTACTGTGAAGTGGTGGAACGTCTGGCAGATCAGCCGGTAGATATGCTGGAAATCAATATTTCCTGTCCAAATGTCAAAGAGGGCGGTATTGCTTTCGGTCAGGATCCGAAAGCCGTAGAAGCAATCACAAGAGAAGTGAAAAAGCATGCAAAACAGCCGGTGATCATGAAACTGAGCCCGAATGTTACAGATATTACCGTGATGGCAAAAGCCGCAGAGGCAGGTGGCGCGGATGCCCTGTCCCTGATCAACACACTGACGGGCATGAAGATCGATGTCAACAAACGTGCGTTTGCAATTGCAAATAAGACAGGTGGATTGTCCGGTCCGGCAGTACATCCGATTGCAGTCCGTATGGTATATCAGGTGGCAAATGCAGTGAACCTTCCGATCATCGGAATGGGCGGCATCCAGAATACAGAAGATGCGCTGGAACTGATCCTGGCAGGAGCTACGGCTGTCAGCGTCGGAACTGCAAATTTTGCAAATCCGATGGTGACCATGGAGATCGTGGACGGTATCGAGCAGTATATGCAGATGCATGGTGTGGCGGATATCAATGAACTGATCGGGGCCGTAAAATAAAATTTTGTTTATCTATGTAAAGGGCAAATCTGAAGCAGAAATCCAGA
>NZ_KI271096.1:34002-39438 GCF_000469345.1 Eubacterium ramulus ATCC 29099
TCTTGTCTTGGATTTTGCTTTCAGATTTGCCCATTTTACGTGATGGCACCGCGTGCCACGCATGCATCCAATCTTTGAAACATTTTGTCGCATGCGCAGATTTTCAATTAGCTGAATCCCTTCTTTTCAAGTCGAACGCATGTGAGACGTGGTGCGTGATTCTGGTCAGCGAAAGCTGACATATTCTTTTCAGAATCACCGCACATCTACACTTATTTCAAACCGAAGCTGGAAACAAGGTATTCCGCTAAATCCTGTGGATCGTTTAAAGCAAAGACCGGGAGATCTGACGGAACAGGATCGTATGGAAAATCAGCAACATATGCAATGATATTTTCCGGATTTCCAACGGGCGTCTCACTATAACCTTTGCGGAGCAGCTGGATTTTCGGCTGTGCTCCGAATTTATAGCCCTCAATCAGGATCAGATCGACACCCTGAATGGAAGATAGCAGCTGCTTCAGGGATGGTTCACCGGCGGTATGTCTGCTAATCTGTACAGTTTGATCCGGTCCGGAGAGAATCATGGTGTCGACACCGGCTTTTCGCAGACGATAGCTGTCTTTTCCGGGCTGATCCAGTTCAAAACCATGCGCGTCGTGTTTGATCAGGGCAATGCGAAGTCCTTTTTCTTTCAGGCAGGCAACCAGTTTTTCCAGATAGGTTGTCTTTCCGGTGCCTGATTTTGCAGAAAACGAGACGTATGGAATTGGCTGGTCTGATTGAAAAATAAAATCAGGCGGAAACAGTGCGGGTTGTTTTTCTGCCAGCATTTGCAGGGCATGGTAGTAGGATGGCATATCGTTCATATTATAAAAGTGTTCCTGGGGAACGAGGATGTCAGAGATAACAGTGTGTTCCGGTGTCAGGAGCTGGCGCAGGCGATAGTTTTCTGCGTGTATCATGTGTTCGATGACAGGGAGGCAGGTTTTTGCATAGGCTGCGGAGAGGGGCTGCATTCCGCGGGTCGGATGTTTCAGGACGCAGGCATATTTTGACGGATTCGTTTCAATGGCCTGCTCCAGTGTCTGGCATATTGTAAGGGCAGCATTTGTGCTTGTAAATGGTGCATCTACCGGTGTGAAAAACAGCAGATCCTCTGTAACAGCAGAAAGACAGCTGTACAGTCCTCCCAGCGGACCGATTTTTTCAACGCAGTCAGGAATGGCTGTGCAATTCAGTCTGGCAGCAAGATGCATCCAGGAATCCGTCATTTTCGGAACGGATAAATATATTTTTTCAAAGTAAGGGCGAAAACGTTGAACCTGATATTCCATCAGGGTATATTTGCCGAAAGGGAGGAAGGCTTTGTTTGTGCCCATGCGGGTGCTGAGTCCGCCACAGAGAAGGACAAGTGCATATGACATAATTAACTCCTTAATCGTTTAAATTCATATATCGAGTATATTCCAAATGAAGAACAAAAAGCAATAGAAAAAGGTGGAAATATATTATGCGACTTACAACTTTATGTTATATAGAAAAAGATGGAAAATATCTGATGCTTCATCGAACGAAAAAAAAGAATGATGAGAATCATGATAAGTGGATCGGTGTCGGTGGAAAGTTTGAGCCGGGAGAAAGTCCGGATGAGTGCCTGATCCGTGAAGTAAAAGAAGAAACAGGACTGACGTTGACAACGTATCAGTTTCGTGGGATTGTGACCTTTTGCTCTGACGAGTGGGAAGATGAATATATGCATCTGTTTACTGCGACAGAGTTTGAACGCAGGTCGCAAAGCGACTGCGTTCATGAGCAAGTAGCGAAAGCGGATTGCGAATGTCCGCTTTACGGAGAATTGACAGAATGCAGGGAAGGTACACTGGAATGGGTGGACAAAGAAAAGGTATTGTCACTTCCGACATGGGAGGGAGATCATCTGTTTTTAGAACGTCTGCTGTCGGATGATCCGCAATTTTTTTCACTGAAAGTTGTGTATGAAGGAGAACATCTTGCTAAATGGACATTTTATTGATATGAGAAAAAAGAAGGTACAACGGATACTGTGGTAACTATTAAACAAAAATAAAAACTCCGGATTGGCTTCAAGGTATGAAGCTGACCCGGAGTTTTTGTTTTTGCAGGATTATTTCTTAGGTGTAACGATTAGCGTTCACATTTCCAGAAAAATGCGCTGTACGGCGGAAGTTCACTGCCTCCACCAAAATCATGTGTATTACCTGTGATCAGGTCAACGGCAGTGCCACAGCCTGCGTCAAAATGAGCGGTATATGGTACGTTGTCGGCATTAATTGCAACCAGTACACGTTCGGAATCTGTTTTTCGTTCAAAAATGCACTGGCGGTTTGTCAGTACGACAGAGCGGAAATCGCCATAATTTAATGCATTGCTGGCTTTTTTTGCGGCAGCAAGTTTGGAAATCCATGCGGTCAGGTCATTTTCCACCGGAGCATCAAAGCAGGCGCGTAATGCCGGATCACCTTCGCTTTTGTTTGCTTTTGCACCCCATTCACTTCCATAGTATACACACGGAATGCCCGGCATACCAAAGCACAGGGCATAGATCAGTGGCAGATGCTGTTCATTGGTCAGATTGCTTGCAATGCGGCTGACATCGTGGTTATCTACAAAGCAGAGCAGATGCTTGCCCCGGTAGAGTGTCCAGTTTTCCGGACCGAACTGACGCAGGAGTGAGTGGATGATCTCGAACATATTCATGGAGTTGAAACTGGAGAACAGTCCTTTGTAACATTCGTAGTTTGTTGCCGAATGCAGCATGGAATCATTCATCAGACGGTTGTAATCGCCGTGCAGCATTTCACCCACCAGGAAGAAATCCAGTTTCAGGCTGTCACAGAATGCCCGGAGTTCCCGTACAAAGTTTTCATCCAGACAGTAGGCTACATCAAGACGCAGGCCATCGATATCAAATTCCTCCACCCAGCTTCGGATACTGTCAAAAATATGCTGTTTCACATCCGGATGGCAGAGATTCAGTTTTACCAGGTCATAATTGCCTTCCCAGCCCTCATACCACAGCCCGTCATTGTAGTTGGAGTTTCCGTCAAAGCTGATATGGAACCAGTCTTTGTACGGCGAATCCCAGCGTTTTTCCAGGACATCCTGAAATGCCCAGAATCCGCGGCCGACATGATTGAATACGCCGTCCAGCACGACTTTGATTCCTTCCTTGTGCAATGCCTGGCAGACATCGGCAAAATCTTCGTTTGTGCCCAGACGTACGTCGATTTTACGGAAATCTCTGGTATTATATCCATGGGTATCGGATTCAAATACCGGTGAAAAATAGATCGCATTCGCACCAAGATTTTTGATGTGTGGAATCCAGTCGATGACCTTTCGGATCCGCGGTGTCAGGACACCGTCATTTTCAAAAGGTGCTCCGCAGAATCCAAGCGGATAAATCTGATAAAATACACTTTCGTAAGCCCACATAATTCAAGCCCTCATTTCTTAAATAATAAAACATTTATAAAAAGCCTGTATCTGTGCAGAGCCATTTTGCCGGACAGATACAGAGTTTATGACAATACTTATGATAATTCTTTTGCGTCCACATCAATGAGAGAGGAAGTACAGTTCGGACAGCGGGTTGCTTCGATACTGATCTCAGACATACAGTACGGACATTTTTTTGTGGTCGGAGCTGCCGGTTTTTCCGGTTCCGGTCTGCGCAGTTTGTTTAAGAATTTTACAATACAGAATACAACCAGTGCCATAATGATAAAATTGATCACATTGGAGATAAAGGAACCGTATTTGAATACAGCAGCACCGGCTTTTTCAGCAGCGGCCAGTGTCTCGTAGTGGGAACCGTCCAGGGTGA
This sequence comes from Eubacterium ramulus ATCC 29099, assembly GCF_000469345.1. Lineage (GTDB taxonomy): Bacteria > Bacillota > Clostridia > Lachnospirales > Lachnospiraceae > Eubacterium_I > Eubacterium_I ramulus. Next base: position 37,811 of record NZ_KI271096.1, read on the forward strand.
GAAACAGATTGGAAAAATCGATTTTTCCGGTAAAGATACCGAGGATCGGATTGATGATGTCATTTACCAGGGAATTTACGATGCCGGTAAATGCACTTCCGATGATCATACCTATGGCAAGATCCATCATATTGCCTTTTAAGGCAAATTCTTTGAATTCCTGAATGAATTTTTTCATAATAGTACATAGCCTCCTTATGTATGGTGATGCCAAGCTGCATAAAAGTGGAGCGTCAGCTTCACGATATGCGAATATTGGGTAGAATTGTGGGAGTACGAAGTACGGATCAATTCGTATGGCATCTTTAGAACCCAACATTATGTCATTAGTATATCATAGGACATCTTTTTTGTGTACAAAAGAAATGAAAATGAGAGAAAGGAACGAAAGAATCCGTCGAAATTTACAAAAATATAGGCGAATTACTGGTAAGACCAAATTAGCGATGACAAACCAAAGCGGTTGTGTTACACTTAATCAGTAAAATAATGCATTATATACGATATGTAAATAGCGGAAAGAATTGCAGAGATGCACAAAAAAATATGCTATGCATTGCACGACGTGCATCTCGCAGCAAGAATGTCGAGGGCATTCTTAAATGAGATAAAGCAATACGGATTGTTGCTGGAAATGGGAGAGAGATGGAATTATGACAATTGTTACTACGATGTGCAAATTATTGTTTGCAATGTTGATTGGTTTTTACCTGTTTAAGAAAGATATTCTGACAAAAGAAGTTAACGCGAAACTTTCAAGTCTGATCGTACAGATCACATGTCCATGTATTATTCTGAACAGTCTGTCTACCGTATCACATGAAGATACCGGTATGATCCTGAAGCTGTTTCTGGCGGGAGTGGTGATGTATGTGATCTTTCCAATCCTGTCCTGGATCATCACAAAGATCATGCGTCTACCGGCGCATCTGCGTGGGACTTACATGTGCATGCTTATTTTTTCAAATAGTTCATTTATGGGTTATCCGGTGGTACAGGCGTTATATGGTGACAGCGCGATTTTCTATATTACGATCTTCAACATGCCATTCAGTATCCTGTTTTTCTCCATGGGTCTGCATCTGCTGAAAAAAGACGCGGCCATCGAGTCCGGGAATTATGTAAAAGAAAAAATGAACTTCCGCAGTTTTATCAACAACGGAATCATTGCTTCCATTGCATCACTGGTCATCTATTTTGCAAACATTCCGATGCCGGATATTTTCTACTCCTGTGTGGGATTTGTGGGAAATATCACGACACCGTTGTCCATGATCATCATCGGAGCATCCATGGCGGCTTCCTCTCTGGGGGATATCAAAAAGGAACGTGGTATCTGGCCGATGCTTCCAATCCGTCTGGCAGTGATGCCGGTGATCGTGTGGCTGTTCATGCATCTTGTGACAAAGGATGTGTCACTGATCAATATCTGTACGATTGGTGCAGGTATGCCGGTAGCTTCTCTGGTTGCCATGGGTGCGGCACCGTATCCGCGGCAGAGCCAGTCCGCTTCCATCGGTGTGGCAATCTCTACCATCTTATCACTGGTGACGATACCGATCATGGCAGTGCTGCTGGGAGCCTGAACGCAGAATAAGCAAGTAGCAAAAGCGGATTGCGAATGTCCG
>NZ_KI271096.1:39538-90853 GCF_000469345.1 Eubacterium ramulus ATCC 29099
AAGTAGCAAAAGCGGATTGCGAATGTCCGCTTGAAATATAAATAGAAAATGTACCGGAGTAGTGGTAAAATATTTCAGATAGAGAAAAAGTTAGTAAAAGGAGGTAAGTATCATGTATCAGGCAAAAGAGACAAGATATGACAAAATGGTATACAACCGTTGTGGAAACAGCGGCTTAAAACTGCCGGAAGTTTCCCTTGGATTCTGGCACAATTTCGGAGATACCGGAGTATATGAAAATATGCGGCAGATGGTATTTACTGCTTTTGACAATGGTATCACACATTTTGATCTGGCCAATAATTACGGACCGGAGTATGGAAGTGCGGAAGCAAATCTCGGAAAACTGCTGAAGGAAAATTTCGCGTCTTACCGGGATGAGCTGATCATCAGTACAAAAGCCGGTTATGATATGTGGAAAGGTCCTTACGGCGACTGGGGCAGCCGCAAATATCTGCTGGCAAGTCTGGATCAGAGTCTGGAGAGACTGGGACTGGAGTATGTGGATATTTTTTACCATCACCGGATGGATCCGAATACTCCGTTAGAGGAGACTATGGGAGCACTGGATCAGGCGGTAAAAAGCGGAAAAGCGTTGTATGCCGGAATTTCCAATTATGACGGTGAGACGATGAAACGCGCAGCAGCGATTATGAGAGAACTGCATTGCCCGTTTGTCATTAACCAGAATCGTTATTCTATTTTTGACCGTACCATTGAGCAGAACGGATTAAAACAGGCGGCACAGGAAGAGGGCAAGGGAATCATTGCATTCAGTCCATTGGCACAGGGGATGCTGACCGACCGTTATCTGAATGGGATTCCTGCTGACAGCCGTGTCAATACAGATGGCCGGTTCCTGAAAAAAGAGCAGTTGACAGACAGTAAGATCCATCAGATCCAGGCGTTGAATGAGATCGCAAAACAGCGTGGCGAGAGCCTGGCACAGATGGCTCTGAAATGGGTATTAAAGGATGATGTAGTCACCAGTGTACTGATCGGGGCATCCAGACCGCAGCAGATCCTGGATAATATCAAAGTGATAGAAAGTGCCGGATTTACAGAGGAAGAACTTAGATTGATTGATGAGGTTTCAGTGGAAAAGAAGGCTTAATCTGTCTGATGCAGCAAGAAAATGAACGCAGAATAAGCATTCCCCCGCTTCAAGTGCGTAGAGCACTAAGCGGTGGGTAAGGGGGATGCTTATGTCAGTGGGAGTTAAAAGCTCCCACTGACAGGTCGCAAAGCGACTGCGTTCATGAGCAAGTAGCGAAAGCGGATTGCGAATGTCCGCTTTACTCGTATTCCGGGGAAATATCATTCAGATCGAATGCATGTGGAAATAGTGCGAGGATATTCTTGAAGTGTTAGAAGGGAGTATATAGATAGAGATAGATGTGGATAATACTTATCGTTGTGGCAGCAGTTGTTATTTTGCTGTGGATGGTAATTGGATATGTGGGATTCCGGACGGCTATCTGCCGTGGACATGAGTTGAATATTACAGACCGGGAGGCATTGAAAGGCACATCCTGGGATCAGTATTATGAGGAAATCCAGGAGGGAATCGAATGGATCAACCGGCAGGAGGCAGAAGATATTTTTATCCGGTCTGAGGATGGCTTCAAGCTGCATGGCCGTCTGATGGATCAGCCAGGAGCAAAAGGAACGGTACTGATGTTTCATGGATACCGCACCCATCCGGAGGTGGATTTTTCCGCCTCTTCCCATGTGTATTATGAATGTGGTAATCGGATCGTACATATTGATCAGCGTGCCGCAGGCGAAAGCGAAGGAAAGTACATCGGATTCGGGGTACTGGAGAGCAGAGACTGCTGTCTGTGGGCGCAGTATATTGCAAAACGGTTTGGACCGGATCAGAAAATCATTCTGGCCGGGCTGTCCATGGGAGCATCTACGGTGCTGATGGCCACTGCACACCATGAAAAGAAGCTGATTCCAATCAGTATTTCCACAGAAAAAACGATGGAAGTGTGTATGGAACTTCCGGAAAATGTGACGGGAATCGTGGCGGACAGTGCGTTTTCATCGCCTTATGATATTATAAAAAAGAGAATCAACACAATGTTTCATTGCAAGGGGAATCTGATTACGGTATCAATCGGGATCTGGAGTCGTTTTTATGCACACTATGGGCTGAAAACATTGTCTGTGCCGGAAGTAATGAAAGAAAATACGATTCCGGTACTGTTGGTGCACGGAACGGCAGACAGTAATGTACCGGTGGAAATGACGATTCAGGCTGCCAAAAACTGCATCGCACCGAAAAAACTGCTTTTGGTGAAAGGCGCAGAGCATGGCACCGGTTATTTGGTAGATAATGCAGGCTATGTGCAGGCATTACAAGAGTTTTGTTGTGTAAGCAGTGCAGAGAGACACTAAAATCTGTAAATTTAACAGAGTAAATTTAGAACTTCTGCAATTTTCTCTCAAGGAGCTATTTCTAGCGACTGAGATAAAATTGCAGAAGTTCGTATTATAAAATTTAATCTAAAACGGAAAATCAAGAATTCATATCTCGTGATTTCTGCACGCATGCTCTTTGTGCTTCAATGACAGCATTGCGCAGGCCCGCTTTTTCCAATGTTGCGACAGCTTCGATGGTAGTGCCGCCCGGAGAGCATACAGCATCTTTCAGTTCGCCCGGATGCTTTCCTGTCTCAAGTACCATTTTGGCGGAACCAAGTACGGCCTGGGCAGCAAATTTATATGCCTGCGCACGCGGCATGCCATCTGCCACAGCGGCATCGGCCATTGCTTCAATAAACATGTATACATATGCAGGAGAAGATCCGCTGACACCGATAACGGTATCTATCATAGATTCGCTGACCACCTCGGATTTACCAAAACTGTTGAAAATAGCCTGTACTTCAGCTAGGTCTTCATCGGTAACGGCATCGTTACAGCATATAGCACTCATGGCTGCACCAACCATAGCGGGAGTATTTGGCATGACACGCACTAATTTGATGGAAGTTTCAAATATTTCTTCTATGCGTTCGATCGTCTGTCCGGCAGCAATTGATACGATGATCGCATTTTCTTTCACTGCATGTCGGATTTCAGGAATTACTTTGTGAAACATATTTGGTTTTATGGCCAAAAAAAGAATGTCTGCTTTTTGAGCAGCGGCTTTGTTGTCTGTAGTAGCTTCAATGTGTAAAGTTTCTTTCAGACGAATAACAGAAGATTCGTGTGCGGCAGTTGCACAGATATGGTCACTGTCTGACAGTCCGGAAGAGAGGATCCCGCTGATGATGGCAGTAGCCATATTTCCACCGCCAATGAAACTGATCATTTTTTTGTTCATGTTTTTCAATTCCTTTCAATAATAGTAAGTTCAAGACGAACGCACGTGAGACTTGGTGCGTGATTCTGGTCAGCGAAAGCTGACATATTCTTTTCAGAATCACCGCACATCCTCAGCACTTCGTGCAAACGATGCATACTTTCTTGTTTTTTTATGAAAGAAGGAGTGCCAGAAATACATACTTGTATTTGGTGGCACCCCTATCATGGTTGATTTATTTCAGTCTGAGTTGAGTAGAATCACGCACTAGGTCTCACGTGCGTTCGACTTGAACTCAGTCTGAAAAGATTCGGAAACGATTCCGGTTTTATTTAGAAATCTGTGAAGTTTTTCTCTTTACGTTTCTCAAGGAAAGCAGTCATTCCTTCTGTTTTGTCATGTGTAGAGCATGTCATACCGAAGAGGTTTGCTTCGTACTCAACCGCATTCTTGATATCCATGTCATAACCATTGTTGATAGCAGCTTTTGCAATTGCAACCGCATAGCTTGCGTTACGTGCAATCTTACCGGCTAATTTTTTAGCAGTAGCCATAAGCTCTTCCTGCGGAACAACTTTGTTTACAAGACCGATTCTGTAAGCCTCGGCAGCATCAATGTTCTGGCATGCAAAGATCATTTCTTTTGCACGTCCCATACCAACCAGGCGGGCAAGTCTCTGTGTACCACCGAATCCCGGGATAATTCCAAGACCGCATTCCGGCTGTCCGAATAATGCATTTTCAGAAGCAATACGGATATCACAAGCCATGGAAATCTCGCATCCACCGCCTAATGCAAAACCGTTTACAGCTGCGATTGTAACCTGACGCATGTTCTGTAATTTGAAGAATGGTTCGGAAGCTCTCATACCGAAAGCACGTCCTTCTGCTGCGGAGAAGTTTACCATCTCAGAGATGTCTGCACCTGCAACAAATGATTTTTCGCCGGCACCGGTAAGGATTACGACTTTGATGTCATCTCTTCCTTCAATCTCAGTAAGAACTTCGTTTAACTCTGTCAGTGTCTCACTGTTCAGGGCATTTAATGCCTTTGGTCTGTTGATAGTAAGTACGGCGATTGGGCCTTCTACTTCTAAAAGTAAATTATTCATTTCAAATACCTCCTGTTTTGGTAAATGTACGGTCATAATCTCTTTAAACAAGTTTAGAATTCTTCATTTAAAAGGGGTGGAACGTACATGTAATTTATGTATCCTGAGAATACAATTTACTCAACAAATTGATTATACACCATATTTGTTAAAAAGAAAACAATAAAACGAACATTTCCCAGTAGAAAAAGTATAAAATATCTGTTAAAGTGCTAAATGATATGAGAGTGGGTCGCAAAGCGACTGCGTTCATGAGCAAGCAGCGAAAACGGATTGCGAATGTCCGTTTGATTATGTCAGCTTTCGCTGACCAGAATTACGCCCCAAGTCTCACGTGTGTTTGACTTGAATGGCGGGATAGATAATTCATTACGGGCTGTAAGGAATAGGAAGCACATATAATAGGAGATAAGATAGAAATGCTGGAAAAATTTCAATTGGAACAGATTGTAAAGCCTTTGCTGGCATGGTTTGAAAAAAATGCACGGACACTGCCCTGGAGGAGTATAAGTACACCTTATCGTGTCTGGGTGTCGGAGATCATGCTGCAGCAGACCCGTGTGGAGGCAGTGAAACCATATTTTGAACGGTTTATGCATGCACTTCCGGATGTGAAAAGTCTGGCAGAATGTGAGGAAGAACGGCTGTTAAAACTGTGGGAAGGGCTTGGTTATTATAACCGGGTGCGTAACATGCAGATCGCGGCACAGACGGTGATGGAGCAGTATGATGGAAAACTGCCGGCGGATTATGAAAAACTGCTGGAGCTGAAAGGAATCGGACACTATACAGCGGGCGCAATTGCATCTATTGCATACGGGATTCCGGTGCCTGCGGTGGATGGAAATGTATTGCGGATCCTGATGCGTGTATCTGCGGACAACTCTGATATTATGAAGCAGTCAGTAAAAACGAGGGTAGAGCAGGCACTGCAGCAGGTGATTCCACAGGACTGTGCCGGGAGTTTTAACCAGGCACTGATGGAACTTGGAGCCATTGTCTGTGTGCCAAACGGAGAGCCTTTGTGTGACCAGTGCCCCTGGTATTCTTTCTGTGAAACGAGAAAACGGGGACTCTGGCAGGAACTTCCGGTAAAAAAGAAGGCAAAGGGCAGAAGAATCGAGGAACGCACGGTGCTGGTGATCCGTGACGGAGAGCGAGTGGTTTTGAAAAGACGTCCGAAAAAGGGATTGCTGGCAGGTCTGTATGAGTTTCCAAATGAGCCGGGAACGCTGACAGAGGATGAAGCATTGCGGGTGGTGCAGGATATGCATCTACATCCCATGCGGATCCAGCGTCTTGAAGAAGCAAAACATATTTTTTCCCACGTGGAATGGCATATGCAGGGGTACATGGTAGAAGTGGATTCTCTGACCAGAGAGGAAGCAGGACTGTTGTTTGTAGAGGCGGCACATTCGGAGGAAGCGTATCCGATCCCGGCGGCATTTGCGGCTTATACGAAATATATGAACATCCGGCTGGGAAATGAAAGATTTAAAGAAAAATAATGAGTCAGTTCTACAGATAAAATAGTGGAACCTTACTGAACCTGGAGTTCGAGAAGCAGCGTTCTCTGCGGGAACTGAAAAGAGGAGCCGATGCGGTTGGCATCGGCTATACATGAAAAAGATTTATGAAAAGAAATTGCTAATTGCTATGTTGGCTGGTGTAAGTTCTTTATTTATCTTACACTTAGAAGTATAGAGATAAATTGTGTCTTTCGTATGTGGAGAGTATGTTATTTTTGCAAATAAAATGTGAACAAACTATGAATACAAAAGAAGTAAGAAAAAATTCAGAAAAAACAGGTTAATTTTTTCAAAACTGTGATGTATACTAAAAGGAAACAAGGAATACGAAAAAGGGGAAAGAGATCGTATGAAGTTATTAACATTTACCGTGCCCTGTTACAATTCACAGGATTATATGCGCCGATGTGTAGATTCGTTGCTGATCGGTGGAGAAGATGTGGAAATTATTATCGTAGACGATGGTTCTTCCGATGATACAGGTGCGATTGCAGATGCATATGCGGAAAAATACCCATCCATTGTTCGTGCCATTCATCAGGAGAACGGCGGCCATGGTGCCGGATTGAATGCAGGACTGAATCATGCTACCGGATTGTATTTTAAGGTTGTAGACAGCGATGACTGGGTAGATGAAGCAAGTTATCGCCAGATTTTGGATGCATTGCATAATCTTTGTTCTGCAGGATGTATGCTGGATATGATGATCAGTAATTTTGTATATGAAAAAGAAGGGGCAAAGCACAAGTCTGCGACCCGTTACCATAATATCCTTCCGCAGGGACAGTTGTTCGGCTGGGAAGAGACAAGGAATTTTAAAATCGGAAAATATATTCTGATGCATTCTGTTATTTATCGGACACAGCTGTTGCGCGACTGTCATCTGGTACTGCCAAAGCATACCTTTTACGTGGACAATCTTTTTGTATATGTGCCACTTCCATATGTAAAAACGATGTACTATCTGGATGTTGATTTTTACCGTTATTATATCGGTCGGGAAGATCAGTCCGTCAATGAAAAGAATATGATCAAAAACATTGATCAGCAGATCAAAGTGAACAAGATCATGGTGGATGCCTATGATTTGTGGAAGATAGCAGACCGCCATCTGCGGCATTATATGATGAACTATCTGGAAATCATTACCGTGATATCTACTGTGATGCTGCTGAAATCCGGTACGGAGGAGAATCTGGAGAAAAAAAGAGAACTCTGGACTTATATCAAGAACCGGGATATCCGGCTGTTCCATAAACTGCGGAACCGCATTATGGGACAGACATTGAATCTTCCCGGAAAAGGCGGAAGAAAATTGTCGCTGACGATTTACAAAATCTCCCAGAAAGTGATCGGGTTTAATTAAATTTTCTTTTTATTTATAAAGAACAAACTGAAACTATTCCAACAAGGACATGAAAAATTTTCTGTGTCAGCTGCATCGCTTATCTCTGACCGCTCCCGCGAACTCACCCGCAAAACCAGCGGGTTCAGACACACTCACGCGGTCGGGCTAGATGCAGCAGTCACGACGAAAATTTTACAACGATCCTTTTGTTGGAATAGTTTCAGTTTTGTTCTATTTACACAATGAATAAACGGAAAAAGTATTCTGTACAGTTCATCTCTGATTAAGTTGATGTGGTATAAAGTGCAGTGGTGTGAATTGGCTGATTCATAAGGTAAATATAGAAAACGAAGAATTCTGTCAGGGTAAGCGATTCAGTGAACGACTGAGTTTTGCGAGTTTTGTGCGAGCGGGAACGACCTCTTTTTCAGGCGTGAGAGCGAGCACGATAAAACCGAAGCAAAACGAGGGTAGTGAACGTCTAGCGTCCCGACAGGATTCTTCGTTTTCATATTAAATTTAAGAAGCGAGCCATTACACAATGTGGTATTTTGCCGCACTGAGTTCATTGAAGACTTTTTGTTTCAGGTCATATAAGTTATCAGACAGATCCACATATACGTTGGATGGATTTACGAAACGCATATTTTCATCCCATAGTGTAGCTTTTTCCTGTGTACAGATGGACTGGATTTCCATAACACTCGGAGAAGTGTATACACATTTTCCTTCTTCAAAGATCGGAACCAGAAGTTTCCGCATAGTGTAAGTGCCACCGACGATGCGAGTGCGTTTCCATGTCTCATTCGGATCAAAGAGTACCATGTCTTCATTTTCATCAAAGGTTTCATTTGCCAGGCAGATCAGATCTGCACGGATTTTTCCTGTTTCTTTATCATAAATACGATAAATCTCTTTGTTGCCCGGATTGGTAACTTTCTCCGTGTTTTCAGAAAGTTTGATCTTTGGTGTGAAGTGCCCATCTTCATTGCGGATGGCAGCAAGTTTGTATACACCGCCGAAAGCCGGGCAGTCTCTGGAGGTGATCAGGCTTGTACCGACACCCCAGGAGGTGATTTTTGCACCCTGGATCTTCAGGGTCTCGATCAGATATTCGTCCAGATCGTTGGAAGCGGAGATGATGGCATCCGGGAATCCGGCAGTATCCAGCATTTGCCGTACTTTCTTGGACAGATAAGCCAGGTCTCCGCTGTCCATCCGGATACCATAATTGTGCAGTTTTACACCGGCATCTTTCATCTCCTGGAATACGCGGATGGCATTTGGAATACCGGATTTTAAAGTGTCATAGGTATCGACCAGCAGAATGCAGGCATTCGGATATAGCTCCGCATATGTTTTGAATGCGGTGTACTCGTCCGGAAAACTCATGATCCAGCTGTGGGCGTGTGTGCCTTTGACCGGAATGTTGAAAATCTGTCCTGCAAGTACGTTGGAAGTTCCGCAGCAGCCGCCAATGACAGCAGCGCGGGCACCGTAAATACCGGAATCCGGTCCCTGTGCACGGCGCAGGCCGAATTCCATGACACCGTCGTTTTGTGCTGCATAGCAGACACGGGCTGCTTTTGTGGCGATGAGGCTCTGATGGTTCAAAATATTTAAAATAGCGGTTTCTACCAGCTGTGCTTCCATGATTGGTGCGATAACTTTGATGAATGGCTCACGGGGGAACATCACGGTGCCTTCCGGAATTGCATAAATACTGCCGGAAAAACGGAACGTACTCAGATATTTTAAGAAATCTTCGTCAAACATATTCAGACTCTGCAGATAGCGGATATCGTCCGCAGAGAACTGAAGATTTTTGATGTAATCGATGACCTGTTCCAGACCACAGGCGATGGCATAGCCGCCACCACATGGATTTTCCCGGTAAAATGCATCAAATACAACCACGTCATTGTTCCGGGCTTTGAAATAGCCCTGCATCATTGTTATTTCGTATAAATCAGTAAGTAATGTCAGATTTAATGATCTCATAGTATCAGTTTGACCGGCGGCCGGTCATTTCCTCCCTATCCTTATAATACTGGCAGACTGCGCTGTCAGTCATTTTTGTAAATGTCTTTTTTCCAGTATACACTTTTTTCAGAAAACTTCCAGTTATTTTTCAGCAAAATGATATCCGGCATTGTCCAAAAAAGCATAACCAGACGGTAGGACAAATGATAACTAAAGTGTATGACAAGATGGGATTTATTCAGTGTACATGCATCAGGATAATAGATATACTTGATTTATCAAAAAGAAATGTCATTGAACAGTGGCGGAAAAAATAAGGACAAGTATTGCCAAACATGGAGGAATGTATTATGGGTAAATATGAAGAGAATCTTGAATTATTGAGAAAAGCGGTTCGCTGTGAGCCGGTGGACCGTGTACCGGTGGTTCCATGTGGAAACGCGTATTTTGCACGGGCACAGCATGTATTATTAAAAGATTATATCACGGATTTCGATAAAGCCTGCGATGCAAATCTGACGGAACTAAAGCGCATTGGAGCAGATGGTACACAGAATGTGATCTTTTCCCCGTATCTGCTGGGTACACAGTGGCTGTCTAAAGCAGCACTTCCGGGACAGGAACTGGGCGATGATGATATGTGGCAGATCAAAGAGTTTGAGAACATGCAGTTTGAGGATTATGAGAAGATCAAAGAGATGGGATGGGATGCATTCCAGAAACAGTTTATCGCAGAAAAATGTGACAATAACTGGGAAAACCTGAAACCGTTTTTTGAAGCAAATCCCCGCTGCTATCAGAAGTTTTATGAAGCAGGTATTCCGTGTATCGCTGATTTCCTGATGATCACACCGTTTGAGTATTTCTGCGGCGGACGTTCCCTGGAAGCATTCTTTATGGATGATCTGATGGAAGAACCGGAGTTGATGCATGAAATTTTTGATATGGTATTGGAGCATAATCTGAAAGCTTATAAACAGCAGATAAAAGATACCCATGCCCTGGGCGTATGGATTGGAGGATGGAGAACCGGCCCGGATCTGGTTTCCCCGAAGATGTTTGATGAATTCGTATGGCCGGCCTTTAAAGCTTACTATGACCTGTGTATCGAGATGAACGTCATTCCGACGTTCCATCTGGATTCCTGCTGGAATCTGGATCTGGATAAGTTTAAACGTCTGGAAGACAAGACCTATATCCTGGCACTGGATTCCAAAACAGATATTCGCAAAGCAAGAGAAGTACTTGGAAAAGATGTATGTATCCTCGGTGATGTTCCGTGTGAACTGATGACATTTGGTACACCGGAGGAGGTAAAAGAGTATGTGACAAAACTTCTGGAAGATATCGGACCTTGGGGTTGTATGATCGCAACCGGATGTGATATCCCGTCAGATGCAAAACCGGAAAATGTGCTTGCCATGAGTGAGGCTGCACATGATTTCCTGAAGACACATCCGCAGAAATAATCAAATAATCAAATCCTTACAAACCACCCCTTGGAAAGTTTATTTCCAAGGGGTGGTTTGCCCACAACATCATCTTATAAAAGAAATGAATACACAAACGGCATAGAATCATAACCAAAACCGATGACAAAACCGATAGAATATATAAATATAACAAAAAATAAATATAAAATATATACAATATGTATAAAAAACAAGCGAGAAAAAGTGCTTTTGATAACCGTTGTGTATCAGTGTATGAATGCAGAAAGAATCATTACCAAACTGCATGGCAGAATGACTTTTACAAATTGGATTCTGGAGCAGGGAACACTTATAATGTGAGTGTAAAAACAGATAAGAAATTCCGGAAAAAAATCTGTGGAGTGTAGAGAAAATGTATAGCTCATGATTTGAGAGAAAGAAGGTAAGGTAGATTATGAATTGGGGAATACTGGCATTTGTTATTATTTATGAAGTTTTAACGGTTGTTGGCGTCGGTCTGGTCATTGCCCGGAAAAATAAACACAGTGTGGAGGAAGGAATCTTTGCACTTGCAGGAAAAGGGCTGCCAACTGCACAGGTCGGTGTCACACTTGCTTTGACCATGCTTGGTTCCGCACATATCTGGGGTACCTGTGAGAATGCTTATTCCATGGGTTCTATCGCAACCTGGTTTGGTATTGCATGTACGGTCATGATGATCGTGATTACACAGATCACCGGTCCATGGGTAAGAAAAATCGGAACAGATACCATGCCGGATCTGTTTGGTAAATTATATGGAAAGAAAATGCGTATCCTGTGCGCCTGTGTTATGGGACCGTTAGTATTCGGATGTCTGTGTCTGGAAACACAGTGTATCGCAGTTACATTCGTGGCATGTACCGGCTGGTCCTACACCGTAGGTGCAATCGTAGGCGGAGCGTTCGGTATCCTCTATGTACTGCTCGCAGGTATGAAAGAAGTATCCTGGCTGAATATGATCAATGCGGTATTTATGTATGCAGCACTGATCATCGCACTGATCGCAATGTTTGTATACCTTCCGGGTAACGGATGGGAGGATGTGGCACAGAATATTACAGATTCCGGAAATGCATGGATGCTTGATATCTTTGGAAATAAAAACCTGATCATCGGATTCGCAATCCCGACGATTTTCTGTACATCCATGTTCCAGGGCGTATCCCAGATGGGATTACAGACCTGTATCGCTGCAAAAGATGTTAAATCCGTAAAGAAATCTATCTGGCTGGCAGGCCCGGTCAACGGTCTGTTCTGTATCATTCCGGCTCTGCTTGGTATGGCAGCACTGGCACTTGGATATTATAAACTGGCTGGCGACAGCGCGATGATGATGACACCGATGATGATGCTTGAAGTACTTCCGCATTGGGTAGTAGCACTGATCTGTGCATCCTTCCTTGGAGCGTTGTTATCCACATTTGCGATGACATCCCTTTGCCCGGCAACTATTTTTGCATACGATTTGTATGGCGGATTATACAAACCGGAAGCAACAGAGAAAGAAAAAACGCTGGTGATGAGAATCATGATCGTCATCGTAGGTATTCTTGCAATCGTATTGTGCAACTTCCAGCCGGCCGTTGTAACAACGATCAACTGGATCTTTACCTGGGGCGTACCGCTTTTTGTAATGCTGGTTATTGGCTTATGCTGGAAACGCAATACTACAGCTGCAATGATCACTATGTTTGTATCATGGATCGCAAATATCGTATGGATAACCTGTGGACTGCAGGAGCGTCTGGGAATGGTAAATTTCCATCAGGTATATCTGTGCATGATTGTTTCAGTGATCCTTGGCCTTGTTCTGACAGCCGTGCTGCCTGGAACAAAACCTGGATATTTCCGCTTATCCAAAGAAGAAAAAGCGGCTTGCTAGGAAAAGGAGGAAAAGATAGATGGTAGCTCATATTGTTCTGGAAAGTGCACTTATGGTATTTGGAATCACAATTGCCGGTTATTTCATCGGCAAACTGTTTAAAGAGGCAGAAAGAGAAGATTAAAGGGGGAAATTGATATGCTGGCAATTACGATGACACAGGGTTGGATGATTGGAATCATCGCATTTATGGCAGTGTTTGGAATCTGTGCGGGTGTTTTTTCCGTACTTGGCAAAAAGAGAAAATAGACAGTACATACATCGTGTGATCTGGTGAAAAATCCCGTGTAATGTGCAGGAAGTCCTGTGGTACAGACAAGTACAGCAGGACTTCCTTTTATCGGCATGTTTTTTTTGCAAAAACAGGCGAGATATGGTAGTATGGATAAACAGGAGGGTTTTGCACTATGAACATGATTCAGATGAAATATTTTATTACGGCAGCAAAGTGTCTGAATTTTACGAAAGCGGCAGATAAACTGTTTATCACGCAGCCGGCACTGAGTCGTCAGATTGCTTCCATGGAAGCAGAACTGAATATGCAGCTGTTTATCCGAAATAACCGTTCTGTACGGCTGACACCGGCAGCAGTGGTGCTTCTAGAAGGATTTGAAAAGATTTATAATGAATATAATGTGACAGTAGCAAAGGCTCTGAATAGTTTCCAGGGATTGAGCGGTGAATTGAACATTGGCATTCTGGACGGTACTTATGTGGGAGACCTGTTCCCGGGTGTATTAAAACATTTTGCAAATTGTTATCCAAATGTGAAGATTAATTTACAGAATTATAGTTTTAATGCATTGGTAGAGAATCTATACAGCAGTAGGCTCGATTTGATCATTACATTGAGATTCGATGTGGAACATCGGGAAAAAATGAAGTATCGTGTGATAGAAGAGACCAGGGATCATGTGGTGGTACATAAGGATCACCGGTTGGCCAATGCATCTTATGTAAAGCTTTCTGATTTCAAAGATGATACTTTTATTATGGTGTCCCCGGAAGATTCGGAAGAATCTCCAAAACTGATCATTGATGCCTGCAAAATGAGTGGATTCAATCCTCAGGTAAAGTTTGCAAGCTCTGTGCAGGAGGAGATGCTCTGGGTGCAGGCCGGTGTGGGCGTATGTATTCTGGATTCACGGAATCTGCTGTCTAATAACGATACGGTACGGTTTTTGAATACGGATATCATCAGTGATCCAAGCCTTGTTATGGCATGGAATATTGATAATTACAATCCGATGAGGGAAATATTTGTAGACAATTTCTTCTGCGATGATAAGAAGTAACAGTAGATATAATTGAACGCAGAACAAGTAGCAAAAGCGGATTGCGAATGTCGATTTACTGATATATGAATCAGAGATGACGGAAATATTGTTACATTTCCGGATAGAAGAGTCAGGCTCAAATGCCTGACTTTTTGGGGGTTTCAGTAAGTATCAGGGAAAATTCGATAATACAGACGGTGAGAAGACACTGCTGAAAAAATGATCAGAGGGGGAAGCTATTATGGATTTACAGACATTGATCAAGGATGCAAAAGAACGTTTTGGATTTGAAGAAGCCGGTGCGCTGAATGTGGAGGCACTGGAGTTTTTGCCGGAAGTACGGCAGATGTGTGCGGCAGACCGCTGCCGTTCTTTTAACAGAAACTGGTCCTGCCCGCCGGGATGCGGCACGCTGGAAGAGATTTCTGAGCGGGTGAAACCGTATACCAGAGGTATCCTGGTGCAGTCGATAGGACAGCTGGAGGATGAGTTTGATGTGGAGACGATGATGGAGACAGAGCATACTCAGAAAGCACGGTTTGCACAGCTGGTGGAATATGTGCGTTCTAAGGAGCCGGACTGCATTCCGATGGCAGCAGGAGCCTGCCAGGTATGCAAAAAATGCACCTATCCGGATGAGCCGTGCAGATTTCCGGAGAAATCCATTCCGTCGATGGAAGCGTATGGATTGTTTGTGAGTAAAGTCTGCATCCAGTCTGGCATGAAGTATAATTATGGAAAAAATACCATCGCGTACAGCAGCTGTATTTTGCTGAAATAGATTTCTGTACAAACGGATGAGTGAAGGAACAGGTAACAGTAATGAAGGTAAAAATCAGAATTGGAAATGAAGTGAAAGAGTATACAGGAGCGTGGGAAGATCATACGCTCCTGGAAGTGTTTCAGGAGCTTGGCATCACGCAGGTACATGCCCCCTGTGGTGGAAACGGTACCTGTAAAAAATGTCTGGTGACAGTGGAGGGACTTGGTGAAGTCCTGTCATGCCAGACGCAATGTAAAGATGGCATGTGTGTGACCGTTGCAGAAGAGCAGAAGTCAGCCATTGCTGAAAATGGAAACTGCTATCTGTATCCGGCAGATGCGGGTGAAGGGCTGTTGGCGGCCTGTGATATCGGAACGACCACTGTGGTATGTCATCTGCTGGATGGAGCAACCGGAGTGCGTCTTTGTACAGTCAGCGCACCGAATGCACAGCGCAGTTTTGGCGCAGATGTCATCTCCAGGATCCAGGCATCTGTGGACAGCGGTCTGGATAAATTGCAGAGTGCCATTGTGGATCAGATCAATGGTATGCTGGTGCAGTTAAAACAGAAAGCGGGCAGAACAGAAGATATCCGTCGGCTGGCGGTTGCCGGCAACACGGTCATGAGCCATCTGTTCTGCGGATTGTCTCCGGAGAGTATCGGTGTGGCACCTTTTACGCCTTTGTCTCTGTTTGGGGAAAGTTATGACGCAAAACAGATTGGTATCGAAGGTTGTGAGACTGTGTATGTCGTGCCGTCCATTGCCGGTTATGTGGGCGGCGATATTGTAGCGGATCTGGCAGCGGTACAGATGCACTCTTCTGTGCTGGCAGAAGATGGTGAGAAAGAGACACTGATGCTGGATATTGGTACCAACGGAGAGATGGTGCTTGGAAAATCCGGTTCGTATGTGTGCTGTGCGACAGCGGCAGGACCGGCTTTTGAAGGAGCGGAGATCGCCATGGGAATGCCGGCAGCTTCCGGAGCTATCTCAAAAGTCTGGCTGGAAGATGGAAAAATCTGTTGTTCCACGATCAACGATGCACCGGCAGTGGGAATCTGCGGTTCCGGGTTGATCGACGCACTGGCGGTATTTTTGGAAACAGAGCTGTTGGATGAGACCGGTCTGATCGCGGATGAGGATGAGGTGGAGGAAGCATATGCCGGTTACCTGGGAGAAGATGAGGACGGTACCTGTGTCTATCTGACGGATACTGTGAAAGTGACCCAGGCAGATGTGCGGAAGCTTCAGCTTGCCAAGGCATCGATCGCGGCTGGTATCCGGATTCTGTTATCCGAGCGGAATATTTCTGTGACTGATGTGGAGCAGGTGATCCTTGCCGGCGGTTTTGGAAGTTTTCTGAACAAAAAGAGTGCGGCAGCGATCGGGCTGATCCCGGAGGAACTGGAGCCGGTGACGATCTCTGTAGGAAATGCGGCCGGTGAGGGCGCAGTGTCTGCGGCAGTGTCAGAGGCAGCCAGACAGGAACTGGGCCGTCTGCAGCAGGAGATGCGCTATGTGGAACTGTCCACACACAAAAAGTTCAGCGATGCTTATATGGAAGAAATGTTTTTCGAATAAAAAACTGAGAAAGAAAGGAAATAAGAAACATGAGAGGAATTTTATACGGGGTAGGAGTAGGTCCGGGAGATCCGGAATTAATGACTTTGAAGGCGGTTCGTATGATCCGCGAGAATGAGGTGATTGCAGTACCGGGGGCAGAGGCAAAGGAAACTGTTGCGTACCAGATCGCTGTACAGGCGGTGCCGGAACTGGCAGACAAAGAATTGCTTTCTATCTATATGCCAATGACACACGATGCAAAGGAACTGGAGGAAAATCACAGAAAGGGAGCAAAAGCACTGGAAGAAGTACTGGATCAGGGAAAAGATATCGTGTTTCTGACCCTCGGAGATCCGACCATCTATTCTACATTTTCCTATTTGCAGAAACGTGTGGAAGATGATGGTTATGAGACTGCGCTGGTAAGTGGTATCACTTCTTTCTGTGCAGCAGCGGCCAGAACAAACCAGCCGCTGGTTGAGTGGAATCAGACTCTGCATATCGTACCTGCTGTTCACCGTCTGGGTGATACTCCGGATGCCGAAGGTAATTATGTATTTATGAAATCCGGAAAGAAGATGAAACAGGTAAAAGAGATTTTGCGGGAGACCGGAAAGCAGGTGTCCATGGTGGAAAACTGTGGAATGGAGACGGAACATGTATACCGCAGTGTGGATGAAATCCCGGATGATGCCGGATACTATTCCCTGATCATTGCGAAAGAGATGGAATCCGGAAAATGATAGAACTGTCAGATCTTACGAAAAAGTTTGATACGTTTACTGCGGTGGATCATCTGAACCTGCGGATCGAAACCGGTGAATTTTTTGGCCTGTTGGGGCCAAACGGAGCCGGAAAGACTACAACAATCAGCCTGATGTCCACCCTGCTTCTGCCTACGGAAGGCGAGATCCGGGTGGACGGGGAAGTGCTTTCACGGAAAAATCCCGGACTGAAACGAAAAATCAGTGTCATTACCCAGGAGTATTCCATGCGTCAGGACATGACGATGGATGAGGTGATGGAATATCAGGGACGGCTGTACTTTATGCCCCGGAAAAAAATCCGGGAAAAGACAGAAGAACTGCTGGAATTTTGTGGCCTGATCGATTTCCGCAGAAGGACAGTGCGAAAACTTTCCGGTGGTATGAAACGAAAACTGATGGTCTGCCGGGCTTTGTTGACAGAGCCGGAGATCCTGCTGCTGGATGAGCCAACCGCTGGTATGGATGCTCTTTCCAGACGGCAGATGTGGAATCTGCTGCGCCAGCTCAATGACCACAATCTTACGATCCTTCTTACGACCCATTATATGGAAGAGGCGGAGAGTCTGTGCCAGAGGGTAGCATTTATGGATCGTGGAAGACTGGAAGAAGTCAGTGAACCAAAGAAAATGGTGGAACAGCTGGGACATTTTGCAGTGGATGAGATGACATCAGATGGGCTGAAAAGTCATTATTTTAAAAACAGAGAAGATGCTATTGCTCATTTGAGCAGACTGACCGGTCAGACTGCTTTGCGCAATACCACATTGGAAGATGTCTTTGTGGCACGGGCAGAGCGGAAAGAGAGGCAGCGGTAGTCAATGGGAATTATAACAGTATTATGGGAAAAATGGACGGAGTTCCGCAGAGATTTTTACAAAATCACTCTGGCGGCAATGATTGCACCGCTGATGTATCTGATCGTGTTTGGAATGGGAATCCAGATGGTGTCCCACGGAGAACCATATCTGAATTTCCTGATTCCGGGTGTAGTGTCACTGACAACGATGACAGGCAGTTTTAATGCCATTGCACAGAATCTGAATGTGCAGCGTCTGTATGAGAAGGCTTTTGATCAGGTAATGATCTCACCGACACCGCTCTGGCAGTTTATTGTAGGCCAGGTGATTGCCGGAAGTCTCCGGGGACTGTATGCGGGATGTGTGATCATGCTTTTGGTCCTGCCGATTCATACCGGAGTAATATTCAACGGATTTTCTTTTCTGATCATGTTTTTGAACGGGGCAGTATTTTCAACGATTGCCGTGGTAGTTTCCTTTATTGCGAAAAATCATACGGATGTGCCGCGGTTTTCCAATTATGTCATTATGCCGATGTCTTATCTGTGTAATACATTTTTTGCTATGGATAATATGCCGGAAGGCATCCGTCAGGTCATCGGTGCATTGCCGTTGTCACAGACAAGTGCTATGATCCGGAGCATTGCAAAAGGAGAAGCCATCAATCCGATTGGAATTCTGATCCTTGCAATTTATCTGGCGGTATTTCTGACACTTTCCTTTTGGTTTATTTACAAGCGGAAGAATCTGTAAACATCGTCTTTATGGACGCAGGTCGCAAAGTAGCTGCGTTCATGAGCAAGCAGCGAAAGCGGATTGCGAATGTCTGCTTTACAACAGAAATATCGGAATAAAAATACAGGGAAAGGAAGCTGAATATGGAAAAACAGACGGGATTCAGAGGAAAAGGAAAAGAACAGAAGACGGGAGTAACCGGAATCTGGCACCGGATCCTGATGGGAGTCTGCTGCTGTCTGCTGCTTGGTGTCTGCCTGTGCCGGACAGTTCAGGCGGAGCCATTGTCCGTGGACAAAGAAGATGGGGAATATGCCATTGATGTGTCCATGACCGGAGGAAGCGGAAAGGCAACGGTGGTATCGCCGACCGTTTTTCTGGTGAAAGATGGCAAAGCATATGCAAAACTGCAGTGGAGCAGCTCTAATTATGATTATATGATCGTGGATGGTGAGAAAATTTTAAATGAGAATACCAATGAGAACGGGTATTCCACCTTTACGATTCCAGTGACGGCATTTGACAGTGAGATGTCTGTCATTGCAGATACTACCGCTATGGGAACACCTCATGAGATTGCTTATGCACTGACCTTTTATGCGGATTCGATTGAAAGTAAGGGAGCACTTCCACAGGAAGCGGCAAAACGTGTACTGGTGGTGGCTGCCATTATCATTGTAGGCGGTGGAATTCTGAATCATTTTGTGGCAAAACGCAGAAACCGGGATTATACCCCGCACAAAAAGACGGGAAAATAAATAACGTTATATATTGTGAATAGAAACGTCATTTTACCAAAATTGAAGTATTTAGAAAGATATGAGGAGCAGCTATGGAATTGAATGCAATGAAAGAACGGGAAGCAATCTGTGATGTCTGCCATAAAATGTGGCAGCGTGGGATCGTGGCAGCAAATGATGGAAATGTTTCCGTAAAATTAGAGGACGGTACATTCTTGTGTACTCCATCCGGTGTCAGCAAGGCAGCCATGACACCGGAGATCCTGGTGCATCTTGCTGCGGACGGAAGTGTGATCTCTGCGGCAGAAGGCTACAAACCATCTTCCGAAATGAAGATGCATTTCCGGTGTTATGCGGAACGTGAGGATGTAAAGGCAGTGGTACATGCTCATCCGCCGATCGCAACAAGCTATGCGTCCATGGGGCGTGCACTGGATGGGTATCAGGCCATGGAATTTATCGTAAATCTCGGTGCAGTTCCGATCGCTCCGTATGCACAGCCATCCACAGATGAAGTGCCGGATTCTATCGCACCGTTTCTTCAGGATCATGATGCCATTTTACTGGCACATCACGGAGCACTGACGGTGGGAGACAGTCTGACCAGAGCTTACTTCAGGATGGAATCGCTGGAGATGTTTGCAAAAACTTCGCTGTATATCCATCTGCTGGGTGGTGCACCGGACATGCCGCAGGATAAGATTGATGCGCTGATCGATCTGCGTAACAATGGATACAAGATTCCGGGCAGACATCCGGGATATGTCAAATATAATGAACCGGAAGGTGACAATCAGTAATGAACAGCAGACAGTTGGAATATTTTCTTGCCGTTGCCCATGAACTGAATTTTACAAAAGCAGCGGAATCCATGTATGTTTCCCAGACGGCGGTAACTCAGCAGATCAAGGCACTGGAAGAACAGCTGGGAGTCAGCCTGTTTGAGCGGACAAAGAAAAAAGTTGTTCTGACTCCGGCAGGAAAAGTATTTCTGCAGGAGGCATCTTCAATACTGAACCGAATCGATACGGCGGTGGAGCGTACCAGGGAGGCATCCAGCGGAGTGATCGGATCACTGGAAATCGGATTTTCCGTGGGCATCGGCAATACGGGACTGGCGGAAAAAATTCAGGCGTTTAATGAGAAATATCCGAATATTGCCATGAAGTTTACGAACCAGAGTCCCTCCATGCTGTTAAAAATGTTGAAAAACGGAGATCTGGACCTGGTGCTGATGCCGATGTTTGAAGAGCGGTATTATCAGAATGTGGAAGTGCGCAGACTGAGCACGGAGCGGATGTCAGCCGTATTTCCACGGACACATGTCCTGGCACAGAAGCCGTATGTGACGAGAGCAGATCTCAAGGACGAGAACCTGATCCTTGCCTGCACACCGGAAAGTGAGATCGGTGAGGACAAGCGGATCATTGAAACATTCTGGAAGCGGGGATATCATCCGAATGTGGTGGCAAAGATCGAGGATGTGGAGACGATTCTTCTGATGCTGTCAGCAAATATGGGGGTGACGATTCTGCCATCCTATCTGTCGATTCCATTGCAGTCAAGAGGGCGGCTTGTGTCAGTGCCATTTGGCGGACCGGAGGATACCATTGATATTATTGCAGCATGGATGCCGCAGACAGAGAATCCGTCCCTGGAAAAAATCCTGCCGTTTCTGGAGGAAAATCAATAGAAGAGAAAAAGTCAAAGAGAGAGGAGCTGGGTGCGGGCAAAATGAAAACCGGATTGGAAGATTATTTTATTATCAAAGATCAGAAAAAAATGCGCTTTGGGTATACCACAGGCAGCTGTGCGGCAGCAGCGGCAAAGGCAGCGGCCAGTATGCTGTTTGAGCGGAAAGAACTTCCGGTTGTAGAACTGCTGCCCCCAAAAGGAATCCGTCTCTGGCTGGAAGTGCTGGACATTAGCCGGAAAAAGGATTGTGTGTCCTGTGCGATCAAAAAGGACGGCGGCGATGATCCGGATGTGACCAGCGGATTGCTGGTATATGCAACCGTGCGGTTGTGCAGCAGGGGAGAGGCCAGGGCACTGCAGCAGGTATTTTTACATACAAAACAGATGCAGGGAGATTGCCGGCAGACAGAATTGCTGCAGCAGGAAAAACCGGAAACTGCAGTGGTGGGAATTACTGCCGGAGAAGGGGTTGGAAAAATCACACTGCCGGGTCTGGAACAGCCGGTGGGAGCCCCTGCCATTAATAAAGTGCCCCGGCGTATGATCACGGAAGCCGTGCAGGAAATCTGTGAAAAACATGGTTATTGTGGCGGAATCGAAGTGTGTATCCGGGTACCGGAAGGGGCGCAGACAGCACAGAAAACCTTTAATCCGAGACTCGGCATACAGGGCGGTATCTCAATCCTCGGAACCAGCGGCATCGTGGAACCTATGAGTGAAAAAGCACTGATCTCCAGTATTGAAGTGGAGATGAAGCAGAAAGCTTCCGGCGGAAAACAATATCTGCTGGTGGCACCGGGCAATTATGGACTGCAGTATCTGTCCGGTCATTTTCCCTTTGATGCTGATGAAGCGGTAAAATGCAGTAATTATGTAGGACAGACCATTGATTTTGCTGTAAATATGGGACTGAAAGGCATTTTATTCGTAGCGCATATCGGAAAATTTATCAAAGTAGCCGGTGGTATCATGAACACCCATTCCAGAGATGCAGATGCAAGGATGGAGATTCTTGCAGCAAATGCCCTGCGGGCAGGAGCGGATGTCCGGACAGCGAAGCAGATACTGGATGCAGTTACAACGGATGAAGGACTTGCTGTTTTAAAACAGACCCCATACTGGACGGATACCATGCAGCTTGTGGCACAGCAGGTGGAATATTATCTGAACCACCGGGCACAGGGGCAGCTGATCATCGGTGCCGTGCTGTATTCCAATGCGATGGGTGAGCTTGGGCGGACAACGCAGGCTGAGCGATTGTTGGAAAATCTGATAAAAGAACGAAAGACGCAGTTATAATACAGAAAAGATAAGAGATAAAAATCAGGAGCAGGAAGCGGTGCACCGGATCTGATCACCGTCAGAGGAAAAAATCTGCTGGAGCAGGCAGATGTGATTATTTATGCGGGATCTTTGGTTAATCCGGAGCTGCTGTCCTATAAAAAAGAAGGATGCGAAGTGTATAACAGTGCGACGATGACACTGGAGGAAGTGCTGGAAGTGATGGAGCAGGCTCATGCAGAGCAGAAAATGATTGTTCGTCTGCATACAGGTGATCCATGTATTTATGGCGCGATCCGTGAACAGATGGATCGACTGGATGAGAAGAACATTCCATATGAGAGCTGCCCGGGTGTCAGCGCATTTTGCGGAGCTGCAGCAGCCCTGAATCTGGAATATACGCTTCCGAATGTGTCACAGAGCGTGGTCATTACCCGTATGGAAGGACGGACACCGGTGCCGGAGCGGGAACGTATTGCTTCTTTTGCAGCGCATCATGCAACGATGGTTGTGTTCCTCAGTACCGGCTTACTGGAGGAACTTTCAAAGGAACTGATTGCCGGAGGGTACACAGCGGATACACCGGCAGCCATTGTATATAAGGCGACCTGGCCGGAGGAAGAAAAATATATCTGTACCGTCGGAACGCTGGCACAGACCGCAAAGGAACACAATATCACAAAGACAGCCCTGATGATCATCGGTGATGCAGTGACACATACGAATTATGACAGATCCGAGCTGTATCATCCGGAATTTACCACAGAATTCAGAAAAGCGAAACAGTGATGGACAGAGTCAGGATCGTATCCTTTACGGAAAATGGATATCAGCTTTTCTGCCGGATGCGGAAGGTGATCGGTGACCGCGCGGCAGTGACAGGATACAGTGGCAGATCGCAGGTAGCAGAGACACATCCGGATATCTATCCGGTGACAGAGGGACTGCAGGCCTGGTGTGAGACCGTATTTGAACAGTCGGAGGTGCTGATCTTTATCGGAGCATGCGGGATAGCCGTGCGAACCATAGCACCCTTTCTGGACAGCAAATATACAGATCCGGCGGTGCTTGTGGCAGATGAACAGGGCGGACATGTGATCTCACTTTTGTCGGGACATCTGGGAGGCGCGAATGCCTGGACGCAGTTTCTGGCAGAGGGATTGCAGGCAGATCCGGTGATTACCACAGCGTCTGATGTCAACGGGCGTCTTGCAGTGGATGTATGGGCTGTCAGACATGGACTTCAGATCACGGACCGGACGCTGGCAAAATATGCAGCGGCTGTGTTTGTGACCGGAGAGCCGCTTCCTTTTTATGCAGAGCCCGGATATGTGGATATTGCTGCGTTGCCGGAGGAATTTAACAGGTTTGAGGCAAAAGAAGCATTTTGGAATGCGGCAGAGCGAAGAAAACAGGAGCAGATCGCAGGTATTGTGGTGTCTGTGCACAGTGGATGGCAGACCAATGTACTTCGGCTGGTTCCGCAGCGGGTAGTTCTCGGCATCGGCTGCCGCAGGGACAAGGATCCGGAAGAACTTGCGCAGCAGGTGGACCGTGTATTGGCACAGTATCAGATTGCACCGGAGAGTATCTGCAAAATTGCCTCGATCGATCTGAAAACGCATGAGAGGGCAATCTGTCAGCTGGCAGAAACATGGAAAGTTCCGTTCGTGACATTTTCTGCGGAAACACTTTTGCAGGTGCCCGGAGCGTATGCGTTGTCTGATTTTGTGAAACAGACAACCGGTGTCGGGAATGTCTGTGAACGTGCGGCAGTGGCTGCCCTGGAAGAACAGAAAAGAAAGAATCCGAAATGGATTTGCAGAAAGCAGGCAGGAAACGGTGTGACAGTTGCATTGTTGGAAACATAAGGAATACAAAAAAGATATGGAGGAATACAGAGCGTGAAAAAAATATATGTAGTTGGAATTGGACCGGGGGAATATGAACAGATGACGATCCGTGCGGTAAAAGCACTGGAATCCTGTGATGTTATTATCGGATATACCGTTTATGTAGATCTGGTGCGGGAGCATTTTGCAGGAAAAGAGTTCCTGACGACACCGATGAAACAGGAAGTAGAGCGTTGCCGTATGGCTTTTGAAAAGGCAGAAGAAGGAAAGACAACGGCTATGATCTGCAGCGGAGATGCCGGAGTCTATGGTATGAGCGGACTGATGCTTGAAATCGGACAGGAGTATCCGGATGTGGAAGTGGAGTGTATACCGGGAGTGACCGCAGCTATCGGCGGAGCGGCAGTTCTTGGAGCACCGCTGATCCATGATTTTGCACTGATCAGCCTGAGTGATCTGCTGACACCTTGGGAGAAAATTGAAAAACGTCTGCTGGCAGCGGCAGCAGCGGATTTTGTAATCTGCCTGTATAATCCTTCCAGTAAAAAGCGTCATGATTATCTGCAGAAAGCCTGTGATCTGATTTTACAGTACCAGCCGGAGACGCTGGTGTGCGCAACGGTCAGCCAGATTGGCAGAGACGGGGAAGAGAAGCATATTTATACTTTAAAAGAATTGCGTGATCTGCAGGTAGATATGTTTACTACAGTATTTATCGGAAATTCCCAGACCAGGGAGATCAACGGCTGTATGGTGACTCCGCGGGGATACCGGGTATGAAAAAAGCGATAAGCTATCTGGTGTTTGCCGGAACCAGTGAGGGGCGGCAGCTGGCAGAGTTTTTTCAGAAAAATCAGATTCCGGCATTGTTTTGCGTGGCGACGGCATATGGCGAAGAATTGCTGGAGCAGACAGAGGAGATCCGGGTTCATACCGGCAGGATGGATGAAATACAGATGCAGGCCTGTATCCTGGAACTGATGAAAACGGGGCTGCAGGCGGTGATCGATGCGACACATCCCCATGCAGTGGATGTGACGGAAAATCTGAAACGGGCGTGTGAAGCAGCCGGGGCACGCTATATCCGGCTGCTGCGTAAACCGCTGGACTTGTCAGCATATGATCACATCGTAACCGTAAAATCCTGTCAGGAAGCGGCGGATTGGCTGGAGGCACAACAGGGAAATATCTTTCTGACCACAGGGTTGAAGGAACTGCCGGAGATTGCGGCACAGATCACAGACAAGAAGCGTCTGTATGCAAGAGTGCTTCCGCAGGAAGAGGCATTTGCAGTGGCAGAGGGCATCGGATTGCAGAAAAAACAGCTGATCTGCATGCAGGGACCGTTTTCGAGGGAATTGAATGCGGCGATGCTGCGGGAGACAAAAGCAGATTTTCTGGTAACGAAGGAATCCGGGGCAGCCGGCGGGTTTGCAGATAAAGTGCAGGCGGCTGGAGATGTGAAAGCCACCTGCGTGGTGATCATCCGTCCGATGCAGGAAAGCGGATATTCGCTGGAGGAAGTGGAAACTATGATTTTGCAGGAATATCACAAAAAACAGAAAGAGCATTCAGTGACCGGAACGAAGCCGGAAATCACGTTGCTTGGCATTGGAATGGGTGCACCGGAAAGTATGACACTGGAAGGATTTTGCGCCTGCCGGGACGCAGATTGTATTATTGGCGCAAAGCGTATGCTGGAAGCTGTGAAAAACAGTCTGGCGCACTGGTCTGTGTCGAGAAATTGTCCGGAACTCCAAAAGGAAAATAGAACAGATATTGCCGGTATGGCAGCAAACGGTGCTTGTGATGGAAAAACGATGGTTTCCATGTATGAGAGCAAGCAGATCGCGGACTATATCCGGAACCATCCGACATACAGCCGTATTGTGATCGCACTGTCCGGAGATGTGGGATTTTACAGCGGAGCAAAGAAATTGAAGGAAGCATTGGCGGATTATCCGCTGCGCTTTATCTGCGGAATTTCCAGCGGTGTTTATTTTGCTTCAAAGCTGCAGACTTCCTGGGATGATATGCTGCTGACCAGTATGCACGGGCGCAGTCTGAATCTTTTAGATGCACTGAAGAAAAGCGGTAAGGTATTTACCCTTGCTTCAGATGCCAAGAGTATCCGGGAACTTGCAGATTTTCTGTTGGAGTATGGACGGACAGATCTTATTATGTCAGTAGGGACAAATCTGAGTTATCCGGAGGAATCCATTACGACCGGTGTTCCGGCAGATTTTTCCGCATATTCTGTGGAGGGTGTCAGTGTGGTGCTCTTACAACAGAAAAATCACACAGAGCCGGTAGTCACTCATGGGATTCCGGATGCAGCGTTTATTCGGGCAAAAGTGCCAATGACAAAGGAGGAAGTACGCAGCATTTCTCTGTCGAAACTGCAGCTTCAGGCGGATTCTGTTGTGTATGATGTGGGAGCCGGAACCGGATCGATCTCCATCGAGGCTGCTTGCATGGCAGACCGTGGGATTGTATATGCCATCGAACAGAAGGAAGAGGCTGTGGCACTGATCCGGGAAAACAGCAGAAAGTTCGGGGTATCCAATCTGCAGGTCATTCACGGAAAAGCACCGGATGCCTTTGTGGATCTTGAGACGCCAACCCATGCATTTTTAGGCGGAACCGGTGGAAACATGCGGGAGATCATTGGCTGGCTGCGGGAACGAAATCCGCAGATCCGGATTGTGATCAACTGTATCGCACTGGAAACACTGGCGGAAATCACTGCTTTACTGCAGGAGTGGGAGATTTGTGATGTGGATATCGCTTCTGTGAATATTGGAAAGGCAAAACAATTGGGAGCTTATCATCTGATGATGGGACAGAATCCTGTATATGTGATTTCTTTTGGTGGAAAAATGTGATTCTGAGAAGAATATGTCAGCTTTCGCTGACCAGATTCACGCACCAAATCTCACGTGCGTTCGACTTGAAAATTTATGTTAGGAAAAACAGGAATGAGAAATGGGGGAATATGCAGTATGAATGAAAAAGGGGGAGCAGGTGTAAAGATTCCGCGGTTTATGCTGGCGGCACCAAACAGTGGCAGCGGCAAGACGCTGATCACCTGTGGTCTGCTGCAGGCATTGAAAAACAGAGGTCTGCAGCCGGCTTCATTCAAGTGCGGACCGGATTACATCGATCCGTTGTTTCATACCAAAGTTCTGGGTGTGCCATCCCGGAATCTGGACACATATTTTACCGGGCGTGATCTGACCTGTGCATTGTTTGGTACGCATGCACAGAATGCAGATCTGGCAGTAATGGAAGGCGTTATGGGATTTTATGACGGGGTTGCAGGTGTGACTTGCGTGGCCTCTTCCTGGGAACTGGCGGATGTGACAGATACACCGGTGATTCTTGTGATCAATATGCGGGGGATGAGTCTGTCTGTAGCGGCTCTGATCCGGGGATTTCAGCAGATGAAGCCGGAATCTCATATCCGGGGCGTCATTCTGAATCAGACATCGGAATTTATGTGCCGGCAGCTACGCCCTATGATTGAGGATCTTTGTCAGATCCCGGTGCTTGGATATGTGCCGAAGGTGACGGATTGCGTGATTGAGAGCCGGCATCTGGGCCTGGTGACACCGGATGAACTGACGGATCTGCAGGAGCGGATTGAGAAACTGGCAGAGATTCTGGAGCAGACACTGGATTTGGATGCCATTCTCAGGCTGGCAGAAGATGCATCGGCGCTTTCCTGGGAGCCGCTGCAACAGTTTTTACCGGAGACCTATACTACGAAGTCTACTTTAGAAAACAATGAGATACCGCAAATTCGTATCGGTGTCGCCCGGGACGAAGCTTTTTGCTTTTACTATGAGGATAATCTGGATCTGTTGCGGCAGCTGGGAGCGGAAATCCTGTATTTTTCTCCGCTGCATGACAGAAAACTTCCGGAAAAGTTACAGGGACTGTTGATCGGAGGCGGATATCCGGAACTATATGCACAGGCTCTCAGTGAGAACACCGGAATGCTGCAGGATATACGGAAGCAGATTGCCGGAGGACTGCCGTATCTGGCAGAGTGTGGCGGCTTTATGTATCTGCATGAGAGCATGGAGGATATGGAGCAAAAGCACTGGCCAATGGCAGGGATTTTGAGCGGAAAAGCTTTTTATACCGGAAAGCTGGGACGTTTTGGCTATGTGGAATTGACAGCTGAACAGGATCAGATGCTTGGCAGAGCGGGAGACTGTATCAGAGCCCATGAATTTCATTATTTTGACAGTTCGGATAATGGAAACGCATTTCATGCGGCAAAACCGATGCGCAGCCGTGGATGGGACTGTATGCAGGCAGGAAGCAGCTATGCGGCGGGATTTCCACATCTATATTATTATTCCAACCCGGAGTTTGCACTAAATTTTGTAGATACATGCAGGAGGTATAAAGGATGACACTGGAAGAGACGATGCAAAAGATCCGTCCGGTGGATGCAGCTGCCATGGCGGCTGCAAAGCAGCACTGGGACGGACTTGGAAAACCATTAGGAAGTCTGGGGCGGCTGGAGAAAGCATTGATCCAGATTGCGGGAATCCAGCGCACCGGAGATGTGCATATTGATCGGAAAGCACTGGTCATCATGTGTGCGGATAATGGTGTGGTAGAGGAAGGCGTGACCCAGTGCGGGCAGGAAGTAACGGCGACGGTTGCGGAGAACTTCCTGGATGAAAAATCCTGCGTAGCGATCATGTGCAGACGGGCCGGAACAAAGATCTGTCCGGTGGATATCGGCATGGCAGTGGATACCCCACGGGTGGAAAAACGAAAAATCGCTTATGGAACGAAAAATATGGCGAAAGAGCCTGCCATGACAAGGGAACAGGCTGTTGCAGCCATTGAAGTTGGTATTGCAAAAGCAGAAGAACTCCATGCGCAAGGGTATGAAATGCTGGCAACCGGAGAGATGGGAATCGGCAACACTACTACCAGCAGTGCCATGACAGCAGTATATCTGGGACTGGATGTGGAGACCGTCACCGGTCGTGGTGCCGGGCTTTCCAGCCACGGATTGCAGCGGAAAATACATGCGATAAAACAGGCCATTGCAGTGAATCAGCCGGATCCGGAGGATCCACTAGATGTGTTGGCAAAAGTCGGCGGACTGGATATTGCCGGAATGTGCGGCCTGTTTCTTGGCGGTGCTGCACAGCAGATGCCGGTGGTAATGGATGGATTTATTTCCCAGGTGGCGGCTCTGACAGCGGTGAGACTGGTACCGGAATGTGCGGATTATATTCTGGCATCCCATGTTTCAGAGGAGCCGGGCGCAAATATTTTACTGAAGGCATTAGAGAAAGATGCATTTCTCACCTGTGGGATGAGACTCGGAGAGGGAAGCGGCGCGGTGGCACTGTTCCCGATCCTTGATTTTGCATCAGATATTTATCACAAAATGAGTACCTTTGTACAGGCGGATATTGTTGAGTATCAGCCGCTGGATTAAGAAAGCGATAAAACAGGAATGATAGTATTGGTAATAGGGGGAAGCGGCAGTGGAAAATCCGAATTTGCAGAAACGATCTGCATGGAACTGCCGGCGGAAGAAAAGTGTTACATTGCAACGATGCAGGCTTTTGACGAGGAAAGCCGGGCAAGAATTGCGAAACACCGGAAGGCTAGAAGCGGGAAAGGTTTTGAAACCATTGAACAGGGGACACATCTGGAAGCAGTTTGTCTGCCTGCGGGCTGCACGGCATTGCTGGAATGTATGTCCAATCTCGTGGCGAATGAGGTGTTTGCACCGGAGGGCAGAGGTGCAGACTGCAGCGAAGTATTAAAATGCGGGCTGCATCATCTGGCCGGGACTGCCGCACATCTGGTCATTGTCACCAACGATATTTTTTCGGATGGTGTGACGTATGATCCGGAAACAGAGCAGTATAGGAAAATCCTTGGGGAAGTGAACCTGGAAGCTGCGGCCATGGCAGATTATGTTTATGAAGTGGTGTGCGGTATTCCCATTTGTGTCAAAGGTGAGAAAAGAGACTTTACGGACAAAAATGACAAAAATAACAGATGAACAGATACATAAAGGAGTGTTGGCAGATGAAGGTTCTGGAGAGTATTGTTGTGGCATTTTCCATGTATTCGAAAATACCGATGCCACACATTGAATGGAACAAAGAAAATATGAAAAATGTGCTCTGCTTTTTTCCATGGGTCGGAGCAGTAGCAGGGGTTCTGGTCTGGTTGTGGTTCCGGGTCAGTGATCAGCTTGGATTTGGTGTGATGCTGAGGGCGTCGGTGGCAGTTCTGATCCCGGTGCTGGTGACCGGCGGCATCCATCTGGACGGATTGCTGGATACGGCAGATGCGTTAAGTTCCTGGCAGACCCGGGAGCGCAGGCTGGAGATCCTGAAGGATTCCCATGCGGGCGCATTTGCCATCATTGTGTGCTGTAGCTACTTCCTGGCGTCTTTCGGAATCTGGACGGAGGCCGAGGCAGCTGATATCGGGGTTCTGGCAGTGGGCTTTATCCTGAGCCGTGCCCTGAACGGATTTGGCATCTGCACGTTTCCCTGTGCAAAAAACAGCGGACTGGCGGCCACTTTTGCACAGGCAGCAGACCGGAAACGGTGTCAGATCGTATTGGTGATTGAAATTCTGCTGTGCATTGCAGGAATGCTTCTGATTGATCCGCTGCGTGGAACAAAGGCCGCAGTGGTTGCAGTTGTGGTATGCCTTTGCTGCAGGCGGATGGCTATAAAAACTTTTGGTGGTATCACCGGAGATATTCAGGGATTTTTTCAGCAGATCTGTGAACTTACCATGGCGTATGTGGTGATTTTGCAATAAAGGAGGTATGTTTGATATGATACTTGTGATCGGTGGGGCTTATCAGGGAAAAGAGAAATTTGCAGAAAGTCTTCGGGAGCAGGAAAAGAAAGCCGGAAGAGAAAGAACCATAGTTCCACAGTTTCATGAATGGGTGAAAAACTGTATGAAAGCGGAGCAAAATATAGAAGAGGAGTTGCGGGAGAAACTGGCACAGGAGCCGGATCAGATCATTGTATGTGATGAACTGGGCTGCGGAGTCGTTCCCATGGATGCATTTGAACGTGCATGGCGGGAGCGTACCGGACGGATAGGCTGTGAACTGGCAAAGCAGGCAGAGGCAGTATACCGTGTGACCTGTGGAATCGGAACCCGCATAAAATAGACAATGTATATTTATACAACGATTGCGGCCCTGGTGGCCGGTTATGTGCTGGATCTGTGCATCGGAGATCCGCATGGTATGTGGCATCCCATCTGTTTTGTTGGGAATCTGATTTCATTTTTTGAGAAAAGACTGCGCAGGGGCAGAAGTGAAAGAGCAGATCTGGCAGGCGGTGTTTTGCTGGTGATTCTGGTGACCGGGATTTCCACGGCGATCCCTTTTGGAATTCTGTTCCTTTGTTATCGTCTCTGGTTCTGGCTGGGATTCGCAGTGGAAGTGTATATGTGTTATACGGTTCTGGCGACGAAATCGCTGAAGACAGAGAGTATGAAAGTGGCAGAGGCACTGGAACAGGAAGGTCTGGAAGCCGGACGGTATGCAGTGTCCATGATCGTGGGCAGAGATACGAAAGAACTGACGGAGACCGGTGTGGTAAAGGCTGCTGTTGAAACAGTGGCAGAGAATACATCGGATGGCATTCTGGCACCGATGTTTTATATGGTCATCGGTGGTCCGGTGCTGGGCTATTTTTATAAGGCTGTGAATACCATGGATTCTATGGTAGGATATAAAAATGACAAGTTTTTGTATTTTGGACGTGCAGCGGCAAAATTTGATGATGTGATGAATTTTCTGCCGTCCAGAATTTCAGGTATCCTGATGGTGCTGGCAGCACCGCTGGTAAAACTGGATGGAAAAAATGCCTGGAAAATTTTTAAACGTGACCGGCTGTGTCATGCCAGTCCGAATTCAGCACAGACGGAATCTGTCATGGCAGGGGCATTGCAGGTCCAGCTGGCGGGCGATGCCTGGTATTTTGGAAAAAAACATGAGAAACCAACCATCGGGGATCCGATCCGTCCGGTGGAGATTGCGGATATTGCCCGGGCAAACCGGCTGCTGTATGCGGCGAGTGCGCTTGGCATGATCGTATTCAATGGAATAAAAATAATCCTGCTGTTGTTGCTTCTGTAAAAAAGAAAAACAACACAGATGAAATAGAAAGAGGTGTGACCAATGCATAAGCATGGTGGAGATATTTACCGCAATCAGGGAGTGGTGGATTATTCTGCAAATATTAATTTCCGGGGGATGCCGGAGTCCGTCCGTCAGGCCGCAAAGGATGCTATTGATGCATCGGTCTGCTATCCGGATCCACAGTGTGAGGAACTGAAGGCGGCCATTGCAGAAAAAGAAAATGTTCCTGCAGAATGGATTTTCTGCGGAAACGGGGCAGCGGATGTGATTTTTTCTCTGGTGCTGGCATTAAAGCCGCAAAAAGCACTGCTCCCGATTCCTTCTTTTTATGAGTACCGGCAGGCACTGGAGAGTGTGGGATGCCAGATAAGTGAGATCCTTTTAAAGGAAGATGAGGCATTCTGTCTTCAGAAGCGTTTTGTGAATGAAATTCCGATGGATACGGATATGGTATGCTTGTGCAATCCGAATAATCCCACCGGACAACTGATTGACCGGGAGGTACTGGAACAGGTGGCAGACTATTGTCAGAAAACAGACACCTGTCTGCTGCTGGATGAATGTTTTCATGATTTTCTGGAAGAGGGCAGTGTGCATACACTGCTGCCGCGGGTAAAAGAGAATCCGAAGTTGTTTGTGCTGCGGGCATTTACAAAAATGTATGGCATGGCCGGATTGCGGCTCGGGTATGGCATCTGCAGTGACACGGAGTTGATCCGGCGGATGGAACAGGTGACCCAGCCCTGGAACGTATCGGTTCCGGCTCAGGCTGCGGGAATCGCGGCTGCAAGAGAACAGGAATTTGTGGCGGTGAGCAGACAGATGATCACCGAACAGAAAAAACTACTGCTTGCAGGTCTGGAGGCAGCGGGGGCGAAAGTATACGGTTCGGCGGCAAACTATATTTTTTTCCGGGCAGCACCGGGATTTGATACACGGATGTATCGTGCCGGATTTATGGTACGCAACTGTGGCAATTATGATGGACTGACAGAAGGTTTTTACCGGATCGCAGTGCGTGGAGAAGCAGATAACCGGGCATTTTTGCAGGCATTGCAAGAATTGGAGCAGAGAGAGGGGTAACAGGATGGCAAAATCGATTATGGTACAGGGAACCATGTCAAATGCAGGCAAGAGCCTGCTGGCGGCAGGACTGTGCAGAATTTTTAAGCAGGATGGGTATCGTGTGGCACCCTTTAAGTCACAAAATATGGCGCTGAATTCCTTTATTACCAGAGAAGGTCTGGAGATGGGACGCGCACAGGTCATGCAGGCGGAGGCGGCAGGAATCGAGCCATCCGTTCTCATGAATCCGATTTTATTAAAACCGACGAATGATACTGGTTCCCAGGTGATCGTCAATGGGGAGGTACTCTCTACCATGAGTGCACGGGACTATTTCAAATATAAAAAACAGCTGGTGCCGGATATTATGAAGGCGTATCATGCCCTGGAAGAACAGGCAGATATCATTGTGCTGGAGGGAGCTGGCTCCCCGGCGGAGATTAATCTGAAAAATGATGATATCGTCAATATGGGAATGGCAAAGATGGCGAATGCACCGGTACTTCTGGTAGGAGATATCGACCGTGGTGGTGTGTTTGCACAGCTGGCGGGCACGATGATGTTGCTGGAGGAAGAGGAAAAACGGCTGGTCAAAGGACTGGTGATCAATAAATTCCGGGGAGATAAGAGCATTCTGGATCCGGGAATCGAGATGCTGGAGCAGCTTTGCAGGAAGCCTGTGGTAGGTGTGGCACCGTACATGGACATTGATGTGGAAGATGAGGACAGTCTCAGTGAACGCATGAGTGACCATAAGGAGATTGGTCAGATTGATCTGGCAGTGATCCGGCTTCCACGGATTTCCAATTTTACGGATTTCAATATTTTTGAAAGTATTCCGGGTGTATCCGTGCGTTATATATTCCGTGCGGCACAGCTGGGCCATCCGGATCTCATTCTGATACCGGGTACCAAGAATACCATGCATGATCTGGCCTGGATGCGTCAGTCAGGTGTGGAAGCGTCTGTGCTCAAAGCACATGCTTCCGGCTGTCCGGTTTTCGGCATCTGTGGCGGTTATCAGATGCTTGGTGAATATCTGGAGGATCCGCACGGAGTGGAAGAAGGCGGCAGCATGCGTGGCATGGGACTGCTTCCGATGCGCACGGTTTTCACAGAAGAGAAAACGAGAACCCGGGTGGATGGAACTTTTGGCAGTGTCCATGGCATTTTACAGGCACTTTCCGGTGTGGCTTTTAGCGGATATGAAATCCACATGGGACAGAGTATCGGAAAAGAGGGTACAGATACATTGACGGAGATTCATGATACGAACCGGCAGCAGGGAGAACCTGCAGTTTGGGAGCGAAAATCCGAGGGTGCCATGGGAGAGAATGTCTATGGTACCTATGTCCATGGCATTTTTGACAGCATGGATGTGGTAAATGCGGTAGTGCGTGCACTGGCAGAGCGCAAGGGGATTGATCCGGAAGGACTGGCACAGATTGATTATGCGGCCTATAAAGAACAGCAGTATGACAAGATGGCAGCGATCCTGCGTCAGTATCTGGATATGGAAGCAATCTACCGGATCGTGGAAGCAGGCGTATAAATCAATACAATGACAAATCAGATTGAAATAGATACAGGCAGGAGAGAAAAACATGGAGTTTGAACATGTAAAACCAATGGACATAGAGAAACGGAGTATGGAGATTATTGGACAGGAGCTGGCAGAGATGGGGATTTCCCTGCCGGCAGATAAGGCACATATTATAAAGAGAGTGATTCATACCAGTGCGGATTTCGATTATGCGCAGACACTGACTTTTTCAGAGGATGCACTGGAGCGTGCCACAGATGCACTGAAACAGGGAGCCTCCATTATCACGGATACGAAAATGGCATGGTCCGGGATCAATAAGCGGGCGCTGGAGAATCTGGGCGGCCAGGCATATAATTTTATTTCGGACGAAGATGTTGCAGCAATCGCAAAAGAGAAAGGCTGTACGAGAGCAGCGGCAAGTATTGACAAGGCGGCAAATCTGAATGGACCGTTGATCTTTGCAGTGGGAAATGCACCGACGGCACTGATCCGGCTGCATGAACTGATCACAGAGGGAAAACTGAAACCGGCGCTGATCATCGGTGTTCCGGTGGGCTTTGTGAATGTGGTGCAGGCAAAAGAATTAATCATGGAAACAGATGTGCCTTATATCGTGGCACGGGGCCGGAAAGGCGGAAGCAATGTGGCAGCGGCCATCTGCAATGCCTTATTATATAATCTTGACAGTAGCAGAGGTGCAAAGAAACCATGAGAAAGATACAGATGATGGGAATTGATCACAGCAGGGCGACCGTTGCGGAACGTGAGCTGTTTTCACTGACAAAAGCAAAGCAGAAGGAATTGATGGAGGCAGTCATCCGGCAGCAGGGCGTGGGTGGCTGCGTGTTGCTGTCCACTTGTAACCGGACAGAGTTGTATGTATCCCTGCAAAAAGAAGAGGATATTGATCTGTACCGGATTTTCTGTCATATCCGGGAGATTCCGCAGACAGCACAGGATGAACTGCAGCATTTGTTTTGCAGGCGGAGCGGGGAGGATGCAGTACGTCACCTCTTCTTGCTGACCGGAGGACTCAAATCCAGAATTATCGGGGAGGATCAGATTCTGACGCAGGTGCGGGAAGCACTGGAATATGCAAGATTGTGTAATGTGGCAGATACCGTATTAAAGACGCTGTTTCGCATGGCAGTTACTGTTGGAAAGAAGATCAAGACCCAGGTAGCTATTCCGAGAGGGAATACATCAGCGATTGCGGCAGCTCTTGCACAGTTGGAACAGGAAGGGCATACCTTCGGGGGTACACAGTGTCTGGTGATTGGAAACGGCGAAATGGGCAGACTGACAGCCCGGGCTTTCCGGGAGCGGGGGGCTTTTGTTACGGTAACGGTACGACAGTATCGCAGCGGCCAGGTGCAGATCCCGGAAGGATGTGCAAGGATCCATTATGGAGAGCGTTATGAGAAAATACCGGAGTGCCGGTATGTAGTATCAGCAACGTCCAGTCCGAATCTGACACTGGAAAAAGATAAAATACAGGAACTGAATCTGACAGGTGCACTGACGCTGATCGATCTGGCCGTTCCACGGGATATTGATCCTTGTATCGGAGAACTTCCGCAGACGGAAGTCTATAACATCGATGATTTTCAGACCGGAACCGGTGTATCAGAGGAGCAGAGTGCTTCGATTGAAGCTGCAAAGACACTGGTGGAAGAGGAAGTCGCAGAATTTGTATCCTGGTATGAGTGTAAAGATATGATTCCGGAGATACGCGAACTGGGAACACTGGCGGCACAGGATGTCAGCTGGCGGATGGGAAAAACCTTTCATGAGATGCAGTTTGCACCGGAAGTCTGTCATCAGCTGGCCGATGCGGTGGAGCAGACAGCTGCAAAAGTGTTCCAGAAGATGCTGTTTGGCGTGCGGGATCATGCAGACAGCGATGTGATGCGTGAGTGTCTGGATGCACTGGGACAGGTGTGGAAAAAGGAGTGATCCGATGGAAAAGGAGCAGAGATATTTTCCGTTTTTTGTAGATATTTCGGAATATCGGGTGCTGGTGGTGGGTGCAGGTATCATTGCATTGCGCAGGACATCTGCACTGCTGCGTTTTGGAACCAGGGTTACGGTGGTGGCACCGGATATCCGTGCAGAATTTCAGGCACTGCAGGCACAGTATGGACAGGAATATGTCTGCCTGCAGCAGAAAAAATTTACACCGGGTATGACAAATGGATATGATATCGTATTGGCCGCTACGGATAGTCCTGAGACAGATCATAGCATCTGGGAGGAGTGTAAAAAGCATGGTATCCGCGTCAGTGTGGCATCCGATCAGACGTTGTGTGATTTCCGGTTTCCGGCATTGATCGAGAAAGATAATATCGTTGTGGGTGTTACATCAAATGACAGTGATCATCGGAACGTACGGGAGATCAGTGCCAGGATCAGAGAAACACTGGGGACTGAGAACCGGAATATAGACAGAGCTGAAAAGCAGGACAGCAAAGAATCTGAATATCAGAGGAAAGAGATGTCAGCAGGCAGAACTGGCAGTGAAGAAAAAAATCAGTGAAGCAGGAGTCAGGAACATGAAAAACATTCGAGTAGGAAGCAGGGAGAGCCGTCTGGCTGTGGTACAAAGCGAGATGGTGATGGATTATATAAAAGAAAACTGTCCGGAATATACACCGGAACTTGTGACAATGAAAACGACCGGAGACAGGATCCTGGATCGGAATCTGGATCAGATCGGTGGAAAAGGGTTGTTTGTAAAGGAACTGGATGCGGCTTTGATGGATGGACGCAGTGATATGTCCGTGCACAGCCTGAAAGATATGCCGGCGCAGATTCCGGAGGAACTTCCATTGATCGGTTTTTCCAAACGGGAAGATCCAAGAGATGTTCTGGTACTGCCGGAGGGAGTCGCAGAACTTGATTTTTCAAAACCGGTGGGTTGTTCCAGCCGCCGAAGAATGCTGCAGTTTCAGGCCATGTATCCAGAGGCAACCTTTGCACCGATCCGGGGAAATGTGTATACACGGCTGGCAAAAGTAGATTCCGGTGAGTATGCGGCTACGATTCTGGCAGCAGCCGGACTGAAGCGGCTGGGGTTGGAGCAACGTATCAGCCGGTATTTTTCTGTGGAGGAAATGATCCCGGCAGCCGGCCAGGGCGTACTGGCACTGCAGGGCCGGGCAGGAGAAGACTACGGTTTTCTGCGTGGCTTCTGTTCTGAGGAAAGCCATGTGACATCTGTATGTGAACGTGCCTTTATCCGGGAACTGGACGGAGGCTGTTCCTCGCCTATTGCAGCGCATGCGGTGGTGAAAGGAGATACCGTAGTATTGCGGGGACTGTATTATGAAGAGTGCAGTGGAAAAGCAGAGACTGCGGTAGAGGAAGCACCGGTTTCCGAGGCGGAACATCTCGGTATCATGCTGGCCCGCAGACTGAAAGAATTATGTCAGAAACAGGAGGAAAAATAGATGAATCAGGGGAAAGTCTGGCTGGTAGGAGCCGGCCCGTCAGATGCGGAACTGCTGACGGTAAAAGCAAAACGCGTATTGGAACAGGCAGAAGTCGTGGTGTATGACCGGTTGGTGGGTGACAGCATTTTGCTGATGATGC
The DNA here is from genome assembly GCF_000469345.1 of Eubacterium ramulus ATCC 29099. Taxonomy (GTDB): domain Bacteria; phylum Bacillota; class Clostridia; order Lachnospirales; family Lachnospiraceae; genus Eubacterium_I; species Eubacterium_I ramulus. The sequence goes on from NZ_KI271096.1 coordinate 78,023, forward strand.
CGGATACAGCAGAAAAAATTGATGCGGGAAAGCGTTCCGGCAATCATACGATGCCACAGGAGGAGATGAACCGGCTGTTACTGCGTAAGGCGCAGGAAGGAAAGCGGGTCGTGCGTTTAAAAGGCGGGGATCCGTTTCTTTTTGGCAGAGGTGGGGAGGAACTGACCCTTCTGGCAGAGCATGGGATTCCATATGAGGTGGTTCCGGGTGTGACATCTGCCATTGCAGTGCCGGCATATAACGGAATTCCGATTACTCATCGGGATTTTGCTTCCAGTGTACATATTATTACAGGACATAAAAAGAAAGACGAACCGCTGGAACTGGATTTTGCCACACTGGCAAAACTGGAGGGAACACTGGTATTCTTAATGGGAGTATCTGCCCTGGGGGATATCTGTGACGGACTGATGCATGCCGGAAAAGCAAAAGATACACCGGCGGCACTGCTGAGCCGGGGAACCACGTCACGTCAGGCAAGGCTGGTGAGCACACTGGAAAAACTGCCGGAGGAACTGCATGAACATCCGCTGATGACACCGGCTATCATTGTGATCGGAGAAGTGTGCGCACTGGCGGATCAGTTTGCATGGTATGAAAAGCTGCCATTGTCTGGCAAAAAGATCATTGTGACACGTCCGAGGGAACGTCAGGAAGAAATTTCACAGCGTCTGCGCAGCCTGGGTGCGGAAGTGCTGGAACTGCCGACGATTTCCATTGCACCATATCGGGCAGAGGAACTGCCGGAGCAGGGAGCTGCCCTGGAGGAGCTGGAGAGCTATCAGTATCTCGTATTTACATCACCTTCCGGAGTAGACTGCTTTTTTGCACTGCTGCGGGAAAAAAAGATGGATATCCGCCGGTTTTGTGCCGGAAAGATTGCGGTAATCGGAGCCGGCACAGCCAGCCGTCTGCAGAACTACGGACTGATGGCAGATTTGATGCCGGAGATTTATGATGCGGTGCATCTTGGAAAGTGTGTTGGAGCGGACTGCAAAGACGGTGACCGGATCCTGATTCCACGGGCAAGACTTGGTAGTCAGGCTCTGATCGGGGAAATTACGGCACAGAAAAAAGTTACGATTGCAGATTTGCCGATTTATGATACCATAGAGAAGGAATCACCGGTGGTGGAACTGCCGGATCTGACAAAAGAAGAAGCAATGATTGTATTTACCAGTGCTTCTACGGTACGTGGTTTCAGAAAAATGATGGCAGATGCGGACATCAGCCGTCTGCAGGCTGTCTGCATTGGTGCACAGACAAAAGAAGCAGCAGAAAAAGCTGGATTTACTAATGTCTGTGTGGCAGCAGAAGCGACTGTGGATGCCATTGTTTCAGCAATAGAAGAACAGTAGGACAGGAATGACAGACAGGCGAGCATGAGGAGGAAATAAAAGTGGAAATGATCAATCGTCCCCGCAGATTGCGGACAAGTGCAAATTTAAGAAAAATGGTTCGGGAGACCAGAATGGATAAATCTTCTCTGATCTATCCGATGTTTATTGTAGAAGGAACAAATATTAAGGAGGAGATCCCATCCATGATGGGACAGTACCGTTACAGTGTGGATCGTATGGAGGAAAAACTGGAGCAGTTGAGTAAAGCAGGGATCGGCGGTGTCATGCTTTTTGGAATCCCGGATCACAAGGATGAGCTGGGAAGCGGTGCGTATGCACAGGATGGCATTGTGCAGCAGGGTTTCCGCAAAGCAAAAGAACTGTTCCCGGATCTGTATATGATCGGTGATGTGTGCATGTGCGAGTATACGTCCCATGGTCACTGCGGTGTGCTCTGCGGTCATGATGTGGACAATGATAAGACATTGGAACTGTTGCAGAAGACGGCGCTGTCTCAGGTACAGGCGGGAGCAGATATGGTGGCACCTTCCGATATGATGGATGGCAGAGTCGGTGCAATCCGTGAAATTCTGGATAAAAACGGATATATCAATACACCGATCATGGCATATTCTGCAAAATTTGCTTCTGCATTTTACGGACCGTTCCGTGATGCAGCAGAGTCCGCACCGGCATTTGGTGACCGTAAGACGTATCAGATGGATTATCACAACCGCAGAGAAGCGTTAAAGGAAGTGGATCAGGATGTGCTGGAGGGCGCAGATATCGTTATGGTAAAACCGGCCATGGCTTATGGTGATCTGATCCGTGAAGTAAAGGATATGACGGATATTCCGGTGGCAGCGTACAGTGTCAGCGGAGAATATTCTATGGTAAAAACGACTGCAGCAGCAGGTTTCATCGATGAAACTGCCATTATGTGTGAGATGGCAGTATCTGCATTCCGCGCAGGCACCGATATTTATATTACTTATTTTGCAGAAGAACTTGCAAAATGCATGGATGAAGGGAGAATCGGATAATGGCAATCACAAAATCAGAAGCACTTTTTAAAGAAGCCGTACAATATATTCCGGGTGGCGTTAATTCTCCGGTCCGTGCGTTCGGATCGATCGGATCCACACCGCGTTTTATCAAAAAAGCAGATAAAGCGCTGATGTGGGATGAGGATGATAACGAATACATTGATTTTATCGGATCCTGGGGACCGATGATCCTGGGACATAACCATCCGCTGGTGCTGGATGCAGTGCTGGAGTATGCAAAACGCGGATTAAGCTACGGTGCAGCGACATCTATTGAAGTAGATATGGCAAAGTTGGTCTGCAGTATGGTTCCATCTATTGATATGGTGCGTATGGTAAACTCCGGTACGGAGGCTGTGATGAGTGCCGTGCGTGTGGCTCGCGGATTTACACGCAGAGACAAAATCATCAAATTTAACGGTTGTTATCATGGACATTCCGATGCGTTGCTTGTAAAAGCCGGATCCGGTGTCATGACAGCAGGTGTCCCGGATTCTCTGGGCGTTCCGGCCGGCTGCACAGCGGATACTGTAACAGCAGATTATAACTCACTGGAGAGCGTGCAGGACTGTTTTGACCGGTATGGTGAGCAGATTGCGGCGATCATTGTGGAGCCGGTGGGAGCAAATATGGGTACGGTTCCACCAAAACCAGGATTTTTACAGGGATTGCGTGATATCTGTGACAAATATGGTTCGCTGCTGATTTTTGACGAAGTAATTACAGGATTCCGTATGCAGGCAGACGGAGCACAGGGACATTTTGGTGTGACACCGGATCTGACTACTTTTGGAAAAATCATCGGTGCAGGTATGCCGGTAGGTGCTTACGGTGGCCGCAGGGAAATTATGGAAATGGTATCTCCGGTGGGAGCTGTGTATCAGGCAGGAACATTAAGCGGCAATCCGGTGGCGATGGCAGCAGGTATTGCACAGCTGACTTATTTAAAAGAACATCCGGAAGTATATACAAAATTAAATAAAACCGCCGATTCTTTCTTTTCAGAACTGCAGAAAATCGTGGATGAGAGCGGCAGAGGATATCAGGTAAACCATATCTGTTCTCTGGGAAGTATGTTCTGTACTACACAGGAAGTATATGATTATGAGACTGCCAAGACCTCAGATACAAAGGCATATGCGGATTATTGCAATTATATGCAGAATCATGGCATTTACCTGGCTCCGGCGCAGTTTGAGGCAATGTTTATCTCTGCGGCACATACGCAGGAACAACTGGCACAGACACTGGAGACAGCACGTAATTATTTTAAAAACAACTGATAAAACGGGATATCGTTTGACATAGAGCGAAGTTTGGCAGATGAAGGAAATCAGAGACGATGGCAGTACAGAAGAAGGTACAGAAAAGCACAACTAAGAAAAAGAAACGAAAAAATAGAAAGAAGCGGTATGATCTGTCCAGGGTCTGGATGGCATTGGGAATGCTGATCGTGATTCTTCTTGTGATTTTCGGTGTGGCACAGCATCAGAAGACGCAGAATGCGGCACAGCAGATGTCAGGACTTTCTGCCATCGATGGCAGCCGGCCGGATCTGGATGTGGAACTGCTGACAGTCAATCCGTACTCACGACCGGGGACGGCTCTGACACAGGTAAACGGTATCGTGATCCATTATACAGCCAATCCGGGAGCAACAGCGATCGCAAACCGGAACTACTTTGAAAATCTGAAAGATACGCATACGACAAAAGCCAGTGCGCATTTTATTGTTGGTCTGGAAGGTGAAATCGTGCAGTGTATACCGACGGCAGAGATTGCCTATGCTTCTAATGACAGAAACAGTGATACCCTGTCCATTGAATGTTGTTACGAAAAGGATGACGGATCCTTTAACCGGGAGACTTATGAGTCCGTGATACGTCTGACAGCATGGCTGTGCAACAAATTCGGACTGACGTCAGAACAAGTGATCCGGCATTATGATGTGACCGGAAAACTCTGCCCGCTGTATTATGTGGAGCATGAGGATGCCTGGCAGCAGTTTAAGGCAGATGTGGATACAGCGATCCAGGCAGGAGAAAACAATACAGGAACACAAAACACGGGAGAAAATGGATGAGAGAACTTTATGAAAAAATAAAAAAAGGGACAGACCGCAGAGCAAGTCTGATTGCCCTGAAAAAAGAATTGAAAGATGAAGCAAAGAAAAAGGTGTTTCTCACCATGACCGGAAACCGTCTGGATGAAATTATGAAATGCCTGGTGGATGAAGACCCGAAGGTGCGGAAAAATGCGGTAGCTATTCTCGGCGAATTACATTGTCAGGATGCGTTGGATGTGCTGATGGATGCTTATGAGGAAGAGGACAAATTGTTTGTCCGGGAAGCTTATGTACAGGCACTTTCTGCGATTGACTGCAGCGAGTATCTGCCTCAGCTGGAAGAGCGGTTGCAGGAACTGGCAGAATATGATGCTCCGGAAGAGGAAAAGAAGCATACCCAGGCAGAACTGCATGCATTGCAGGAACTGATCCTTCAGAAAAAAGGCGTGAAAAAACATACGTTTAACGGATGGAATCGTTCCAGTGAAGTGTTGCTTTTAACATTGCCGGCATTTCGGGATGTGCTGGCAGAGCAAGTGACCGGAAAGAAAAAAATATTGAAATCCGGAGTCCGTACCATAGTATCTGATTTTGAAGATACGATGAAGATCCGTATGTTTCAGGAATTGCTTTTTGTCATTCATACACAGACAGAGAAACATGTCCTGTCTTCTGAACCGGAAACCCTGGCAGCGCAGCTGGCAGGTTCGGATCTGCTGCAGATCCTTGCAGAGACACATAAGGGAGAAGCACCGTTCTATTTTCGGATCGGTGTGTCCGGCGGAATGGCTCTTGAGGAGCGGAGCAGTTTTTCCAGACAGACAGCAGCAGCCATTGAGAAGGCTTTTGCACGAAAGCTGATCAATTCTACTTCCCACTATGAAGTTGAAATTCGTCTGCTGCAGAACCGTGAGGGTGGATTTGTACCGCTGCTTAAGCTGTATACTCTGCCGGATCACCGGTTTGACTACCGCAGATATTATGTGGCAGCCAGCATGAAACCAACTATGGCAGCAGGGCTGCTGGCACTGGCAAAACCGTATCTGAAGGAGCATGCACAGATTCTGGATCCGTTCTGCGGTGTAGGAACATTACTGATCGAGCGCCGGTTTCTGGTGCCGGCACGAAATGCTTATGGCATTGACAGTTTCGGGGAGGCTGTTGAAAAAGCACGGGTGAACAGCAAAATTGCAGGAATGCAGATAAATTATATCAATCGTGATTATTTTGATTTTGTGCATGACTATAAATTTGACGAGATCGTCACAGATCTTCCGGCTGGCAATCTGACAAAACCGGAACTGGATGTGTTGTACCGCAGATTTTTTGAAAAATCCGATGAGGTACTGACAGAGGATGGCCGCATGATCTTTTTCTCCAGAGAGATGGGTCTTGTGAAAAAGCAGCTGCGTCTGCATCCACAGTTCCGTCTGGCGCAGGAATTCTGCATTCAGGAGAAAAACGGAAGTTATTTATTTATTATTGAAAAACGTCAGTAAAAATGTCGGAAGTGTGATGCCCCATTTTTACAGATGGCAGCGGACACAAATCGCTATTAGTATCAGTCAGAGGGAAGAAGACAGGAGAAACGCATGCTTCAGAATTCATTTCAGGAACAGTTGGAAGATTGTCCGGTGATCGCAGCGGCAAGAGACAGGGAGGGACTGGCACGCTGCTGTCAGTCCGAGAGTGGCATCGTATTTATTTTATTCGGAGATGTCTGCACCATTTCAGAAATCGTAGATCATGTTAAATCCGCAGGGAAACTTGCATTTGTACACATGGATCTGGTGAATGGACTTTCCAGTCGTGAGATCAGTGTGGATTATATTCGAAAAGAAACAAATGCGGATGGAATCATTTCCACAAAACAGCCACAGATCCGCCGTGGAAAAGAACTTGGGTTATACACCGTGCACCGTTTTTTTGTTATTGATTCCGCAGCCTATGAGAATGTGGAAAAATGTACAAAAGCGATTCGTCCGGATTGTGTGGAACTGATGCCCGGTGTTATGCCAAAGGTTATCCGCCAGATGGCAGAAACACTGTCCGTTCCGGTGATCGCAGGCGGTCTGATTTCCGATAAAGAGGATATTATTGCTGCATTGGATGCAGGTGCGGCGTCGATTTCAACGACGAAAGAAGAACTGTGGTTTCTGTGATTTACAGAAGAAAAAAATGTGATTAAGTTGAGGAAAAGAATTACGGAGGTAGCGCAAACATGTATGATTGTATTATTATCGGAACCGGTCCGGCAGGCTTATCTGCAGCATTGAACCTGAAAACTTACAAAAAAAGTTTTGTATGGTTCGGTTCCAAAAATCTGAGTGATAAAGTGCAGAAAGCAGAAAAAATTACAAATTATCCGGGATTTCCGGAGCTGACCGGACAGGAATTGTTTTCTCGTTTTACAGATCACATACAGAGCGCCGGTCTGGATATTACAGAAAAGACAGTGACAAATGTTATGTCAGTCGGAACGTATTACATGGTACTGGCAGACAATGAAGTCTACGAGGCAAAAACACTGATCCTTGCCATGGGTGTGATGACAGCAAAACTGCTGAAGGGTGAAGACGAGTTACTTGGCAGGGGTGTCAGTTATTGCGCTACCTGCGATGGTATGTTCTATAAGGATAAGGAAATCGCAGTACTGTGTAATGATCCAAAATATGAGCATGAAGTAGAATACCTGGCAGATCTGGCAGCAAAGGTAACTTATTTTCCAATGTTTTCAGACAGTCAGATAAAAAAAGAGAATGTTACGATTTCGAAAGACTTTCCGTTGGAAATAAAGGGCAGTGACCGGGTAACCGGTCTCGTGTTAAAAAGCGGAAAGGTGTTGGAGCTTGACGGCATTTTCTGTCTGCGCAATGCTATTGCGCCCTCCAAACTCGTTTCCGGATTAGAGATTGAGAATGGACATATCAAAGTGGATCGCACCCAGAAAACAAATCTGCCCGGCTGTTTTGCAGCGGGAGACTGCACCGGTCGTCCGTATCAGTATACAAAAGCAGTGGGAGAAGGAAATGTGGCAGCACATAGCTGTATCAGTTATCTCACAGAATAGCTTCTATGAAAGACAAAAGCGTCGTAGCAATACGGCGCTTTTTAGGTTTATGAATGAGGTGCATTGACAGGAGATTAGATGAAAATGAATATTCACAAAGATAAAATGCTATGGTATAATACAAGGTACTGTATTGGGGCTTCTTATGAAAGAAGCTGAAATTAGGAGGAAATAGAGAAAATGAAATTAGGAATCGTGGGACTGCCAAACGTAGGAAAAAGTACCCTGTTCAATTCACTGACAAAAGCCGGTGCTGAGTCAGCAAACTATCCGTTTTGTACCATTGACCCGAATGTGGGTGTCGTAGCAGTACCGGATGAGCGCTTGAAATTACTGGGAGATATGTATCATTCCAAGAAAGTGACACCGGCTGTTATTGAGTTTGTAGATATTGCAGGCTTGGTAAAAGGAGCCAGCAAAGGTGAGGGACTCGGAAACCAGTTTCTGGCAAACATTCGTGAAGTAGATGCAATTGTACATGTGGTACGTTGCTTTGAGGATCCAAATGTTGTTCATGTAGACGGAAGTGTAGATCCGGCCCGTGATATTGAGACCATCAATCTGGAGCTGATCTTTTCTGATATCGAAATTCTGGAGCGCCGTATCGCCAAAACAAGCAAAGGTGCCAGAATGGATAAGAAACTGGCAAAAGAGCTGGAATTGTTAGAGAAGATCAAAGCACATCTGGAGGACGGTCAGCTGGCAAAAACCTTTGAGGTAGGCGATGATGAAGATGATCAGGAATGGTTTGCTTCTTACAATCTGCTGACTGCAAAACCGGTGATTTATGCTGCCAACGTATCCGAGGATGATCTGGCTGATGACGGCGCAAACAATCCGCATGTGGCAAATGTACGCAAACTGGCTGCAGAGGAAGGCTCTGAAGTATTTGTTATCTGTGCACAGATTGAGCAGGAGATCGCGGAACTGGATGATGATGAGAAAGCAATGTTCCTGGAAGATCTGGGACTGAAACAGTCCGGTCTGGAAAAACTGATCAAGGCAAGTTACAGCTTACTTGGTCTGCTGAGTTATCTGACTGCAGGTGAGGATGAGACACGAGCATGGACCATCAAAAAAGGAACCAAAGCTCCGCAGGCAGCCGGAAAGATCCATACTGATTTTGAGCGCGGATTCATCCGTGCCGAGGTTGTAAACTACAAAGATCTCCTGGAGTGCGGCTCACTGGCTGCAGCCCGTGAAAAAGGTCTGGTAGGACTGGAAGGAAAAGAATATGTGGTACAGGACGGCGATGTGATCCTGTTCCGTTTCAATGTATAAAACGATTGAAGCAGGATGCCTATTGGCTTTAAACAATGGGTAGTTCACAAGAGAATAAGCGTATATAAAAAAATAATCTGATGCATCAGCAGCATAGCTTCATAAAACAGTATCATATGCACGTTCCTGGCAACTATGAATAAGATAAAAGAACAAAAAAATCCGGGAAGTGCAGGATGCGTTTATGTGAATTTTCAAAAAAAGAGGTTATCAATGTCTCTGACTGCAAATGTCTGGGATGTGTCTGTGATCTGAAATTTGATGAATGCAGTGGACAGATATGTGCGATGATCATAAAGGGACCTCCGAAGTGGTTTCATCTGGTAGGCTGTGACACGGAATATGTCATAGACTGGAAAAAAATTGTTCGGATCGGACCGGATGTAATACTGGTAGACATTTGTGCAGAAAAATGTCTGCGTAAACTTTAAGCAATTTTATAAATACGGAGGAAAAGAGCGATGAAATGCCCTTATTGCAGCAGCGATAATACAAGAGTCATTGATTCCAGACCGGCAGATGATAATTATTCCATCCGCCGGAGAAGACTTTGTGATGATTGTGCAAAGAGATTTACGACTTATGAGAAGGTGGAGACCATTCCGCTGATCATTATAAAAAAAGACAATACCAGAGAACAGTATAACCGTTCAAAAATCGAGGATGGTGTACTGCGCGCCTGCCACAAACGCCCGGTGTCCGTTAACCAGATCAATCAGCTTATTGATGAGGTGGAGACTGAAATCTTCAATATGGAAGAAAAAGAAATCCCAAGCAGTGTCATCGGGGAATTGGTGATGGATAAGCTCAAGGATCTGGAAGCAGTGGCATATGTGAGATTTGCATCGGTTTACCGGGAGTTCAAAGATGTAAATTCGTTTGTGGAAGAACTAAAAAAAGTGTTGGATAAATAAAATTTATGAGGTTAGACTTGTGGGAGTACGAAACAATTCGTATGGCATCTTTTAACCCAAACATCAATTTATGCATGTAATACGGAGGTGGTTTATGTTTCAAAAATTTTATCCGGATCTGTATGTATCCTCTACATATGAGATTGATTTTGACCGGTTGTACCGGTCCGGATACCGGGGATTGATTTTTGATATTGATAATACATTGGTAACACATGGAGCACCTGCAAATGATCAGGCGAAACAGCTTTTTGCACATCTGCATGAGATTGGATTTGCCACCTGCCTGATTTCTAATAATCAGGAGCCGCGGGTAAAACCATTTGCGGATGCTGTGCATTCTCTGTATATTTATGATGCGCATAAGCCATCAACAAAAAATTATGAGAAAGCTATGGAGCAGATGCATACGGAGAAGGGCAATACGATTTTTATCGGAGATCAGATGTTTACCGATGTGTTTGGTGCCAATCGGACAGGAATTCCATCCATAATGGTAAAGAAAATCCACTGGAAGGAAGAAATTCAGATTGTTTTAAAACGGCGGTTGGAAGCCATTGTGCTGATCGGTTACCGCAGATACAGAAAGACACATAAAAGTATATTAGAGTGAGAAATGATTGTCACGGACATAAACAGTGAATATGAAAATGATATCGGTGACAGGAATCAATCCTAGGATAAATGAAAAAACGGAGGGAAGAACAATGAAACTTGTAATTGGTAATGACCATGCAGCAGTAGAACTGAAAAATGAGATCAAGGCATATCTGGAAGAGAAAGGTCATGAGGTGATCAATATCGGTACAGATACACATGACAGCTGTAATTATCCGGAGTACGGCGAGAAAGCCGGACGTATGGTAGCAGCAGGTGAAGCGGACGGTGGTGTGCTGATCTGTGGAACCGGTGTCGGTATCTCCATCGCTGCAAACAAAGTAAAAGGGGTACGTGCGGCAGTATGTTCCGAGCCGGTAACAGCCCGTCTCGTAAAAGAACATAACAACGCAAATATCATTGCTTTCGGTGCCAGAATTGTAGGCAGTGAGACTGCAAAAGCAATTGTGGATGCATGGCTGGATGCCAAATTCCAGGGTGGCCGTCATCAGACACGTATCGATATGATCCATAAAATTGAGGAATAGTCTATAAAAAGGTTGAAAAATCACGGTTTTTCATATAGAATAGATAGAAGTAATAATTACCATATATTTGTGGTAATAGAAGAAAAGACCGAGAGTCTTAACATACAAGGAGGATTTTTGAATGGCAAACGCAGGAAAGGTAATCGGAAAAGGTGTTACAATCGAGCTGGAAGGCAATGTATACAGAGTAGATGATTTCCAGCACGTAAAACCTGGAAAAGGCGCAGCTTTTATCAGAACAAGATTAAAAAATATTAAAACCGGTGGTGTTGTAGAGAAAACATTCCGTCCGACAGAGGATGTAGAGACAGCACACGTTGACAGATCTGAGAAACAGTATCTGTACAATGACGGTGATTTATATTACTTCATGGATACAGAGACATATGATCAGATCGCTCTGAGTGCAGATGCAATCGGTGATGCTCTGAAGTTCGTAAAAGAGAACGAGGCAGTTACAATGCTTGCTCACAACGGAGATATCTTCGCAGTTGAGCCGCCGATGTTCGTTGAACTTGTTATTACAGAGACAGAGCCAGGTTTCAAAGGCGATACAGCAACAGGTGCTACAAAACCGGCAACTGTTGAGACAGGTGCTACTGTGTACGTTCCGTTATTCGTAAATGAGGGAGACGTAATCAAGATTGATACAAGAACAGGCGAGTACTTATCACGAGTGTAAAAAATAGTGAGCAAAGCGAACTATTTTTTTAATGACGGAGTGGATTGTAAATATCCGCTCCGTTTTCTGTTTGACGAGGATTAAGGAGGACGTATGAAATACGATTTTGACAAAATAGTAGACCGTCATGGAACGGACTGTTATAAATGGGATATGATTGCAAAAAGAAAATTACCGGCGGATACGTTACCACTCTGGGTGGCAGATATGGATTTTGAGACGGTTCCGGAAGTGAAAGAACGGTTAAAAGAAGTGGCAGATCGTGGTATATACGGTTATTCCATGCTGGGTGACGGCTATTATCATGCATTGAAAAACTGGTTTTCTGAGCGGTTTGGATGGCAGGTGGAAAAAGACTGGGTGATCGTCACTCCGGGTGTGGTATTTGCGCTGGCAGCAGCAGTCCGTGCTTACACAAAAGAGGGGGACAGCGTTATGATCCAGCGCCCGGTTTATCATCCATTTACCAATGTGGTAAAAGAAAACGGACGAAAACTGGTGAATAATCCACTGGTTATGGAAAACGGAAAATATCACATGGATTATGAAGATATGGAGCGCAAGATCACAGAAGAACAGGTAAAACTGTTTCTGCTTTGCAGCCCGCATAACCCGGTGTCCCGTGTCTGGACAAAAGAAGAACTGTGTCAGGCTGCCGAAATCTGTAAAAAGCATGGTGTCATCATGATCGTGGATGAGATTCACTGTGATTTTGTATATGAGGGATATCATCACACCAGTTTTGGTACACTGAGTGAATATGCAGACAATGCAGTGATCTGTACGGCACCGAGTAAGACATTTAATTTGGCAGAACTGCAGCTGTCCAATATTATGATCCCGAATCCGGAACTGAGAAAGACCTTCCAGGCAGAGATGGACAAAGTATTTTACTCCGATGCAAACCTGTTCGGACAGGTATCCTGCCAGGCAGCATATGAATATGGTGCACAGTGGATGGATGAATTACGAGTATATCTGCAGGGAAACATTACATACATCCGTGATTATCTGGCAGAGCATCTGCCCAAAGTCCATCTCATCGAGCCGGAGGGAACCTATCTGCTTTGGGTGGATTTCCGGGAATATGGACTGTCTGCGGAAGCACTGAATGCGAAGATCCTGAAAGATGCAAGAATCTGGTTTAATGAGGGCTCTATGTTCGGACCGGAGGGGGCAGGGTTTATGCGGATCAATATTGCAAGTCCCCGCAGTATGATCGTGGAAGCAATGGAACGTCTGGGAGAAGTCTTCGGAGAATGAACGCAGAATAAGCATTCCCCCGCTT
>NZ_KI271096.1:90953-100154 GCF_000469345.1 Eubacterium ramulus ATCC 29099
AGCGGATTGCGAATGTCCGCTTTACCGAAAAATATGCGTTCAGCTTCACTTCTCAGACACATATTCAGGTGCATGATGCAGACAGAAAAATGCGAGCGCACAGATCAGGATCTGACTGGCCAGCATGCCCCAGAGGTAAGCACTCAGTCCAATGCGGGGGATTCCTGCGAAAACAAATATAATGCGGATGGCGGCACCAGCCAGGTTGATCAGCATGGTGAGGGTAGCCTTGCCAAGCCCGTGCAAAATGCTGCACAGTGTGCTTGCGAGGAATAAAAACGGACAGATCCAGCTCAGGGTGCGCACATAAATACCTGCCAGTGTGTTGTGAAACAGATGGATGCCGATCCAGTTTCCGCACAGCAGAAATCCGGAGGTACACACAAGACCGAGAATGACACACAGCTGTGTGGTTCTCCGGATGGCTTTTTGCACCAGGTTATACTGTTTCCGGCTATTCGCTTCTGCGATGGCCGGAAGCAGCATAACAGACAGGGAATTACTTAGCACGCACGGAAACATAATGGTGGAAAAAACCATGCCGGTCAGAATACCATAGACGCTCAGGGCATCACTGTTTGCATAACCAAAATCCCGGAGTTTGATCGGGATCAGCAGTGCTTCCGCACTCTGACATAAACTTAACAAAATACGGCTGCAGGTGAGAGGAACTGCCATAGAGCACAGATCCTTTGCAATTTTTGTCAGCCGGATAGAAGAAGGCGGTACCGATGGATTTGGTACTGTCTTTTTATTTTCCGTGCGTTCTGAAAAAAAGCAGACCATGGTGACGGAGTAAAGAGAGGAAGCAAGTTCGCCAAACAGAATGCCCCAGACTGCAATCTGTGGTGTCACAAGCTGTCCCCGCTGCATCTGGATGTCAGCCACGAGCCAGACGCCTGCGACACGGATGACCTGTTCCAGAATCTGTGAAATAGCCGGGATGACGGCTTTTTTTCGACCATAATAGTAGCCGTTGATGCAGGCGTGGATACAGGCGAAAGGCAGGGAAAGGGTCATGATGCGGAGCAGCGGGACTGTCCGGACATCTTCCAGCAGGGAAAGCCCGATCTGCGGAGCGTAGTGCCATATGATCCAGACACAGCTGGCAGATAGCAGCAGGGAACCAGACAGTCCGACACTCAGATAGGCTCTGGCCTGGCGTTTCTGTCTGCATTGGGCACAGTAACGGGAGATCGCAGTCTGGATTCCGGCGGCTGATACAGAGATGATCAGGGCAAATACCGGAAATATCAGCTGGTAAATTCCAAGTCCTTCTGCACCGATTCTGCGGGAAAGGAATATTTTATAATAAAAACCGATGATCCTGCTTAAAATTCCGGTCAGTGTCAGCAGCAGCGTACCGGATATAAAGTTCTGTTTCATGGGATTTGCATATGATTTCATTGGAAAGAAGACTCTTCTGCCTGTGGATTTTTTATAAATATATGCAGAGAAAAATCGGTCAGAACCGAAAGGAATGGTATGATTATATGAAACGGTTGATTTATTTGGATCATGCCGCCACAACGCAGCCTTTTCCGGAAGTGTTGGATGCGATGATCCCCTATTACAGCAGATATTATGGCAATCCATCATCCGGATATGAACTGGGGGAAGAAAGTAAGCGCGCCATTGAGACAGCCCGGGAACAGATTGCAGACACACTGGGGGTGGAAGATGACACTATTTATTTTACATCGGGAGGAACAGAATCCGATAACTGGGCATTGCGCTATGCCGTGCAAAATGGAAAACGAAGGAGACCACACATTGTGACATCGTCTATTGAGCACCATGCAATCTTAAACACGTGTAAAAATCTGGAAAAACAGGGAGTGCGTGTGACTTATCTTCCGGTGAATAAGGAAGGAACAGTACAGCCGGAGATGGTGGAGCGGGCGATCATATCAGATACAGTGCTGGTGTCTGTAATGTATGCAAACAATGAGATCGGAAGTATTCAACCGATACGTCAGATCGGGCAGATCACCCATCGGAAACAGGTTCTGTTCCATACGGATGCAGTGCAGGCATACGGCCAGATTCCAATTCATGTAAAAGAGGATAATATCGACCTGCTGTCTGCCAGTGGTCATAAATTTAACGGGCCAAAAGGAACCGGATTTTTATATGCCCGAAAGGGACTGAAGCTTCAGCCGATGATCCATGGTGGTGGACAGGAGCGGAAGATGCGGGCCGGTACCGAGAACGTACCGGGGATTGTAGGAATCGGACGGGCGGCGGTCTGTTCCGCAGCAATTCTGGAGAAAAAGATGGCATATGAAAGCAGGCTGCGTGATTATTTTATCCGGCGGCTGCTGGAAGAAATTCCGGGAAGCAGTATCAACGGGGATCGCCGGAACCGTCTGCCAAACAATGTGAATATCAGCATTGCGGGGGTAAACGGTCCGGCGGTAGTGGCATTGCTGGATCTGGAAGGCATCTGTGTATCATCCGCTTCTGCATGTTCCACCGGGGAACAAAAGGCTTCTCATGTACAGCTTGCCATCGGAAATGCCGGACATCAGGCATATGAGGCTATCCGTTTTACCCTGGGTATCCAGAATACACCGGAAGAATTGGACGATACCGTTGAGGTGTTAAAACAATGCGTAAAAAAATTGAGGGACTTTAAAAAATGATTTGGGTGTTAAAACGCCCAAATCTCACGTGCGTTCGACTTGAATTTAAACCGGAAGAAATTCCGGTTTTCTTTTCGTGAAGACCGTAAAGTAGTCAAAGCCGGCCGCTTTCAGCAGCTGTGGTACTTTGTCGAAATCCCAGGCAATCTGATCTGGGGCATGTCCGTCAGCACCGATGGTGATGATCTCACCTCCCAGCTCCCGATACCGGTGCAGGATTTCTTCCGTTGGGTTTGGGTGCCCGAGACCATATTTGAATCCGGCCATATTCAGCTCGATACCCTTACCGTGAGCGATAAGCTGCCGCAGGATCTCGTCAATGACATCTTTGTATTTGTCATAACTGTAATTTTTGTTCTTTTCCGGTCCGTAACGAACCACATAGTCAATGTGACCGTATACATCAAATTCATGAAAGGCAGCGATGTTTTCCAGAATGGATTCAAAATATTCCAGATAAGCGGCATGCTCGCTGCGTCCTTCATAATAAGCCGGATAATATGGATCGAGGCCGTGCACCACATGGGAGGATCCGATGACAAAATCAAAATCCATTTCCTGTAGTATTTCATGGTGCTTCTTCGCCAGATGCGGCTGCAATCCCAGTTCAATACCGAAGTTGATGTTCAGGGAATCAGAAAAATCAGCCTGCAGCTGACGGATTCCTTTTTCATATTGAGGAAAATCAATGGTGAATAAATCCGGTTCATCCGGGTAATCATAGTCAAGGTGATCGGTAATGCAGATCCCAGCCAGATTTTTTTCGATGGCGGAACGTGCCATAGCAGCAGGATCGGCGTTGCTGTCACCGGAAAAATGAGTGTGCATATGTGTATCCAAAAGCATGAAAATGTCTCCTTTCAAGGGTGATATAAGGCTTATATTATATATTGTGCAAAATATAAACTTTGAAAAACAGCGTGGTTATGCGGTTTCCTGAAACTATGATAAGCACAGCAGTACATTTTTGTCAATCCAATCCGTGCATTTTGAATAGGAAAAATGATCGAAATTCTAAAAAAAGGAAAAAGTTTTATGCAATTAATACAAAAACACAGAGTGAGACTTGGACTATAATATCAAAACTGGTGAAAAAACATCTGTAAAACTTGTACAAATTGCTAAAAAAGAGAAAAAAAGAAACAAGATGGTGAAAAAATTAACAAAGTTAAAATAAGCGGTTGAAAACTATTGAAAAACTCAGTCATATTCGTTAAAATATAAGCAGATTGGATGAGACATCAATGAACAGACAACAGTTGAGACATCCAAAAATAAACCACCGGATGATCCGGATACATTTTAATTCTAGGAGGAATGAAAAAATGGCAGTAAAAGTAGCAATTAATGGATTTGGACGTATTGGACGTCTTGCTTTCAGACAGATGTTTGGTGCAGAGGGATATGAAATCGTAGCAATCAACGATCTTACAAGCCCGAAAATGCTTGCTCATTTATTAAAATATGACTCTTCTCAGGGTAAATATGCAAAAGCTGATACAGTTTCTGCTGGAGAAGATTCTATCACAGTTGATGGAAAAGAAATCAAAATCTACAAAGAGCCAGATGCAAATAATTGCCCATGGGGTGCTTTAGACGTAGACGTAGTTTTAGAGTGTTCCGGATTCTATACATCCAAAGAGAAAGCACAGGCTCATATCAATGCAGGTGCTAAGAAAGTTGTTATTTCCGCTCCGGCTGGAAACGACCTTCCTACCGTTGTTTACAATGTAAACCATGATGTATTAACAAAAGAAGATACAATTATTTCCGCAGCTTCCTGTACAACAAACTGCCTTGCTCCGATGACAAAGGCATTAAACGACCTTGTTAAGATCAAATCCGGTATCATGTGCACAATCCACGCTTATACAGGCGATCAGATGACACTTGACGGACCACAGAGAAAAGGCGATTTAAGAAGAAGCCGTGCTGCAGCAGTTAACATCGTTCCAAACAGCACAGGTGCTGCAAAAGCAATCGGTCTGGTAATCCCAGAGTTATCCGGTAAATTAATCGGAGCTGCTCAGCGTGTACCGACCCCGACAGGTTCTACAACAATCTTAAACGCAGTTGTTGAAGGCAACGTAACAGTTGATGAGATCAACGCAGCTATGAAAGCAGCTTCTAACGAGTCCTTCGGCTACAACGTAGATGAGATCGTTTCTTCCGATATCGTAGGAATGACATATGGTTCTCTCTTCGATGCAACTCAGACAATGGTTCTTCCGTTAGACAACGGAACAACTCAGGTTCAGGTTGTTTCATGGTATGATAATGAGAACAGCTATACAAGCCAGATGGTTCGTACAATCAAATACTTCGCAGAGTTAGCATAATCAACACTCTATAAAGTATAACAAAGACTCACTGCAGGGTCCGGTCTTTTGGACCGGACTCTGTTTTTGATTTGTGTTGCAAATCAAAAGCAGAGCCATTAGAAATGCGCACACGCATAAGATGAAAATTGCTTCGCATATGCTCGGTGCAATAAGAAAAGTATGCATAGATCAGTTACAAACAAGGTTCAATTAGACATGCATATTTTCTTGATCTTTATAGATTTCCTAAATTAAGTATATAAACAGGATAAGGAGACAATATCATGGGATTAAATAAAAAAACAGTAGATGATATTAACGTAAAAGGACTTAGAGTTCTTTGCAGATGCGACTTCAACGTACCGTTAAAAGATGGCAAGATCACAGACGAGAACCGTCTCGTTGCAGCTCTTCCTACCATCAAAAAACTGATTGCTGACGGAGGCAAAGTAATTCTCTGCTCTCACCTTGGCAAAGTAAAAACAGAGGAAGATAAAAAAACAAAAACGCTTGCACCGGTTGCAGTACGTTTATCCGAACTGTTAGGACAGGAAGTAAAATTTGCAGCTGATCCGGAAGTTGTAGGACCGAACGCAAAAGCAGCAGTAGAGGCTATGAAGGATGGCGATGTAATCCTTCTTGAGAATACTCGTTTCAGACCGGAAGAGACAAAAAACGGAGAAGCTTTTTCCAAAGACCTTGCTTCCATCTGTGATGTATTTGTAAATGACGCATTTGGAACCGCTCACAGAGCACACTGCTCCAACGTAGGTGTTGCAGGTTTGGTTGATACTGCTGTTGTTGGTTACTTAATGCAGAAAGAGATCGATTTCCTCGGAAACGCAGTAAATACACCGGAAAGACCGTTCGTGGCAATTCTTGGCGGTGCAAAAGTAGCAGATAAATTAAACGTAATCTCCAACCTGCTTGAAAAATGTGATACCCTGATCATCGGTGGTGGTATGGCATTTACATTCCTGAAAGCAAAAGGATATGAAGTAGGAAACTCTTTGGTAGATGATACAAAGATCGATTACTGCAAAGAGATGATGGACAAAGCTGAGAAACTTGGCAAGAAATTACTTCTCCCAATCGATACTACAATCGCAGATGGTTTCCCGAATCCGATTGATGCAGAGATCGCAGTAGAAGTTGTTGCATCTGATGCAATTCCGGCTGACAAAGAAGGTCTTGATATCGGAACAAAAACAGCTGAGTTATATGCAGATGCAGTAAAATCCGCAAAAACAGTTGTATGGAACGGACCGATGGGCGTATTCGAGAACCCAATCCTTGCAAAAGGTACCATTGCAGTTGCAAAATCTCTGGCAGAGACAGATGCTACAACAATCATCGGTGGCGGTGATTCCGCAGCAGCTGTAAACCAGCTTGGATTTGGTGACAAGATGACACATATTTCCACAGGTGGCGGAGCTTCTCTGGAATTCCTTGAAGGAAAGGAACTGCCTGGCGTAGCAGCAGCAAACGACAAGTAAAAATCCCATATATGAAATAATTGCTTCGTTAGATGAGACTTGACGTACCTCTATGTACGTCTGCGTCTCATCTGCCTTGCACTGATTCCATATCTGGAATTTTTGAAAAATTATATGTAAGGAGAAAAAGCGAAATGGCTAGAAGAAAAATTATCGCAGGTAACTGGAAAATGAACAAAACACCGAGCGAGGCAGTTGCTCTGGTGAATGAGTTAAAACCGTTAGTAGCGAATGAAGATGTAGATGTAGTATTCTGTGTACCGGCTATCGATATCATCCCGGCTATGATTGCTGCAAAAGACAGCAACATCTGCATTGGTGCAGAGAACATGTATTTTGAGGAAAGTGGCGCTTATACAGGTGAAATTTCCCCGAATATGTTAGTTGACGCAGGTGTAAAATACGTTGTTCTTGGACATTCTGAGAGAAGAGAGTATTTTGCAGAGACAGATGAGACTGTAAACAAAAAAGTTCTGAAAGCTTTTGAGCATGGTATCACACCGATCATCTGCTGTGGTGAGACTCTGACACAGAGAAAACAGGGAATCTACCTTGACTGGATCCGTATGCAGATCAAGATCGCATTCCAGAACGTAACAGCAGATCAGGCAAAAACAGCAGTGATCGCTTACGAGCCAATCTGGGCAATCGGAACCGGTGAGACAGCTACTTCTGATCAGGCAGAGGAAGTATGCGGCGCAATCCGTGCATGCATCGCTGAAGTTTATGATGAGGCAACTGCAGAAGCAATTCGCATCCAGTACGGTGGATCTGTAAACGCAGGAAATGCAGCTGAGTTATTTGCAAAACCGGACATCGATGGTGGTCTGGTAGGCGGCGCTTCTCTGAAAGCTGACTTCGGCAAAATCGTAAACTATAATAAATAAGATAATATTAACAATGCTTTTACAATTCAGAGCCATCCGCAAGACCGTTTGGCTCTGAATTTATCTTAAACTAAATGGATGTTCCTGTCCGCATGAAGATGTTGTGAAACTAACATTTTGACAGGAGTTCAATGATACAGATTTTTTGGAGGAAAACATGAGTAAAAGACCAGTCGTATTAATGGTTTTAGATGGATATGGTTTAAATGACAATCCGGAAGGAAATGCTATCGCAATGGCTAAAACTCCGGTGATGGACAATTTGATGAAAGATTATCCGTTTGTAAAAGGTGCCGCATCCGGTCTGGCAGTTGGTTTGCCGGATGGTCAGATGGGAAACTCTGAGGTTGGACATATGAATATCGGCGCAGGCCGAATCATTTATCAGGATCTGACCAGAATCACAAAAGCAATCGAGGATGGTGATTTCTTTGAAAACAAGGGATTACTGACTGCGATTGAAAATTGCAAAAAAAACAATTCAGACCTGCATCTGTGGGGACTGTTATCTGATGGTGGTGTACACAGCCATATCACACATCTGTACGGTCTGCTTGAGATGGCAAAAAAACATGGTTTGACAAACGTATATGTACATGCATTTTTGGACGGCCGTGATACACCGCCTGCTTCCGGAAAAGATTATATTGAACAGCTGGAAGCGAAAATGCAGGAAATTGGTGTAGGTAAGATTGCATCCATTTCCGGTCGTTATTATGCAATGGATCGTGATAATAACTGGGATCGTATCCAGAAGGCATATGATTCCCTGGTATCCGGAACCGGTGTACAGGCAACGGATGCAGTGAAAGCAATGGAAACTTCTTATGCAGACGGTGTGACAGATGAGTTTGTACTTCCGACGGTTATCACGGATGAAGCTGGCAAACCGGTTTCTGTTGTAAAAGAAAATGATTCCGTTATTTTCTTCAACTTCCGACCGGATCGTGCCCGTGAGATCACCAGAGCATTCTGTGACGATGCATTTACCGGATTTGAACGTCCGTTTATTCCGCTGACCTATGTATGTTTCAAAGATTATGATGAGACAATTCCAAACAAGATCATTGCATTTGAGAAAGAATCCATCAAAAATACCTTTGGTGAGTTCCTTGCAGCACAGGGCAAAAAACAGCTCCGTCTGGCAGAGACAGAGAAATATGCACACGTTACCTTCTTCTTTAACGGTGGTGTAGAAGAACCAAATACAGATGAGGCACGTCTGTTGGTTGCGTCTCCGAAAGATGTTGCAACTTATGATCTGAAACCGGAGATGAGTGCTCCGGAAGTAGGCATGGATCTGGTAGAGGCGATCAAATCCGACAAGTATGATGTGATCATCATTAACTTTGCGAACCCGGATATGGTAGGTCATACCGGTGTGATTCCGGCAGCTGTTGCAGCTGTAGAGCGTGTGGACAGCCTGGTAGGTGATGCTGTCCAGGCAGTCAAAGATGTAGATGGAATCCTGTTTATCTGCGCTGATCATGGAAATGCAGAGCAGATGATCGACTATACAACCGGAAATCCGCATACTGCTCATACAACAAATCCGGTACCGTTTATTCTGGTAAATGCAGATCCGGCTTACGGACTGGCAGAGGGGGGATGTCTGGCTGATATCGCTCCGACATTGATTGAGCTGATGGGATTAAAACAGCCGGAGGAAATGACCGGTCACAGTTTATTGATCAAAAAATAAATACCAAAGTAATTTGTGGATTTTCCGCGAGTAAGCCCTTTCGCCACACGACAGTATTCTTGTACTGTCGTGTGGCATTTTTTATCTCAGTCCGAGTTGAGACTCCCATTTCTGCAAATGGTGAGTAATAACAAATCTTTCTCAGTGGGA
>NZ_KI271096.1:100254-150112 GCF_000469345.1 Eubacterium ramulus ATCC 29099
CACCAAGTCTCACGTGCGTTCGACTTGAATTTCTGGTAGAAGGAGTATAAGCAATTGAACGAAACATTTATGAAAGAAAAACCGATTTTCCCGCTATTGTTGTCGATGTCCCTTCCGATGGTCATTTCTATGGCGGTAAACTCACTTTACAATATTGTAGACAGTTATTTTGTGGCAAAGATCAGTGAGGATGCCATGACGGCACTCTCTCTGGTATTTCCGATTCAGAACTTTATTAATGCAGTGGCGATTGGTTTTGGTGTAGGTATTAATGCTATGATCGCCCAGTATCTTGGCGCGGGAAGAAGAGACAAAGCAGATGAGGCACTGACACAGGGGATGGTGCTGGCAGTGATCCACGGGATTGTCATGATGATTTTATGTATCATCGGCATTCCGTATTTTTTGAGATTATTTACCACAGATGCAAATGTGATCGCATTGGGGGTACGTTATGCAACGATTGTATTTTCTTTTTCTGTTATTCTTAGTGTGAATCTGACTTTTGAAAAAATGAATCAGGCGATTGGAAATATGAAAATCACCATGATAAGCCTGCTGATCGGATGTGGCCTGAATATTATACTGGATCCAATGATTATTTTCGGCATCGGACCATTTCCGGAACTTGGAATTGCAGGAGCTGCACTGGCAACCGGATTCGGACAGTGTGTACCGATTGTGATTTATATAGCTGCATATCTGAAAAGACCAAAGCGGGTGGCCTTCCGCCGGGAATATTTGCATTTGACCAGGGAAGTGACGAAGCGGCTCTACAGTATCGGTGTGCCGGCTATTTTGAATATGGCGTTGACCTCTGTATTGACCACAGCGCTGAATGCGATTCTGGCAGCATTTTCCCAGACATATGTATTGGTGCTTGGTATTTATTATAAACTGCAAACGTTCTTATACATGCCGGCTAACGGAATTATTCAGGGGATGCGCCCACTGATCGGCTACAACTATGGTGCAGGAGAGCATAAACGTGTGGAGAAGCTGTACCGCCTGACATTGCTCTTGAATATTTGCATTATGACAGCAGGCATGATCCTGTGCCTGACAATTCCGGGAAAACTGATGGGGGCATTTGCTGAAAATCCACAAACTATTCAGAATGGTGTGACTGCATTACATATTATCTGTTTCGGGTTCATTTTATCCGCAGTGTCTGTTACAGCCTGTGGTGCACTCGAAGGATTAGGGAAAGGAATACCATCTTTACTTATTTCCTTATCGCGTTATGTGGTACTGATTATTCCACTGGCATTAATTTTTAGTCGATTCTTTGGAGCTGCTGGCGTATGGCATGCTTTTTGGGTGACAGAAGCATTGAGTGCAGTATTTGCAGTGATAATCTATCGGCGTAGTGTGAAGGCAGAATCATTTATAGAAGCAGAATAGGAAATAAATATTAGAAATGCTAATAAAAGAGAAAAAATATACAAAAACACTAATAAATAAAGCGGGATTTTCTACATGCACTTTTCCATTCTGGAGCCTTTGTTGATTGACGAATGTTTTTCAAATGTATTATACTTAAATTACGTTGCAAAAGTTCTGTTTATGATAAATACAATGTATGTGGTTTGACCATGTTTTTGTAAACAGAATCGTTTGCGGAAAATACAGAGACTAAATAAGTACAATACAGAGAAAAGGGGAATCAATCGCTATGAGTATTCAGACATTCAAACCGGTGAAAGAGGGAAAAGTACGTGAGGTTTATGATATTGGTGACAGCCTGATCATTACCGCAACAGACAGAATTTCTGCTTTTGATGTAATTTTAAAAAATAAAGTAGAGAAAAAAGGTACGATTCTGACAAAAATGTCAGAGTTCTGGTTCGATTTTACAAAGGATATTTTACCGAACCATATGATTTCAACGGATGTAAAAGATATGCCAGAATTTTTCCAGAATGAGAGATTTGATGGAAACAGCATGAAATGTAAGAAACTTGAGATGCTGCCGGTAGAGTGTATTGTACGTGGCTATATTACAGGAAGCGGCTGGGCAAGCTACTGTGAGAACGGAACCGTTTGTGGCATCAAACTTCCGGAGGGATTAAAAGAATCCGAGAAACTGCCGGAGCCGATCTACACACCATCCACAAAAGCTGAGATCGGTGATCATGATGAGAATGTAAGTTTTGAGCAGACAGTGATCAATCTGGAGAAAATCTATCCGGGCAAAGGACAGGAGTATGCTGAGAAATTGCGTGATTACACGATCGCACTTTACAAAAAATGTGCAGAGTACGCATTAAGCAAAGGGATTATCATTGCAGATACAAAATTTGAGTTTGGTCTGGATGAGAACGGCAATGTCATCCTCGGTGATGAGATGCTGACACCGGACAGCTCCCGTTTCTGGCCATTAGAGGGATATGAGCCGGGTAAAGGACAGCCGTCCTATGACAAACAGTTTGTAAGAGACTGGTTAAAAGCAAATCCGGACAGCGATTACCTGCTCCCGGAAGAAGTAATTAAAAAGACAGTTGATAAATATAAGGAAGCATATGAACTGTTGACTGGAAAAGAATTCCAGGCATAAACCGCATAGTTGGAGGGAATAGATTCATGCTGGAAAACAAAATGGAACAGACCATTGCACAGGACGAATTACATGAGGAGTGCGGTGTCTTTGGTATCTATGATTTAGACGGACAAGATGTGGCATCTACCATTTATTATGGCCTGTTCGCCCTGCAGCACCGTGGACAGGAGAGCTGCGGTATCGCAGTCAGCGAGACACAGGGACCGAAAGGTAAAGTATCCAGTTTTAAGGATATGGGGCTTGTCAATGAAGTATTTGATGCAGAGAAACTGGAGCGTCTGAAAGGTGATATCGGTGTCGGTCATGTGCGTTATTCTACTGCCGGTGCATCCACCAGAGAAAATGCACAGCCGTTAGTGCTGAATTATGTGAAAGGTACACTGGCACTGGCTCACAACGGAAACCTGATCAACGCCAATGAACTGCGTCACGATCTGGAATATACAGGTGCAATTTTTCAGACAACCATTGATTCTGAAGTTATCGCATATCACATTGCAAGAGAGCGTTTGAAAGTCGGTACCGTTGAGGAAGCCGTACAGCGCGCTGCCGCAAAAATGAAAGGTGCGTATTCTATCGTTGTCATGAGTCCGAGAAAATTGATCGGTGCCCGCGATCCATATGGATTCAAGCCATTATGTATCGGCAAACGTGACAACTCTTATATTATTACATCTGAAACCTGCGCCCTGGAGACGATCGGTGCAGAGTTTGTACGTGATGTGAAACCGGGTGAGGTCGTTACCATTAACGGTGAGGGCGAGATTTCATCTGATATGACAAACGCCATTGATCCGTGCAAACAGGGAAGATGTATTTTTGAGTATATTTATTTTGCAAGAGCTGACAGTCACTTTGACGGCATCAGTGTCTATGATGCCAGAATTAAAGCCGGCAGATTCCTGGCGCAGGATTCTCCGGTGGAGGCAGATCTGGTAGTAGGTGTTCCGGAGTCCGGAAATGCGGCCGCTCTTGGCTATGCCATGGAATCCGGCATTCCATACGGTACCGCATTTGTCAAAAACAGTTATGTGGGACGTACTTTCATCAAGCCGAAACAGAGCAGCCGTGAGCAGAGTGTCCGCGTAAAATTAAATGTTGTAAAAGAAGCAGTTGCAGGAAAGCGGATCATTATGATCGACGATTCCATCGTGCGGGGAACGACATCTGGCCTGATCGTAAATATGCTGAAGGAAGCAGGCGCAAAAGAAGTGCATGTGCGTATCAGTGCACCGCCATTCTTATGGCCGTGTTACTTCGGAACAGATATCCCTGCCAGAGAGCAGCTGATTGCTTACAATCGTTCGATTGAGGATATCCGCGATCTGATCGGAGCAGATTCCCTTGGCTATCTGCGCATTGAACGTCTGAAGGAAATGGTGAGCGGTCTGCCGATCTGTGAGGGATGTTTCACAGGGACATATCCGTTAGCTCCGCCGACAGAAGACATTCGTGGCGAATACGAGCGATAAAATTTTATCTCAGTCGAGAAGACTCCCACTTCTGCAAGTGGTGAGTAATAACAAGTCTTTCTCAGTGGGAGTACAATCTCCGACTGAGATAAACGCTCCGCGAGGATGTGCAGTGATTCTGAGAAGAATATGTCAGCTTTCGCTGACCAGATTCACGCACCAAGTCTCACGTGCGTTCGACTTGAATGCAATGAAAATTAACAGAAATGAGGAGAACAACTATGAGTACAGATAGATATACAAGTCCGCTTTCTGAGCGTTATGCAAGCAAGGAAATGCAGTATATTTTTTCACCGGAAATGAAATTCCGTACATGGAGACGTCTCTGGATCGCACTTGCTGAGACAGAGAAGGAATTGGGCCTGGATATTACACAGGAGCAGATTGATGAGCTGAAAGCACACAAAGACGACATCAACTTCGAAGTAGCAAAAGAACGTGAAAAACTGGTGCGTCATGACGTGATGTCTCATGTTTACGCATATGGTGTACAGTGTCCGAAAGCAAAAGGCATTATTCATCTCGGTGCGACATCCTGTTACGTTGGCGACAACACAGATATTATTCTGATGTCTGAGGCTCTGAAATTAGTTCGTAAAAAACTGGTAAACGTTATCGCAGAGCTTGCAAAATTTGCCGATCGTTACAAAGAACTGCCGACGCTGGCCTTTACTCATTTTCAGCCGGCACAGCCGACTACAGTTGGAAAACGTGCCACATTGTGGACACAGGAATTTCTGATGGATCTGGAAGATCTTGATTATGTGCTTGACTCGTTGAAATTACTTGGTTCTAAAGGAACCACAGGAACACAGGCAAGTTTTCTGGAATTATTTGAAGGAGATCAGGAAACCATCGATAAGATTGATCCGATGATCGCAGCAAAGATGGGATTCAAGGACTGCTACCCGGTATCCGGACAGACTTATTCCAGAAAAGTAGATACCAGAGTATTGAATGTTGTTGCAGGAATCGCTGCAAGTGCACATAAAATGTCAAATGATATCCGTCTGCTTCAGCATCTGAAAGAAGTAGAAGAACCGTTTGAGAAAAATCAGATTGGATCTTCTGCAATGGCTTACAAGAGAAATCCAATGAGAAGTGAGCGTATTGCTTCCATTTCCAGATATGTGATGATCGATGCCTTAAATCCGGCGATCACATCCGCAACCCAGTGGTTCGAGCGTACACTGGATGATTCTGCAAACAAACGTCTCAGTGTGGCAGAAGGCTTCCTTGCTATTGACGGCGTACTTGATCTGTGCCTGAACGTCGTAGACGGACTGGTCGTGTATGATAAAGTTATTACCAAACATCTGATGAGCGAACTTCCGTTTATGGCTACAGAGAATATCATGATGGATGCTGTAAAGAACGGTGGAGATCGTCAGGAACTTCATGAAAAAATCCGTCAGCTCTCCATGGAGGCCGGTGCAAATGTAAAACAGAATGGTCTGGACAATAATCTTCTGGAACTTATCGCAGCAGATGAAAGCTTCGGCCTGACACTGGAAGATCTGCAGGCAAATATGGATCCATCCAAATATGTGGGACGTGCTCCGCTGCAGGTGGAAAACTTCCTGAAAAACCATGTAAATCCGGTTCTGGAAGCAAACAAAGAAATACTTGGAATGACAGCAGAAATCAACGTGTAAAATTCTGCTTCGTGTAAATTATTAAAGAACAAACTGAAAATAACTCCAACATGGACATGAAAAATTTTCCAACGATCCATTGTTTGGAGTTATTTTCAGTTTTGTTCTATTTACACTACGGCGCCATTACATGCCGCGCGTGCATATACGGGATTACTAAAATGCGCATTGTGTCGCACGCGCAAAAAACAGATGCGAGTAATGTTACATGGCGTGTTCTGCACAGAATGTTGATAACATAACATGCCGTCTGCCTGACCTTTGTAATTAGGTGAAGAATATTTTTATTGTTATTTTTCAATATGTAAATGGCGAAATCAGAGAAAATTTCCTCAACGAACGATTAAGTGAATGACCGAGTTTTACGAGGTTTTGCGCGAGTGGGAACGACCTCTTTTTCAGGCGTGGGAACGAGCGCGATGAAACCGAAGTGAAATGAGGGTAATGAACGTCTAGTGAGTGAGGAAATTTTCTCTGATTTCGCCTTAAATAAAAAACAAAAAATAAAAACAAATCTCAAGCCTCCCTGGGAACGGAAGTTTTGTGCTGCCGTGCATATTCCGTGGGCGGCATCCCCATCTGTTTATGAAATACCTTGGAAAAGTAGAGACTGTTTTCAAATCCAACGGATTCTGCAATATCGATCATAGACATTTCGTTATGCGTCAGCAGATAACATGCCTGCTTGATGCGATACTCACTCAGATATTCTTTCGGGGACTTGTTCAGTACCGCCTGAAATGCCCGGCACAGATAGCTACGGCTCAGCCCGACATATGCTGCCATGTCATTCACGGTAATGGGAGAACTGTAATTGGAAGAAATGTACTCAATGGTTTTTATGACATAACTTTCCTTACGGCTCAGTTTGTTCTTATTTTCTGCTTCCCTCATATAAATAGCAAGGAGCATGTACAGATAACCGGCCATTTCCACCGAGTTGATAAAGTCATTGCCCCGGGTATTGTAAATCTGGTTCATGCGCTGGTTGATCTCACCGCTGTGGATGTTATTGTAGGTCACCGGAAAGGATGGTGTGAACCGTGTGGCCTTCAGTATGGAAGGTGCATCGTTTCCGGTAAATCCGATCCAGGAATATTCCCATGGATTTTCCTTGTCGGCATAGTACCAGACTTCGTGATTTGGATAGATCAGAAAGGAATCCCCGGTCTTTAGTGTATAGAGTTTTCCGTTGCAGTGATAGTATCCCTTGCCGGTCACGATGTGGTGGATCAGGTAATGATCTTTCACGCCGGGTCCCCAGTGGTGGTTTGGGTCACATTTTTGATGGCCTACATTGCATACTGACAGGGAAAAAAGTTCATATTTGCGTATTTTGTAAGAATCTTTGTAAAAATCACTCATTTTTTTGCCCCCTATGATAAATCAAGATTAGCATAAAAGAAAAGAAAAAACAACATTTTTACATATTTTGCACACATTTCCATATAGGAATTTATGCAGAAAGAAAGTACAATGAACTTAATCAGAGCGGAAAAGAAAAACACTGGCTCTGGAGTGTTAAAATGTAATAAAAAGAAAAATGAAGAAGATGGAGGGGTTCGATGAAAGAGCAGTTAGTAAAAGTATTTAAAGAAAAATTTGGAAGCGAAGGTGATATCCGCAGCTATTTTGCTCCGGGCAGAGTAAACCTGATCGGTGAGCATACCGATTATAATGGCGGACACGTATTTCCATGTGCACTGACCATTGGTACCTATGCGATTGTCAGAAAACGTGAAGACCGCAACTTCCGTTTTTATTCTACAAACTTTGAGAGTCTTGGTGTGATCGAGGCGAGTCTTGATAATCTGAAATATGACAAAGCACTTGACTGGACTAACTATCCACTGGGGGTTGTATGGGCATTCATTGAGAAAGGCTACCCGGTTGACTGTGGTTTTGATATGCTGTTATTCGGAAATATCCCGAATGGTTCCGGACTTTCCTCTTCTGCATCCGTAGAAGTTGTAACCGGTGTAGCACTGCGTGATCTCTTTGGATATGATGATATTTCCATGATTGACATTGCATTGTTTGGTCAGTATTCCGAGAATAACTTTAATGGTGTAAATTGTGGTATCATGGATCAGTTTGCCATCGCAATGGGCAAAAAAGATCAGGCTATCTTTCTGGATACCAGTGATCTTTCCTATACATATGCACCGATCAAACTGGCAGATGAGAAGATTGTTATCGCATGCAGCAACAAGAAACGTGGTCTTGGAGATTCCAAATACAACGAGCGCCGCGCAGAGTGCGAGGAAGCTCTGGCAGAACTTCAGACAAAACTGGACATCAAAGCACTTGGTGAACTTTCTGAGGAAGAGTTTGAGGCAAACAAAGATCTGATCAAGAGTGAAGTACGTCAGCGTCGTGCAAAACATGCCGTTTATGAGAATCAGCGTACATTAAAAGCAGTAGATGCCCTGAAAGCAGGTAATCTGGAAGAATTCGGAAAACTGATGAACGCATCTCATGTATCCCTCCGTGACGATTACGAAGTAACCGGCATTGAGTTGGATACATTGGTAGAGAATGCATGGGAGCAGGAAGGCGTTATCGGTTCCCGTATGACCGGAGCAGGTTTCGGTGGTTGTACCGTAAGTATTGTAAAAACAGACTGTGTAGATAAATTTATTGAAAATGTAGGAAAAGCATATCTGGAGAAAATCGGTTATGCGGCTGATTTCTATGTAGTAGAAATCGGTGACGGCGGAAGAGTATTAGCATAATGCAGGAATGCCTTCGGCATTCTTACTGCTGTGTGATAGGAGGAGGAACATACGAAATGTCTGATTTATATGTGGCAAGACTGGTACAGTACGGAATTGAGTCCGGTCTGATCCCGGAGGAGGAGCGGATTTACAGTACGAACCAGATTCTTGAAGTAATGAAAAAAGATGATTATGAGGCACCGACAGCCGAAGAAGTCGGCACAGAGATCGATCTGGCAGATACATTGGGGCATCTTCTGGATGAAGCATTGGAGAGCGGTGTACTGGAGGATGGTGGAATCGTATCCAGAGATTTGTTTGATACAAAGCTGATGAACTGTCTGACCCCGCGTCCGGCACAGGTGATCGCGAAATTCCGTGAGGACTATGCAGAAAACCCGAAGAAAGCGACCGATCATTATTATAACTTCAGTGTGGCTACCAACTATATCCGTAAGGATCGTATTGCAAAAGACCGTCGCTGGAAAGTGCCGTCAGAGTATGGCGAGATCGATATCACCATCAATCTGAGTAAACCGGAAAAAGATCCGAAAGCCATTGCGGCAGCAAAACTGGCAAAACAGTCTGCTTATCCGAAATGTCAGCTTTGTGTGGAAAATGAAGGTTATGCAGGGCGTCTGAATCATCCGGCCCGTCAGAACCATCGTATCATTCCGATCACGATCAATGGCGGAAACTGGGGATTTCAGTATTCACCGTATGTATATTATAACGAGCACTGCATCGTATTTAACGGCGAGCATACACCGATGAAAATTGAACGTGCTACCTTCCGTAAACTGTTTGATTTTGTAAAACAGTTTCCACATTATTTCCTTGGGTCCAATGCGGATCTGCCGATTGTTGGCGGTTCTATCCTGAGCCATGATCATTTCCAGGGAGGACACTACACCTTTGCCATGGAAAAGGCAGAGTTTGAGAAGAACATTACCATTCCGGGATTTGAAGATGTGGAAGCAGGTATTGTGCACTGGCCGTTATCTGTGATCCGTATCCGTAGCAATGATGATGAAAGACTGGTAGAACTTGCAGATCACATTCTGAAAGCATGGCGTGGTTATACCGACGAAGATGCATTTGTTTTTGCAGAGACAGATGGAGAACCGCATAATACGATCACACCGATCGCGCGTATGCGTGATGGCAAATATGAGCTGGATCTGGCATTGCGTAACAATATCACCACGGAAGAATGCCCGTTGGGTGTATATCATCCGCATGCAGAGCTGCATCACATCAAAAAAGAAAATATCGGTCTGATCGAGGTAATGGGGCTTGCGGTACTTCCGGCCCGTCTGAAGAATGAGATGGATGAGCTGGCTGCCTATATTCTGGAAGGCAAAGACATCCGTTCCAATGAGACCATTGAAAAACATGCAGACTGGGTAGAGACTTTCCGTGATCAGTATACATTTACGGAAGAAAATGTAGAAGATATTCTGCAGCAGGAAATCGGAAAAGTTTTTGTAAAGGTACTGGAAGATGCCGGTGTATATAAATGCACCGAAGAAGGCAGAAAAGCATTTGACAGATTTATTGCAAGTTTATAGAATATAACTATTCAGGGGCGCATCGTAAACGCAATTTTACGGGCTGGTTCTGAACCGTTATAAAAATGTATATATAAGGAGGAAATTAGTATGCATATTTTAGTGACCGGAGGCGCAGGCTACATTGGAAGCCATACATGTGTCGAACTGCTGAACGCAGGTTATGAAGTAACTGTCGTAGATAATCTTTACAATTCCAGCGAAAAAGCACTGGATCGTGTACAGGAGATCGCAGGCAAAGCAGTGAAATTTTACAAAGCAGATATTCAGGACAGAGATGCCATGAACAAAGTTTTCGATGAAAACAAGTTCGATGCTGTTATCCATTTCGCAGGATTAAAAGCAGTTGGCGAGTCTGTCGCAAAACCAATCGAATATTATCAGAACAATATCGGCGGAACACTTGTGCTGACAGATGTTATGCGTCATCACGGGTGCAAAAATATCATCTTCAGTTCTTCCGCAACAGTATATGGAGATCCGGCAATCATCCCGATCACAGAAGAGTGCCCGAAAGGAACATGCACCAATCCGTATGGCTGGAGCAAGAGTATGTTAGAGCAGATCCTGACAGATATCCATACTTCTGATCCGGAATGGAATGTAGTATTACTTCGCTACTTTAATCCGATCGGAGCACACAAGAGCGGTAAGATTGGTGAAGATCCGAAAGGTATCCCGAACAATCTGCTTCCGTATGTCGCTCAGGTTGCTATCGGAAAATTAGAATGCCTTGGTGTATTCGGAGATGACTATGATACACCGGACGGAACCGGCGTGCGCGATTATATCCATGTTGTAGATCTGGCACTCGGTCATGTAAAAGCTGTTGAGAAGCTGGCAGATAATGAGGGTGTATCCATTTACAATCTCGGTACCGGAAACGGATACAGTGTACTTCAGGTAGTTCATGCATTTGAAAAAGCATGCGGACATGCGATTAACTATGCAATTAAACCGCGTCGTCCGGGTGATATCGCTATGTGCTACTGTGATCCGGCAAAAGCAAAGAAAGAGCTTGGCTGGGAGGCTCAGTATGGTATTGAGGATATGTGTGCCGATTCCTGGAGATGGCAGAGTCAGAATCCAAACGGATATGCGGACTGAAAGGATTTTTTTGACTGAATGAATGACTATAAGATTACGCAACAGGTAAAGCGGAAATCAAAACGGTTTGCAAAACCATTGTCCATATTTATGGTTGTGATGGCTGTGGTACTGGTAATTCTTGCAATCATTTTTGATACGGGACTGATGCTTCCTGCATTTTTGTTTGCAGTGCTGTACTATATTTTTTCTATTAATACTGACCGAGAGTACGAATATTGCCTGGAAAACGGCGTGCTGACTATAGCTGTGATCCGGGGAAAGCGGCGCCGGAAAACAGCACATACGCTGATGATGCAGGATATGGAAGTGATCGCACCGAACTGGCATGAAGCCGTGGCAAAATATCGCAAGAACGGTGGTACGGAAAAACTGAAAAAGTTTGACTATACTTCTTACGATGACAATATTCCGTATTATACGATGATCGTGTATGAGAACAAAGAAAAAATCAAACTGTTACTGGATTTGAACGACAGCATGCTGGAAGCAGTCAAACGTGTTTATCCGCAGAAGGTGTATATGCGATGAAAAAAGCAAAAGGTAAAATGGAATTGCGCTATTACGATATTCCGCAAAACGAGTTCCTGATTGCCTTACAGAATCAGAACTGGCAGAATAAATACCAGACAGAGGAAGACGGGCTTCACTTTCACAATCTGTTGGAGATCGGCCTTTGCGTTCAGGGATATGGTATTATGCGCCTGGAAGAAGAAAACGTACATTTTGAAACCGGTATGCTGAGTATTATCCCCGCAAATTTCCCGCACAGCACGATGCCGCAGGCACCGGAAGGAAATACATGGGCTTACTTATTTGTAGACCCGGAGAAGATCCTGGCATCCGTTTATCCGGATGATATTTTGATGCAGCAGAAGATGTTGGAAAATATCAACCAGAGAGCATACATCGGTAAAAAGGAGACGGTTCCGAATCTGAACCGCATTGTTTCTGCTATTTTTTATGAGATGCAGCAGAAACCGGATTTTTACCGGGAGAGTGTCAGAGGCCTTTCCTTGTCTCTGATGATGATGCTCGCCCGGCTGAACAATAAGCTGGGTCCGACTACGGAAGGTGTACGCCAGAAGAACGGATTCGATCAGATTCGTCCTGCACTGGAGCACATCCGTGATAATTTTGCCAATCCGACAAAGATTGCGCAGATTGCTTCTGTGTGTCATATGAGTGAGTCTCATTTTCGCAGACTCTTTGAGGAAAATATGGGAATGACACCGGTGGATTATCTGAATCAGGTCCGGATTAAAAAAGCCTGTGATATGATTCGTAAAACGGGGTATTCCATGGAAGAAATTGCTGTGAAGGTGGGATTTTCCACGACATCTACGTTTAACCGGAATTTCAAACGAATCGTGGGTACGTCACCGTATCACTGGAAAAAGTCACCGGAGAATTTTGAAACCAGACTGGCAGATTTCAATATACTGGTGGAAAAAGGCTGGTAAATATTATGAAAAAAGAAAAAGAATCATATGTGTGGTTAGAAAACAGATAACTGCCATATGATTCTTTTTTACATTACCATACGGTAATTGGTGAAAATATTGTAGAATCCCCGTATTTTATTCGTGAAAAACACGAAAAAGTGAAAAAAAATAGTCGAAAAAAAGAGAAAAATGCAAAAAAAGATAAAAAGAAGATACCATTAAAAATAAAAAATATGCAACATGACGATAAAAAGTCAAATATGCGTGTATCGTGAGAAAAAATGCGAACTATACTATATGTGTGTATAGTATAATATGTACATCTTGATGCAGGAGATAAAACAATATTTGATTAATATGAACAAATGACTTTATGCATCAGAATAATTCATGAGGAGGAGAAAACATGAAAAAGAAAGTAATTTCACTTATGCTCATTGGTGCTATGGTAGCTTCTATGGCAGCTTGTGGCAGCAATGGCGGTGACAAGGGTGGCACAAAAGACAATGACACATCCGCAGCAGCTGAGTCTGATGGCGGAGCAAGTGAGGGTGGCGACACCTTAACTGTTTGGACATGGGATCCAAAATTCAATATTCCGGCAATCAAAGAAGCTGCAAACATCTACAAAGCTGATCATCCGGATTTCAATCTCAAAGTAGTTGAGACATTATCCGATGACTGTGAGTCCAAATTAATCGCAGCAGCAGAAGGTGGAGATCTCTCCACATTACCGGATATCGTTCTGATGCAGGATAACTCTTATCAGAAATTCGTAACAGCTTATCCGGAAGCATTTGAAGACTTAACAGATTCCGGAATTGATTTCTCTCAGTTCCCGGCTGGAAAACTTGCTTATTCAACAGTTGATGGCAAAAACTACGGTGTTCCGTTCGATAACGGTGCTGTAATCGGTGCTTACAGAACAGATATTCTTGAGCAGGCTGGTTACACAACAGCAGATCTGACAGATATTGACTGGAACAGATTTATCGAGATCGGTAAAGATGTTAAAGCTAAAACAGGTACATATATGTTATCCGGACAGGCTGATTCCCCAGATACAATTATGATGATGCTTCAGTCCGCAGGAGCTTCCCTCTTTGATGAAGATGGAAAACCGGCTATGACAGACAATGCTGCATTAAAAGAGTGTATCGATATCTACAAAACAATGGTAGATGAGGGAATTTACCTCGAAGTAAACAAATGGGATGACTATGTAACATCTATTACAAAAGGAAGTGTTGCAGGCGTTATCAATGGTAACTGGATTATCGCTACTATCCAGGGTATGGAAGATACAGCTGGCAAATGGGAAATTACAAATATGCCGAAACTGATCAAAACTCCAAACGCAACAAACTACTCTAACAACGGTGGTTCTTCCTGGTATATTACATCCAACTGCAAGAACAAAGATCTGGCAATTGACTTCTTAAAGAGCACATTTGCTGGCAGCGTAGAACTTTATGATAAGATCCTTGCGTCAACTGGTGCTATTGCTACATACCTTCCGGCAGGAGAGTCTGAGAAATATGCTGAGCCAGTGGCATACTGGAGTGATCAGCCGATCTACAAGACAATTGTAGACTACTCCAAACTGACACCTGCAAACAATACAAGCCCATACTACTATGATGGACGTAATGCAATCGGAACACAGATCCAGAACATCATGAACGGTGCTGATACTGATTCCGCAATTGCTGATGCACAGGCTGAAGTTGAATTTTCTATGCAGTAATTCATTTCTGATTTTGAGATGACAACCTATTTTTAAAAATATGCGGGGGGCTGCCTGGCAGTTCCCCGAATATTATTTGCGAAGGGGGTTTTGAGGTGGAACCTAAGAAAAAAGGCATGACCTTAGTTGCAAAGCAGAAAGCGGCAGGATGGCTATTCCTGGTGCCGGCATCTGCAATGATTGCAATTATGAGCTTTTTCCCGATGGTAAAGGCATTTATCATTTCTTTACAGACTGGTAGAGGTCTGAATATGCACTTTGCCGGATTTTCAAATTATGTACGTATGTTCCAGGATAAAGTATTTTTACGTTCCGTTGGAAATACATTCTTTTACTTGATTATTCAGGTACCAATTATGCTTGTGCTTGCAATTTTACTTGCACAGCTTTTGAACAACAGAGATCTGAAACTGAGAGGCTTCTTCCGTACATGTGTATTCCTTCCATGTGCAACATCTCTGGTATCTTATGCATTGATCTTCCGTTTCCTGTTCGCTCAGGATGGATTTATCAATAATGCTTTAATCGGACTTGGTATTCTTGATACAGGATATAATTTCCTTGGAAATGCCATGAGCGCCAAGTTTGTAATCATTATCGCGCTGGTATGGAGATGGACAGGTTACAACATGGTATTTTACCTGGCCGGCTTACAGAACATTGAGTACTCCGTATATGAGGCAGCTAAAATTGATGGTGCCAACGGATGGAAGACATTCTGGAGCATTACCGTACCATTGTTAAAACCGACAATTATCATGACGTTTATCATGTCAATTAACGGTACATTGCAGTTGTTCGATGAGTCAGTCAACCTGACAAACGGCGGACCTGCAAATGCAACCATTACAATGTCACATTATATTTACAACTCATGTTTCGTGCGTTCTCCTAACTTCGGATACGCATCCGCAATGTCATTCTTCGTATTTATCCTTGTGGCAATCCTTGCGTTTATCAATATGAAAGTAGGTGATACACGTGACTAAAAAGAAAAACAAATCAATGATTCAGCGTCGTCTGATTCCTACTTATATTTTCCTTGCAATCGTGTCTCTGGTATCGGTATTCCCGTTCTACTGGATGATCATGGCTGCTACAAATGACTATGTTGATATTTCGAGAGGTAAATTAACATTTGGTACAGCAGCACTTGAGAACTTCAGAAATCTGATCGATCAGCAGCCGCTGGCACTGGCAATGAAGAACTCTTTCGTTTATGCAATTTCAGTTACCGTAATCTGTCTGCTCATCTGTTCACTGGCAGGTTATGGATATGAGATTTATCATGACAAATGGAAAGATAAATTATTCTCAGTTATCCTTCTTGGTATGATGATCCCTCAGGTAGCAACAATCGTTCCGTTGTACCGTATGTTTACAAAGGCACACCTGATCAATACAGCTGTTGGTTTCTTCCTTCCGATGATCTCCACGCCGTTTATGATCATGATGTTCCGACAGAATTCCCGTGCATTCCCGGTAGATATCGTAGAAGCTGCACGAATTGATGGTCTGAGTGAGATCAAAATCTTTTTCCAGATGTATATGCCGGTTATGAAATCCACATATGCAGCTGCAGCAGTTATTACTTTCATGAATGCATGGAATGCATACCTGTGGCCAAAGGTAATCATGACAGATGGTGATTCTCTGAATATGGTTATGTTGATCGCAAATATGACAGGTGGTTACAAACTTGATTATGGTATGATCATGATGGGTGTATTATTCTGCTCCATCCCGACTATGGTAGTCTTCTTTGTACTCCAGAAACAGTTTGCAGAAGGTATTACAGGTGCCGTTAAATAATGACGAGATAAATAGTCATTTCAAACATAATATTGCAACTTATGCAACCCCACGGTGGTTTCGCCGTGGGGTTTTTCAAACAGAGCAAAACCGGAAGTGTTATTCGGTTTTAATAAATAAAAAGGTTCTATACGGAATCAGAACTTAATAAGTTCGGAAAGGAAATGAAAAATGGGCGTGAAATTTGATCGTTTATGTTACGGTGGAGATTATAATCCGGATCAATGGCTGGAGTGTCCGGAGATTCTCGAAGAGGACATCCGTCTGATGAAGAAAGCGCATGTCAATACAGTTTCACTTGGTATTTTTGCATGGGCAAAATTGGAGCCGGAAGAGGGAGTATATGATTTTGAATGGATGGAAAAAATCATCAACCACCTGTATGAAAATGGAATTTATGTGTTTCTTGCCACTCCGTCCGGTGCGCGTCCGCACTGGCTGGCAGACCGTTATCCGGAAGTGCTGCGTGTAAATGAGATGCGTCAGAAAAATATCTTCGGACAGCGTCATAACCATTGCTACACATCTCCAATCTATCGTCAGAAAGTGCGCCAGATAAATATGAAACTGGCAGAACGCTTTGGAGATCATCCGGGTGTTTTAATGTGGCATATTTCCAATGAGTATGGCGGAGAGTGCCATTGTCCATTATGTCAGAGTGCATTCCGTGGCTGGTTAAAGAAAAAATATAACAACGATATCAAGGAAGTAAACCGTAAGTGGAATACGGCTTTCTGGAGTCATGATTATCAGAATTTTGATCAGATCGAGAGCCCGACACCGCTGGGTGAGACATCCATTCACGGACTGGTTCTGGACTGGAAACGTTTCGTCAGCGATCAGACGATTGATTTCTGCAAAGCAGAGATCCAGGCATTGCGGGATGCAGGAAATCATAAGCCGGTTACGACGAATCTGATGTATAATTTCTCTACAATCAATTATCATGAGATGGCGAAAGTACTGGATGTAGTATCCTGGGATAACTATC
Organism: Eubacterium ramulus ATCC 29099; assembly: GCF_000469345.1. GTDB lineage: Bacteria > Bacillota > Clostridia > Lachnospirales > Lachnospiraceae > Eubacterium_I > Eubacterium_I ramulus. Next base: position 117,332 of record NZ_KI271096.1, read on the forward strand.
CGCAGTGGCACAAGGGACCGGAACGTCTTGTTGCTATGGATAACGGCATGCAGCATGATATTATGCGTACGTTAAAGAAAGAGCCATTTATCCTGATGGAATCCTGTCCGGGTCCGACGAACTGGCAGTCTGTCAGCAAATTGAAACGTCCGGGAATGTTGGAGACAGCGTCTTTGCAGGCGGTAGCGCATGGATCTGACAGTGTCATGTATTTCCAGATCAGAAAAGGTCGTGGCGGATTTGAAAAATTCCATGGTGCCCTGATCGATCATTATGGAAAAGAGGACGAGCGGACATATCAGGAGTGTAAAGAAGTTGGTGCAGACTTAGAACAGATCGATGAACTGAAACATGCAAATGTAAAAGCAGATGTGGCGGTTATTTATGACTGGGAAAACCGTTGGGCCGTAGAAGAAGCTCAGGGACCGCGTAATAAAGGCATGTTCTATAAAGAGACCGTCGAGAAGCATTATTATGCATTCCGTAAATTAGGTCTTAATGTGGATCTGCCGGATATGACGCAGGATCTGGATGGATACAAGATCGTGGTTGCACCGATGCTTTACATGTTCCGTGCCGGATTCGAAGAGAAAGTCCGTAAATTTGTGGAAAATGGCGGCACATTTATTATGACTTACTGGAGTGGTGTAGTAGATGAGAACGATCTGTGTGTACTTGGCGGAACACCGGGCGGTCTGATGGATGTCATGGGACTGCGCAGCACAGAAATTGATGCACTGTATGACGGCGAGACCAATGTAGTCAAAGCAGTTGTTGGTGATGTCTCTTATCAGTGCGAGCGTTTCTGTCAGTTGGTAGACGTAAAGACAGCAGAGCCGTTATTTGTATATGGCGAAGACTTTTATGCAGGAACACCGGCTATGACGGTCAATGAGTTTGGCAAGGGAAAAGCATATTATATCTGTGCAGATGCTGAGCAGAAATTCTTTGATAACGTGTATGAAGAAATTGTGACAAAAGCAGGGGTTGAAAGACCGCTGAAACAGCCAGTTCCGGAAGGCATCGAGGTGTGCACACGTCAGAGTAAGGATGCGGAATATGTGTTTATCCAGAACTTTAATAAAGTTTCAACTGCATTCAAACCGGAACTTGACGGGGCAGAAGTACTTTTCGGCGAAGTTACCGGGGAGATGAAACCGTTCTCAACCATTATTCTCAAACGGTAGGTTTCTGTTGGGATTCTTTGTATTAAAATGTAGAATCGGGAGAAGTTTAAGAAGATGGGAAAATTGTGTGAAAATCAGCAGGAAATTTATGCGGCCTATCGGGTTGCAAATCTGCTGGGTGTATATGAGGATTGTTCGCCGAATGGTTTTTATCAGAGATGGAAACAAAAGAATGCTTTCATGAAGGCGCAGGCGGAAGAGTTTGGAATTGGAAGTACCGATCATTTTATTGATGACGTTGAGCGGATTGTGGATCAGCGGCGTGCAGAAACGGAATGGAAGAATGCGGATGCATGGAAAAATGGAACAGCGGCTTTTGGTGCGCGGTATCTGACTCCGGAGATGTATCTGGATTATGAGCTGAAGAGTATACAGCTGGCTTTTGCGACATATAAGGGCGAACTGGTTGGAAATCATAAATGCCATGTTTATACAGAGGATGAGAAGCGGGCATTTTATGATGCAAACCAGGATCTGTTTACCAGGTATCATGGTGATCTGTTTTCGTATGAAGAAGTGGACCTGATCATTGAAAAGTGGTTAAAGGTACAGGAGTATCAAGATATCATAGAAAGTGTTGTTGCAAATACGCATTTGAATGAAACGACCGTAAACGAAATATCGGCACAGGATGTGTCAGATGAAAAGTCAGATAATGCAGTTCGGTGGATAACAGAGTTTGAAAAAATCTGGAATCAGATGCAGGAGGAGAAGCGTCTGAGAGAAGATAAAAGCTGCCCGGAAGAAACTAAAAGTGAAAGCAGCATAGGGAACTGTGGACATTGTTATTATGTCAGTTCGATTCACGGCGATGATGCGAATGACGGAACAGAGGATCAGCCGTTGAAGAGTTTATATGCGGTAAATCGATTGGATTTACAGCCGGGTGATCAGGTGTTACTGGAACGCGGTTCTGTGTTTGAAAATCAGTTTTTACACCTGAATGTGCAGGGGACAAAGGAACAGCCAATTTATATTGGTGCATATGGGAACGGTGCGAAGCCTTTGATCCAGACGAATGGTCAGGGCATCTGGTATCAGGATTATGGAAATGAGCTTGATGCACCGACACATGTATACAGAGGGTATGTTTCATCTGCGGTATTGTTATATGATTGCGAGTATCTGACGGTGGAGAATCTGGAGATCAGCAATAAAGGGGGCGTATTCGGAGAGACATATTCTGCTCCACACAAGATGAACCGTACAGGTGTGGCAGGAATTGCGAAGAACCGTGGAACGTTGCATGAAATACATCTGAGTAATTTATATATTCATGATGTAGAAGGTAATGTGTATGATAAACATATGAATAATGGCGGTATTTATTTTACCTGTCTGAAGCCGGAAGCAGAAGAAAAAACCGGCGTGGCACGATATGAGAATGTCAGTGTCAGAGGATGCCATCTGAAGCGGACAAGTCGTTGGGGAATTGCTGTTGGATACAGTTATAAATGCAAAGAGTTTATGACGGCAGAATTGCCGGATGAGTTGTTTGAACGGTATGGCCATCATAACATTTATATCGCAGACAATTATGTGGAAGAAATCGGTGGTGATGGCATCACCGTGATGTATGCCATGAAACCGCTGGTGGAGTACAATTCCGGTGACAGCTGTGCGTTGGAGATGAATGACCGCTATTATACTGAACCGGAGGACCGGGCAGGAAAAGTGGCGGCGGGAATCTGGCCATGGAAGTGCAAAGATGCATTACTTACTTATAATGAAATGCGTGATATGCGGTTGAATCAGGATAGTATGGCATGGGATGCAGACTCCGGGGATGGCACATTATATCAGTATAATTACAGCCATTTAAATGAGGGAGGCTGTGTCATGTTCTGCCTGGAAGAAGCCATTCATAATGAATTCCGTTATAATGTCAGCGTGGATGATCTGGGAGGGTTGATCAGTCCGTCCGGAAATCCGGATGCGTGGATCCATCATAATGTATTTTATCGCAGAGCAGAAGTGCCATTTGTACGACCACATATGGATGATGGAAAATATGTGGCTGAGGAGAATGAAATCCATCTGATTTAAAAAAAATTTGAAATAAATAGTAGAAGCAGAAAAGTGACTGGTGTGTATAAGCAATGAATGATACATGCCGGTCACTTTTTTTGGAATACTAACTTTGGTACAATTAGTGCAATTCTAACCTAAAGGTATTTTGTATGTCTTTTTTGTATAGACAACTATGTATTGATGTATAAAAAAAGAAGAATAGCGGATACTTTTATTTGAACGCAGAATAAGCAAGTGGCGAAAGTGGATTGCAAATGTCCGCTTTACCGCAGAATAAGCAAGTGGCGAAAGCGGATTGCGAATGTCCGCTTTACAAAGAATCGTCTGTTCTGGCTGAAAAATATCAGCTGTATGAATGGAAACTATACTTTTAATGCAGAAAGGAAAAAATATGGCTGTTTATCTGGAAATTGTGGATGTGTATGCGAGAGAGATTCTGGATTCCAGAGGGAATCCGACAGTGGAAGCAGAAGTGAACGTAAAGGACGGGGAACATGTATTTACCGGGCGTGCAAGTGTACCTTCCGGGGCGAGTACCGGGGAGCATGAGGCGAAGGAACTGCGGGATACGGATTCCGGGCGGTATCACGGAAAAGGCGTGCATCAGGCAGTGGTCAATGTCAATGACCGGATCAAGGCCGTTTTGCTTGGAAAAGATGCAGCGAATCAGGTGCTGATCGATCAGATTTTAAATTGTACGGATGGTACGGAGAATAAGTGCAATCTTGGGGCAAATGCGACGTTGTCTGTTTCTATGGCCTGTGCAAAGGCTTGTGCAAAGGCATTGAATCTGCCATTACACCGTTATCTGGGCGGAGTATACGGAATCCGGATGCCAATGCCGATGATGAATATTTTGAATGGGGGGCGTCATGCAGACAACACGGTGGATTTTCAGGAGTTTATGATCGTGCCGGTGGGGGCACGGGATGATGAAGGCAATTTTATTTTTCGGGAAGGACTGCGCTGGTGTGCGGAAGTGTATCATAGTTTAAAAAAAATTCTGGAAAAAGAAGGATATAGCACTGGCGTAGGAGATGAGGGTGGATTTGCACCGGATCTGAAAAACGCAGAGGAAGTGTTGGATTATCTGATGCGTGCAGTGGAAGAGGCCGGATATGAACCGGGCCGGCAGATAGCATTTGCACTGGATGTGGCAGCAAGTGAATTATATAACAAGGATTCCGGGGTGTATGATTTTCCGGGAGAGACAAGGCTGAAGCTGTCAGAAGCGATTTCACTGCCGGTGCATCGGACTACTGAGGAAATGATTTCTTATTACGAAGAACTGATTTGCCGCTATCCGATTGTATCCATTGAGGACGGGCTGCAGGAGAACGACTGGGATGGATGGTGTGAGATGACGAGGCGTTTGGGAGATCAGGTGCAGCTTGTGGGAGATGATCTCTTTGTGACAAATCCGAAACGTCTGAAAGAAGGCATCCGGAGAAAAGCAGGAAATGCGATACTGGTGAAAATCAACCAGATCGGGACTCTTTCCGAAAGCTTTGAGTCAATCGTGCTGGCGAAACGAAACGGTTACCAGACGGTGGTATCTCATCGTTCCGGGGAGACAGAGGATACCATGATCGCAGATATTGCAGTGGCTTTCAATTGTGGACAGATCAAGACCGGGGCACCCTGCAGGGGGGAGCGTACGGCAAAATATAACGAATTGCTCCGGATTGAGGAAATGGTGTAACTGTGTGATAACGGAGGAACTTTTTGCAGACAAAAAGAAAAATGAGAAACAGAGAAGAGACAGGCTATACGAACAGAGAAAAAACGGGAGGTCTTGTCAGAATGAATGAAATTTGTTATGCTATCTAATTAGTATTAATATGTTCATAAAATAGATAAAAAGGTGAACGCAAAAGAGAAGCACTAGTTGTTCCTGCAGGGAAATCTGCCTGGGATAGCTGCTTCTCTACATAAAAAGGTTTCAGATACAGGTGTAATAGGAAAAGAGGATTTTAATGAAAAAAAATTTTCAAAAGAGTTTGATATGGTTTATCTGTGCGGTATTTGTTTGTCTGTCAGGTGCGCAGACAGTCCGTGCGGCAGAGATTTCAGAACAGTCTGATCTGGCACAGCAGCTGGCTTACCAGGCAGCGTTGACGATGTATTATGATGACCGGTATTCGATCCAGAACGATTATCCGGATTATGTGATTGAGCGGATCAGTGGACAGATTGTGACGTCACGTCAGGTACAGAATGGTCAGGTCAGTTATGTCAGGGACAATAATGTACTGGTAAAGACTTCGGATACAACACTGACAGCTGCCGGCACCGGTACAGCGACAGTCGTACTGAAAAAGGGCAGTGGCAGGAATGCGCAGTATAGGAATCTGCGTATTGATGTAAAACCGGCACGGCTGACGTTGATTTATCTGCTGGGTCAGAGCAATATGGAGGGCATGTGCTCCTGGAATACAGGATATGAAAACGACAAAAATATTTTAAATACGGCAGGAGCAGTGTATTCTACTTACCTGCCGACTGCTATGAATCCATCGAACTATATGACTGATATTTTCTGGTCAGAGTATGGAACGCGTTACAATGCGAATAAATTTGTACCACAGGCTCTGACAAGTGCGTACTCACTGGCTGGAACTGAGTTGCAATATCCGTTAAATACACTGACGACAGAAGTGCTTCCAAACCGGGGGAAAGGTGGCATGGACAGTGCCATTGCCTATGAGTGGCGGCAGCGGACCGGAGATAAAGTGTGGATTGCCAATCTGGCATATTCCGGTTCCAGAATTTATGAGTGGGTACCGGGAAATGATGTCTATGAGCGGGCAGCAGTGACAGCGCAGCTTGTACGACAGGTTTATGCGGCAGAGATTGCAGCAGGACATTATACCACAGGAAATCAGCTTATGTTCTGGATGCAGGGGGAGCTGGACAGTCTGACAATACAGGCAGCGGATTACCGACAGTACTTCCTGAGCATGTATCAGGGTTTTACAGCGCGTGTTCCGGTGGAAAAATGTGGGATCATTATCACAAGAACTGCAGCCGGTACACACAAATATACGGATGATCTTTATCTTACAGGCCCTCGTATTGCACAGTATGGTATGGGTGCCAGCCCGGAACTGTCAAACATTTATGTGGTATGCAATGTGCATGAACAGTGGATTACCGATGAAGGGACGGCACAGTATTTCCGGAATCGCTATCCGTATGGCATTTTTACCTATCCGGTGCGCAATGGGGCTTATGCTATTCCGACTTGTATCAATGATGCTCATCATGATATCCATTTTTCCCAGATCGGGCATAATGAAAATGGCATTGTGGCGGCAGATAATATGTATGCAGTGGTATACGGTGCCTCTGCGGGTCAGAGAAATTTCGTCTGGAGAGATGCAGAGTATCAGGCAGTCAGTCAGGTGACGCTGCGCAAAAATAATGATATGGTGCTGGTTGGTATACTGGATCCGGTTTATCTGTCAAAACAGGTGAGTTACGTGACATCTGCCGGATTATCTTATGACTTCCGGACCGGAACACTGACGGCCGGTGCAGCAGCTGGGGATCAGTATGTGGATGCCCGGATGTCGGATGGTACATTGCTGGCGCGTCTGACGGTGCATGTGGTGGATCATTATGATTATGAGGATTCCGCCGGAAGACCATATACCGGATTGTATCAGCAGCAGGACGGACAGTGGATTTATGTAAAAAACGGATCCTGGGCATATGATTATACCGGTTTTGTCGCAAAAGATGGCGATTGGTGGTATGTGGAAAACGGCCGGATCACGTTCCATTGTAACGGGCTGGTAAGGGGGCTTGTAAATGGAAATGATACCTGGTGGTATGTCACCGGCAGCAAGGTAAACTTCTGTAATACAGTGGCCTCCAATGCCTGTGGCTGGTGGAAAATCACGAATGGACGGGTAGATTTTGATTTTTCCGGTCTGGCAGAAAACGCTTATGGCTGGTGGAAGATCACCAATGGTCAGGTGGATTTTAGCTATGTCGGCTATGAACAAAACGGATCCAACTGGTGGTATGTATATGGAGGCCAGGTATGCTTTCAGGCAACAGATGTCCTGCCGGGAACCGTAGGTGGTCAGTATGGCTGGTGGAAAGTCTGTGAAGGAAAAGTGAATTTCGATGATGATGTCTGTGAAAATGCCTATGGCTGGTGGAAAATTACCACAGGAAAAGTAGATTTTCAGTATACGGGCCTGGCACAGAATGCCTGTGGCTGGTGGATGATCCAGAATGGACATGTTAATTTTGGAAGTAACGGTCTGGTGGACAATGGAAACGGCTGGTGGCTGGTGAAAAATGGCGGCGTGGACTTTAACTATAACGGTCTGGTGGACAACGGAAACGGCTGGTGGCTGATAAGAAATGGCTACGTGGACTTTAACTATAATGGACTGGTGGACAACGGAAATGGCTGGTGGCTGGTGAAAAACGGATGTGTGGATTTTTCCTATCAGGGATATGTCCAGAATGAATGTGGTGTCTGGTGGGTCAGCAACGGTCAGGTACAGTTTTAACAAATATTAGAGGAGAAAAATGAATGCAGGAGACGGAACAGACACAGGAGCAGCAGGACACTGCACGGGAACTGGCGGGCAAAATCATGGTGTATGCCAGGGATGAACTGATGATATCCATGCGGTTTCTGGATCGGGCACTGTTTCGGATGCCGCTGATAGCGGCGGACAGTGTGGCGGCCTTTGGTGTGGACGGAGAGACGATGTATTACAATCCGGAGTATGTGCTGCATGCCTTTAAAAAAGAAAAAAACGCATGTACCAGGGCATTTTTACATATGATCTTTCACTGTATCTTCAGCCATCCTTTCCAGTATGAAAAACTAGATCGGGAGTGTTGGGATCTGGCAACAGATCTGGCGGTAGAACATGTGATACTTGATCTGAATCTGCAATCAGTAAAACTGGAGCGTGATGGACAGATGCAACGGATCCTGTCACGGCTGCAGAAACAGGTACCGATTCTGACGGCGGAGAAAATCTATCGCTGGCTCTGTGAGCATCCGGAGAAGGCGGCAGAGTTTTTCCGGGAGGAGCCTCTTTTTATGTGGGATGATCATCTGAAATGGATTCCGGTGAAAGAAACACAGAATCAGGACCGCAGAAATGATAGCATTACCACGGATACGCGGACGGCCATGATCGGCTGTCATGAGGCAGACACCGGAGAAGAAGGTGAACAGGAAGAGATTGATGAAGCACTGGTGGGGCAGCGTCAGGGAGAATGGCAGGAAGTCAGCCAGCATGCAAAGACGGATTTGGAAATGTTTTCCCATGAACAGGGATTTGGGGCAGGAAGCCTGCTGCTGAATCTGAATGCGGCATTGCGGGATAAGTATGATTACGGAGAATTTTTGCGGAAGTTTGCAGTACTTGGGGAAGAAATGCATGTCAATGACGATGAATTTGACTACATTTATTATACTTATGGTTTGCAGCTGTATGACAATATGCCGCTGGTGGAACCGCTGGAATACCGGGAGAACAAGCGTATCCGGGAATTTGTCATTGCAATCGATACATCGGGATCCTGTCAGGGAAAAACAGTGAAGCGGTTTCTGCGGAAAACTTATTCCATCCTGAAAAGCAGTGAGAGTTATTTTGAACGGGTAAATATCCACATCATTCAGTGTGATGAAAAAATTCAGCGGGATGTGAAAGTTACGACAGATGAAGAATTTGAACAATATATGCAGGATGTGGAGTTGTGCGGTTTTGGAGGCACCGATTTCTGTCCGGTGTTTGAATATGTGGACGGACTGATCCGCAGACATGAGTTTCAGGATCTGAAAGGACTGATTTATTTTACCGACGGACAGGGGACATTTCCGGAACGGATGCCGGATTATCAGACAGCATTTGTGTTTATCCAGGAAGGATATTCCATCCCGGAAGTGCCGGTGTGGGCAATCCGTCTGATCCTGGATGAAGAGGACGTATAGCAGGATATCGCAGGGAAAAGTACAGGAGGATAAAAGTACATGAATATACAGGAAGCAAAGGAACAGATTGAACAGGCGGTGCGTATTTATCTGATGAAAGATGAGTATGGCGATTACCGGATTCCGATCGAGCGGCAGCGGCCGGTATTTCTGCTGGGAGCACCCGGTATCGGAAAGACTGCTGTTATGGAGCAGATTGCCCAGGAGATGGATATTGCGCTCGTTTCTTATTCTATGACGCATCACACGAGACAGAGTGCACTGGGACTTCCGTTTATCAGTCACAAAAAATATCAGGGTGCAGAGTTTGATGTATCGGAATATACCATGAGTGAGATTGTTGCATCTGTATATGAGACGATGGAAGCGACCGGAAAGACCGAGGGAATCCTGTTTCTGGATGAAATCAACTGTGTATCCGAGACACTGGCTCCGTCTATGCTGCAATTTCTGCAGTATAAGACCTTTGGCAAACATCAGATCCCGCAGGGCTGGGTGGTTGCCACAGCCGGCAACCCGCCACAGTTTAACCGTTCTGTCCGGGAGTTTGATATCGTGACCATGGACCGACTGAAAGTGTTGGAAGTGGAAGCGGACTATGAGACCTGGCGTAACTATGGGGTGAACAAAGGAATACACGGTGCGATCCTGACCTATCTGGACATTAAAAAACAGGATTTCTATGTGATTGAAAATACTGTGGATGGAAAATCCTATGTCACGGCCCGTGGTTGGGAGGATCTGTCAGAGACACTTTATCTGTATGAAGAAAATAATTTTACCGTAGATGAAGTTCTGGTAGGACAGTACCTGCGCAACAAGCGTATTGCCCGGGAATTTTCTTCCTATTATGACCTGTATCAGAAATATAAAAAAGATTACCGTGTGGCACAGATCCTGGCAGGAAATGCAGATGCGGATGTGCGCAAACGTGCGAAAAATGCGGCTTTTGATGAGCGTATTTCCCTGCTGGGACTGCTGCTGGATGCCCTTCAGGAAAAAATCCGCCACAATGTCGAACTGGAAGATTCCCTGCGCCGGATACTTCCGGTCTTAAAGGAAATCAAAGCTGAGCTTGCAGCAGCGGATGACAGCGTAGATGCCGCTGCGATTCTGGAACATCGTGCGGATACGCTGCAGCAGGAGATGGAGCAGGAGGACAAAGCAAATGCGTTGTCGTCTTCTGCGCGAAAAGGCTATCAGCTGATCCTTCATACACTGCGTCAGGATGCAAAAGGGCTTCGTATGAAAGATATCCGTGATGCGAATGCAGCATTTTTATATATCAAGGAAGCTTTTGATGAACAGGTGGGCAGCATGCAGGCGGAAAGCAGCCGGATCAGTCAGGAACTGGCAAATCTCTTTGCTTTTGTGGAGAAAATTTTCGGAGACGGCAACGAGATGCTGATTCTCGTAACGGATCTGACTGTCAATGCGGACAGTATGAAGTTTATCAGCAGAAATGGCAGCAAAGAATATTTCAAATACAACAAAAAATATCAGTTATATGAGAGACAGCAGGAAATCGCAGATGCTTTGGAACAGTTACAGATATAGGGTTGAAGATGACAGTATCGTCATCGAAGATTACTGTGGGGAGGAACTGGATGTCAGTATCCCGGCAGAGATAGAAGGGCTTCCGGTAAAGAAGATTGCACCGGAGGCATTCAGCATCCACGGTGCAATGATTGAGCGTGTAGAAGTCCCGGGCAGTGTGACAGATATCGGAGACGGTGCCTTTAAGATGTGCATGAGTCTGGAAGAATTGGTGCTGCAGGAAGGTGTCTGCCGTATCGGAGAAAATGTCCTGCTGGTGACAGCAGTGACGCAGTTGTATCTGCCGACCACAGTGGAAAAACTGAAATGCCCATGGGAATGGGGAAAAGTAGCGATTGATGTGGCACAGGAGAATCAGCATTATTTTTCAGATGGATATGGTTTATATGAGAAACAGGAAGACGGGTATGCACTGGTGGCAGTGCGGGCAGAGGATCAGAGAGTCCGGTATACGGTGGCTTCCAACACAACGGTGATTGAACAGCATGCCTTTGAAGGACAGATGTATATTCAGGAGGTGGAACTGCCGGAAGGTGTGATCAGTATCGAGAAGGAAGCCTTTGAAAGCTGCCAGGCTCTACGGCGGATCGTATTACCGGAGGGACTGACCAGGATCTGCGCGGATGCATTTCGGTGTTGCATCAGTCTGGAAGGACTGGAACTTCCTTCTACGCTGAAAGATCTGGGAGAACATGCGGTGACGGATACTTACGGCTGGAGTCCGAGCATGAACGGCATTACGTATATGCGTGTGCATCCGGACAATCCATATTTTTATCATGATGCCAATGCATTTTATCAGAGAAGGGAGAATGGAAGCCTTCTGATCAAATATTTTGGTAAAAATGAGGTATGGAAGATTCCGGAAGAAGTAACGGAACTTGGTGCCATGGCATTGCGCCGTGCGAACCTGCGGGAAGTCATTATCCCGGAGACTGTAAAAAGCATATCGAAGGATGCTTTTGCAGAATGTGGCCGGCTGGAGTGCATGGAATTTGCGGCGGATGGCGTAAAACTGTATGTTCCGGAAAATCCGGTGTATCGGAAAGGAGAAATCAGCAGTCTGTTTTATCGGGACAACGCAGGGCAGCTGCATTATGATTATGAGACATATGATTCATTACTGGCGGACTGGTCCCAGATCCTGATCCGCTGCCGGATGGCAGCTTTCCGATTGGAATATCCGGTGCAGCTTCCGACGGCTCGAAAGCAGGCGTATGAAGCACTGATCGCGGAGCATTTGAAAGATCTGGTGTATGATATCTGCAAAAGGGACAGTCTGAGGGATCTTGCGGCACTTGGAAACGCCGGTATGATCACTGCAGAACATATTGAGGAAATGATCGACTGGACCACAGCGTGCCACAGAGGAAAACTTACCGGATATCTGCTGGAGTATCAACAGGAACATTTTACAGAAAATACATTTGATTTTTCTTTATAAAAGAGGGGAATATGCAGCAACTGAGAAAATTACAGAAACTGATTATCGGAATGGGGGAAGCACTGCTTTGTTATGGTGCTGAGATTTCCAGGGTAGAGGAAACAATTCAGCGCGTGGCGGATCACTATCAGGTGGAAGAAGTGGAGATGTATGTCATCACCAACGGACTGTTTGTGAATTTGCATCAGCAGGAGGATTATACATACACACGGTTGAAATATGTACCATCGATATCTGTAAATTTAAAAAAATTATGTGATATTAATGAACTGTCCCGCAGAATCGAACAGGAAAACCTGTCTATTGATACTGCCTTTGAACGTTTGCAGGAGATTCAGAAAGCAAAAAATGAACCGGTATGGGAGCTGGTGTTTTCTTCCGGTGTGGGTGCAGCTGCGTTTGGTTATCTCTTTGGCGGAAGCCTCTGGGATTGCCTGGCAGCGTTTGTGTGCGGTGTGATCCTGCAGCTGTTTTTCAGTTTTCTGGATGAAAAACAAGTCAATATTTCAAAGGTGTTACTGGATATCATAGGGGGACTGCTGGTGACGGTTATCTGTGTGGTGTTGAACCGCATCGGGGTATCAGAACATCTGGATCTGGCTATTACGGGTGCGATCATACCGATGATTCCGGGTGTGGCTTTTACCAATGGAATCCGTGACATTGTGGATGGTGATTATCTGTCAGGATGTGTCCGGCTTCTGGATGCCATTCTGGTATTTTGTTCCATTGCCATTGGTGTGGGGCTGGGGCTCAAACTATAAGGAGGAGAAATCAATATGCTGATTAATGCAATCGGACAGCTGGCTGCAGCATTTCTGGCAACTATCGCATTTTCCGTACTATTCCATGTGCCGAAGAAACAGTATATCATCTGTGGACTGACAGGAACCCTGGGATGGCTGGTGTATCTGCTGGTGAAGTTTTACTTTTCCAATACACTGGCATGTTTTGCGGCAACTGTGGTGATCGTATTCTGTGCACGGTTGTTTGCTGTCTGGCGAAAAGTGCCGTCGAACGTATTTATGATATCCGGGATCTTTCCTATCGTCCCCGGCATCGGTATTTATAATACAATCTACGATATTATGATCGGAGATGCAGCGGCAGCCATGAGCAGCGGATTGGAGACTTTTAAGGCGGTGGCAGCCATTGTGCTTGGTATCGTATGTGTCTTTGTAATTCCGAATAAATGGTTTCGGAGCCTGTGGTAGTTACCGTTCTGTCTGCGAATGATGCGTGTGCTCTGAACATAGTTGAGGTTAAATGTACAGTTTTAATGGGTTAAATTGAAAAAATAATTGCTTTTTAGAGTCAGATATGCTATCATATCAGATGATTATGGGTGTCTTAGGACATTTAAGAAGTTTAACCGTGGGAGGTGGATACAGTGGAAATCGCAAGAACAATCATACAGATCGTATTTATTATATTAAGTATTATCATGACAGTTATCGTATTAATGCAGGAAGGTAAGAACAATGGACTGGGAGCATTAACCGGTTCCGCCGATACTTATTGGAGCAAGAATAAAGGACGTTCCATGGAAGGAATGCTTGTTAAGGTTACAAGAGTTCTTCTGGCACTCTTCCTTATCATTTCCGCAGTACTGACAATTGGACGTTTTCAGTAAGAATACCTAAGAGGCTGTCGTTATCGACAGCCTTTTACTTTGTTTTTGCCTTATTCAGGAAAAGATATGGAAACGTTTTTTCGGGGGATAGAAAATTATGAGAAGAGAATTATTAGAAGAGAGAAAACAGACGGTATACGGACTGATCTGTGATGAGTTTTATGTACCAATGAAGGCAAAAGAGATGGCCATCCTGATGAATGTGCCGAAAGCTCAGCGTCACGAATTGCAGGAAGTGCTGGATGCACTGGTGGCAGAGGGCAAGATCGAAGTTTCATCGAAAGGAAAATATACGAAGGGAACAAGTCCGAATCTTACCGGTGTCTTTACGGCTCATGCCCGTGGCTTTGGCTTTGTTACCGTTGAGGGCGAAACAGAAGATGTTTTTATTCCGGAGAGCAGCACGAATGGTGCAATCCAGGATGATGTAGTGCAGATCGCACTGGTTCCTTCCAGTGGAAAACGTCGGGAAGGAAAAGTAGTAAAAATTGTGGAACACGGACTGAAAACGGTCGTTGGAACCTTTGAAAAAAGCAAAAATTTTGGTTTTGTCCGCCCGGACAATCCACGGATCAATATGGATATCTTTGTTCCGGCTGAGCGTTCCAAGGGTGCAGTCACCGGACATAAAGTAGTAGTGGAACTGACGTCTTATGGTGGAAGTGGCAAAAAACCGGAAGGAAAAGTTATCGAAATCCTGGGGCATGAGAATGATCCGGGAACCGATATCCTTTCTCTGGTGAGAGCTTACGGATTACCGATGGAATTCCCGGAGAAAGTGCTGAATCAGGCAGAACGAGTGGCAAAGGATGTGACATCTGCGGATATGGCAGGGCGTATGGATCTGCGGAACTGGCAGACCGTTACCATCGACGGTGAGGATGCCAAAGATCTGGATGATGCGGTGACATTGACCAGAGAAGGGGATTTCTGGCAGCTTGGTGTGCATATCGCAGATGTGACGAATTATGTGCAGGAACATAGTGCGCTTGATGTGGAAGCATTAAAGCGTGGTACCAGTGTGTACCTGGTAGATCGTGTGATCCCGATGCTGCCACATACGTTGTCTAACGGAATTTGTTCGCTGAATCAGGGAGAAGACCGTCTGACACTGAGTTGTATTATGAAAATCGACGGGAAAGGAAACATTGTAGATCATCGCATCGCGGAGTCAGTCATTAATGTGGATCGGCGTATGAGTTATACAGATGTAAATAAGATCATTACGTTGAAGGATCCGGAGAAAACCGAAGAGTATAAAGAGTTTGTACAGATGTTTTTCGATATGAAGGCAGTGGCAGATCTGCTTCGTGCAAAACGCCGGAAACGTGGTTCCATTGATTTTGATTTTCCGGAGACCAAGGTAATCCTGGATACACAGGGACATCCGGTGGAAATCAAACCGTATGACCGCAATCCAGCCACGAAGATCATCGAAGATTTTATGCTGGCGGCTAATGAAACCGTGGCGCAGGATTATTTTTGGCAGGAACTGCCTTTTGTATACCGTACCCATGAAGTTCCTGATACAGAAAAAATCAAAAAACTCAGTACGTTTATCAATAATTTCGGATACAATATCCATATCGGTTCTGATGAGGTGCATCCGAAGGAACTGCAGAAACTGCTGACAAAGATTGAGGACACTCCGGTGGAGGGGCTGATCTCGCGGTTGACACTGCGTTCCATGAAGCAGGCAAAATACAGCGTGGAGTGTGTGGGGCATTTCGGACTGGCGGCCCAGTACTATTGCCATTTCACATCACCGATCCGTCGTTATCCGGATCTGCAGATCCATCGGATCATCAAGGACAACCTGCGGGGAAGAATGAATGAGAAGCGGATCGAACATTACTGGAAAATTCTTCCAGAGGTAGCACAGCAGACCAGTCAGCTGGAGCGTCGTGCGGATGAGGCAGAGCGTGAGACGATCAAGATGAAGAAAGTGGAATATATGGAGAGCCGCATCGGAAACGAGTACGAAGGTGTCATTTCCGGCATTACAAATTATGGGCTGTATGTGGAACTGCCGAATACGGTGGAGGGCATGGTGCATGTGACCACTTTGCGTGGAGACTACTACAATTATGTAGAAAGTACCTATGAGATGGTAGGTGAGAACAGCGGTAAGAGCTATAAGCTTGGACAGACTGTAAAAATCCGTGTGATCGGTACGGACAAACTGGTGCGCAGAATAGATTTTGAATTGGTGGAATCTTAAAAACTTGGCTTCCGGCTGAAGGTTTAGTAAAGGTGGAAAACTTATGGGAAAAGACAGATACAAATTAGTTGCAAATAATAAAAAGGCCTATCACGATTATTTTATTGATGAGACATACGAGGCAGGTGTAGCACTGCATGGAACCGAAGTAAAATCTGTGCGCATGGGAAAATGCAGTGTCAAGGAATCCTTCATCCGAATTGAAAACGGGGAAGTAATAGCTTATGGATTGCACATCAGTCCCTATGAGAAAGGAAATATTTTCAATCGTGATCCGTTACGTCCGAAGAAACTGCTGCTTCATAAATATGAGATTAACAAACTGGCAGGAAAAATTGCAGAAAAAGGCTACACGCTGGTACCACTGAAAGTTTATATCAAAGGTGATCTGATCAAAGTAGAAATCGGTCTTGCCCGTGGTAAAAAACTGTACGACAAACGTCAGGACATTGCAAAAAAAGATCAGCGGCGTGAAGTGGAACGGGAATTCAAAGTGAAAAATCTGTATTAATGCCGGTTTGGCAAATGTCACTTTTAAATTTTTACTCAGAAACAGGACACAAATGAAACACTTTTTTTAGCTCAGTAAAGGTAAACTGTTGGTTTAAAGGGATGCTTTTCTCTTGACGAACCGAAAGAAATCTCATATAATAACAAAGATCAGAATGATAAAGATCTGATAACTGGCATGATCCGCCGAAGAAATTCGGGGATGTACTGGTTTCGACGGGGTTTTAAAAGCCGGAGAAGCGAGCCGTATGAAATGCGTTAAATTTCAAATCTAAATATAAACGCTGATAATAATAAATTAGCACTGGCTGCCTAAGTTGCAGCTTGTCTGACCGGGAGCACCTGCACTTTCGGATCCAGGCATCGACCATGCAGGAAACGACTTATACAAAGCTTTGCGTATAAGGGCGTAATATGAAGCTACTGAAACCGAAAACCGGTTACTGGGTGTTCGGCGGAGGGAATGTTAATACAGTGACTACGCTCGTAGAAGTACGGTGGCTGGAATTTCGGACAGGGGTTCGATTCCCCTCATCTCCATAAAATGACACCGAAAGCAATCGTGCTTTCAGGTGTCGTTTTTTGTTTGACCGAAAATCTCGGTGATTTTCTGTCAGAGAACAAGCATTTTGTGCAGGCAATGCGTACTTGCACGAGAAAAAATAGTAACTGTGGTTTAACTTGTGTTTTCCATAAAATAGACACATTTATCAGATATACTTTGAATGATAAAAAGAATCTTCTGTTTTAAAAACGGAAGATCAGATGTAAATCATATGGTAGAAAACCGGAGGAAGTCGGGATGGATAGATTAAAAATTCTTGTAGTTGATGATGAGAGCAGAATGCGCAAACTGGTGCGTGATTTTCTGGTAAAGCATGATTTTGATGTTGTGGAAGCCGGAGACGGTGAGGCAGCACTGGATTTATTTTATGATGACAAAGACATTGCACTGATTATTCTGGATGTGATGATGCCGAAAATGAATGGATGGGAAGTGTGCCGTGAAATCAGGGAATCTTCCAAAGTACCGATCATTATGCTGACTGCAAAAAGTGATGAGAGCGATGAACTGATGGGATTTGAACTGGGTGTGGATGAGTATATTTCAAAACCGTTTTCACCGAAAATCCTGGTGGCCCGGGTGGAGGCTATTTTACGCCGGACCAATCAGCTGAATATGGAAGGTAGTCTGAATGTCGGCGGTATCTGCCTGGATAAAAATGCACATACCGTTACCATAGACGGAAAAAATATTGAAATGAGTTTCAAAGAGTTTGAACTGCTTACTTATTTTATGGAAAATGTCGGTATTGCTCTTTCCCGTGAAAAGATTCTGAACCATGTATGGAATTATGATTATTTTGGCGATGCAAGAACGATCGATACACATGTGAAAAAGCTGCGCAGCAAGCTGGGTGATAAAGGAGAATATATAAAGACCATATGGGGTATGGGTTATAAATTTGAAGTTTAAAAAAACAGCCCCATATGGTCCGGGACCAGATGGTCAAGCTATGCGCATGCACGCCCATATCAGACAAGCTGATATGTCATGGGGCATGGGATATAAATTTGCAGTTTAAAAAAGCATCCCCATATGGTCTGAAAAATTAAAGGATAAGAAGTAGTATGAAAAAACATTCACTGACGCGGCAAATTACATCCATTGTCAGTCTGTTGGTAGCAGGTGCAATCCTGCTTTGCTGGGTACTGAATACGACATTGCTGCCGCGTTATTACATGCACAATAAAAAAGAAGTTCTGATGGAAAACTATCAGACAATTTCCAATGCCAGTGCACAGAACGAACTGGAATCGGACGAGTTTGCCGTTACCTTTGATAATCTGTGCTCCAATGGAAATATTATGGCACTGATCCTGCAGCAGGACGGAAAGGTACTGCGTTCTTCTGTGAATGATCTGGATGCATTACGGACGGAATTCTGGGATGTTCTTTTGCACGGGGATAAAATGGAAGTGCTGTATTCCAACAAGCAGTATCAGTTATTGAAAAAGACAGATACCCGTCTGGATTCGGAGTATCTTGTTCTGGTAGGTGTACTGGAAAACGGAGATATGGTACTGATGCGTACTGCGGTGGAAAGCATCCGGGAAAGTGCGGCAATTTCGAACAGATTTCTTCTGTTTGCCGGGGCAGCTGCCATTGTGGCAAGTATCCTGGTGGCATTTTTCACGACAAGACATATCACGAAACCATTGCAGCAGCTGACGGATATTTCCAAGCGGATGGTGGATTTGGATTTCAATGCAAAATATGAAAGTGATCAGTCCAACAGTTATGAAGTGGAGGAACTGGGAAACCACATCAACCGCCTGTCTGAGAATCTGGAACGGACGATTTCAGAACTGAAGACAGCAAATGTGGAACTGCAGGATGATATTGAGAAAAAGATACAGATTGATGAGATGCGAAAAGAATTTCTGTCTAACGTGTCCCATGAGCTGAAGACACCGCTGGCATTGATCCAGGGTTATGCGGAAGGATTGCAGGAGTGTATTAATGATGATGCAGAAAGCCGTGAATTTTATTGTGAAGTTATCATTGACGAAGCGGATAAAATGAACCGTATGGTGAAAAAACTGCTGACTTTGAATCAGCTGGAGTTTGGCAATGATCAGGTTATCATGGAGCGGTTTGATATGACAGAACTGATCCGTGGTGTGGCAAATTCCACAAGAATCCTCATGGAGCAGAAGGGTATCCGTCTGGAACTGGAAAATTCAGAGGAAGCCTGGGTGTGGGGTGACGAATTCAAAGTGGAAGAAGTGATTACGAACTATATGAGTAATGCCATCAACCATGCAGATGGAGAAAAGCTGATTCGTGTGTTCTACACACGTTCAGAAGATAAATTGCGTGTCAGTGTATTTAATACCGGACAGCCAATCCCGGAGGAAGATATTGAGAAAATCTGGGTAAAATTCTACAAAGTGGATAAGGCGAGAACCCGGGAGTACGGTGGAAGCGGTATCGGTTTGTCCATCGTAAAAGCCATTATGGATTCTTTTCACCAGCGATGTGGTGTCATCAACCATGAAGATGGCGTGGAGTTCTGGATGGAACTTGCCACAAAATAAAAGAGGAGAGTAAAAAAGATGATTGCAATTATTGACTATGACGCAGGTAACTTGAAGAGCGTGGAAAAAGCGTTGGCGCACATCGGAGAGGAAAGCGTTATTACCCGCGAGTTTCAGACAATTCTGAATGCAGATAAAGTTATTTTACCGGGCGTGGGTGCATTTGGTGATGCCATGGCGAATCTGAAGCGTCTGGAACTTGACAAAGTGATACGGGAACTGAATGAGAAGCAGACACCATTCCTTGGAATTTGTCTTGGACTGCAATTGTTGTTTGAGTGTAGTGAAGAAAGCCCGGATGTGGAAGGTCTTGGTCTGTTGAAAGGAAAAATCAGCCGGATTCCAGACAAAGAAGGACTGAAAATTCCGCATATCGGCTGGAATTCCCTGGATTTTCATAATAACGGAAGATTATTTGCAGGGCTGGAAGAACATCCATATGTATATTTTGTACATTCTTACTATCTGCATGCCGAGGAGCCGGGTATTGTGACCGCAACGACGGATTACAGTACCTGCATCCATGCTTCCGTGGAAAAGGGCAACCTGTTTGCCTGCCAGTTCCATCCGGAAAAAAGCAGTACGGTAGGATTGCAGATCTTGAAAAATTTTGCCGGAGTGGAAGGAGGACGCGCGTAATGTTTACCAAACGAATTATTCCATGTCTGGATGTCAATAACGGCCGCGTGGTCAAAGGGGTCAATTTTGTAAATCTGCGAGATGCCGGTGATCCGGTGGAGATTGCGGCAGCTTATGATAAAGCCGGTGCGGATGAAGTGGTATTTCTCGATATCACTGCTTCTTCCGATGCCAGAAATACTGTGGTAGACATGGTACGGAAGGTAGCGGAAAATGTATTTATTCCGTTTACCGTGGGCGGTGGTATCCGTACCGTAGATGATTTCCGTGCATTACTGCGGGAAGGTGCAGACAAGATTTCCATCAATTCTTCCGCCATTAATACACCGCATCTGATTTCAGATGCGGCAGATAAATTCGGCAGTCAGTGTGTCGTAGTTGCCATTGATGCCCGCAGAAGAGAAGATGGCAGCGGCTGGAACATATATAAAAACGGCGGCAGAGTCGATGTGGGTATCGATGCCGTGGAATGGGCGATGAAAGTAGATAAACTAGGAGCAGGGGAAATCCTTCTGACCAGTATGGACTGTGATGGAACGAAAGCCGGATATGATCTGGAGCTGACCCGTCTGATCGCAGAAAATGTATCCATTCCGGTGATTGCATCCGGTGGAGCAGGTACAAAAGAACATTTTTATGAGGCTCTGACGGAAGGAAAAGCAGATGCGGCACTGGCAGCATCTTTATTCCATTATAAAGAACTGGAGATTATGGATCTGAAAAAATATCTGGCAGACAAAGGGGTATCTGTACGCCGTTAAACAAAGGGGGAGAAAGTACATGCCACCAATTACAAATGACTGGCAGCAGCCATTGGAAGTAGAATTTAAGAAACCATATTACAAAGATTTATATAAGAAAGTGTTGGAAGAATACCGGAGCAGACAGATTTTTCCAAATCCGGATGATATCTTTAATGCCTTTCATCTGACACCATTAAAAGATGTCAAAGTCGTGATCCTTGGACAGGATCCGTATCATAATGACGGACAGGCGCACGGACTCTGCTTTTCTGTAAAACCGGATGTGGAGGTGCCACCGTCACTGGTGAATATTTATAAGGAATTGCAGGATGATCTGGGATGCAGGATTCCGAACAACGGATATCTGGTAAAATGGGCAAAGCAGGGAGTGCTGATGTTGAATACAGTACTGACAGTGCGCGCACACCAGGCAAATTCCCATCGCGGCATCGGTTGGGAGCAGTTTACAGATGCAGTCATCCGTGCCGTGGATGCACAGGATCGTCCGATTGTATTTCTGCTCTGGGGACGTCCGGCGCAGATGAAGAAAAGTATGTTACATAATCCGAAACATTTGATTTTGGAGGCACCGCATCCGAGTCCGTTGTCTGCGTACCGTGGGTTTTTCGGCTGTAAGCATTTCAGCCAGACCAATGCATTTCTGGAGAAAAACGGACTTGCGCCGATCGACTGGCAGATTGAAGATGTGTGATCTCGCTGGAATCGGACAGAAGCATCACTATGGGTTATGCATCTATCTGGTCAGTAGCCGGATGTAAGAAAAAATATTAAAAAATAAAAAGAAAAAAGGAAACAGGAAAATTACACGGAATATATAAAATAGGATATTTATGCTTTACAGGCAAAATGAACATGAAATCTTGTAACAAGATACAGGGAGTATAACCATCGTATGACAATTCGTGAACAGTTGGAATTATCAGAACGTACATATTTAAGCTCTTATGCGATGCTGAGTCAGGATTCGAGAGGGCGGGACAGAGAAGAACCGGAATGCGATATTCGTCCGGTTTTTCAGCGTGACCGGGATCGGATCCTGCACTGCAAATCTTTCCGGCGGCTGAAGCACAAGACGCAGGTATTTCTGTCACCGCAGGGGGATCATTACCGGACACGGCTGACCCATGCACTGGAAGTGTCACAGAATGCGAGAACTATTGCAAAGGCACTGCGCCTGAATGAATCGCTGGTGGAAGCGATTGCATTGGGACATGATCTGGGGCACACACCTTTTGGCCATGCTGGAGAAGGAATGCTGAATGAACTGTGTAACGGCGGATTCAGACACAATGAGCAGAGTGTCAGGATCGTGGAAAAGCTGGAAAAAGAAGGGAAGGGGCTGAACCTTACCTGGGAAGTCAGGGATGGTATTTTAAATCATCAGATCAGCCTGATGCCGTCTACATTGGAAGGCAAGATTGTGCGTTTATCTGATAAAATTGCATATATTAATCATGACATTGATGATGCAATCCGGGCTCAGGTGCTGCAGGAAGAAGACATTCCGGTTAAATATCGGGAAGTACTTGGTTTTTCCACGCAGGAGCGTCTGAATACATTGATTCATGACATTATCGAACAGAGCTGGGAAAAGAATGAAATCTGTATGTCACCGGATGTGGCGCAGGCTATGCAGGGGCTGCGTCAGTTTATGTTTCAGAATGTCTATACGAACCCGGTGGCAAAGGGTGAGGAGACGAAAGCAAAGGAACTTCTGGAACGTTTGTTTGTGTATTATCTGAAGCATATTGACCTGCTGCCTGGATATTATCTGCAGATGCTGGAGGACGGCGAAGAAAATGACCGGGTGGTCTGTGATTATATCGCAGGAATGACGGATCAATATGCACTGGCCAAATACAGTGAGTATTTTATGCCGAAATCCTGGCAGGTTTACTGATCTGTCCGGATGGCAATGACAGGTATAAAGATTGAAGTAAAAAGGAAGGTATTATGACTTACTATTCCGATGAACTGATTGAAGAAGTGCGATCCAGAAATGATGTGGTAGACGTCATTTCCGGTTATGTGCGCCTTCAGAAACGGGGAAGCACGTATTTTGGGCTCTGTCCTTTCCACAATGAAAAGACACCGTCCTTTTCTGTCTCACCGGGCAAACAGATGTATTACTGTTTTGGCTGTGGCGCAGGCGGGAACGTATTCACCTTTATGATGCAATATGAAAATTTTACATTTCAGGAGGCAATGCAGAGTCTGGCGGATCGGGCAGGCATTGAACTTCCGAAGCAGGAGATGTCTGCCGCCCAGCGGGAAGCCGCAGATCGGCGGAGCAGGCTCCTGGAAATAAATAAAGTAGCGGCAAAATATTTCTATATGCTGCTGCGCAGTCCACAGGGATCTCATGCGTTACAATATTTTGAAGAGCGTAAACTCAGCAAAGAAACCATGCAGCATTTCGGACTGGGCTATTCCAATAAATACAGCGATGATCTGTATCAATATCTGAAGAAGCAGGGCTACGAAGATGAACTGCTTAAGGACAGTGGTCTGGTTACCATTGATGAACGCCGGGGTGGTCATGACAAATTCTGGAACCGAGCGATGTTTCCGATCATGGATGCAAATAACCGGGTCATCGGATTTGGGGGTCGTGTCATGGGCGAGGGAGAACCGAAATATCTGAATTCGCCGGAGACCATGATTTTTGACAAGAGCCGGAATCTGTACGGATTGAATTTTGCCCGGTCATCCCGGAGACCGCATATTTTATTGTGTGAGGGATATATGGATGTGATTGCCCTGCATCAGGCTGGATTTGACAATGCAGTGGCATCTCTTGGAACGTCCTTTACATCCGGTCATGCCAATCTGCTGAAGCGTTATACGAAGGAAGTATACCTGACCTTTGACAGTGATGGTGCCGGAGTAAAAGCTGCCCTGCGGGCCATTCCGATTCTGAAAGAAGCAGGATTGACGGCGAAGGTCATTAATATGCGGCCTTATAAGGATCCGGATGAATTTATCAAAGCACTTGGGGCAGAAGAATATCAGAAGCGGATCGATGAAGCGGAAAACAGTTTTATGTTTGAAGTGCGGATGCTGGAGCGGGATTATGATCTGGCTGATCCGGAAAGCAAGACAAAGTTTTTTTATGCCGTTGCCCGGAAAATCCTGAATTTCGAGGAAGAACTGGAACGGGAAAATTATATTGAGGCTGTGGCAGCAAAATACCAGATCGGTTTTGAGCAACTGCGGTCGGTGGTCCGTTCCGAGGGAACCCGTGGAGGGCTGACCAGAGAGCGGGAACGTGCTCCGTTAAAGAGCGGAGTGAATGACAGAAAGAAGAAAGAAGATGGCATGAAGCAGTCCCAGCGACTGTTTCTGACCTGGCTGATCGAGGATGAGCGCCTGTTTGATCTGACGAAGGGCTATATCAGTCCCGATGATTTTACAGAGGAGATTTTCCGTGATGTGGCAAAAGTACTGTACGAGCAGCATGCCGCAGGGGAAATCAATCCGGCACAGATCATCAGCCGCTTTACGGACGAGGAACAGCAACGGGAGGCAGCGGCGTTGTTTCACGCACGCCTGCATCCGGTGGAAACCCGTCAGGAGAAAGAGAAAGCTTTAAAAGAAACGATCCTCAGGATTAAGAAAAACAGTATGGATGTACGCTCCGGAAAATTGGAGCCGACAGACCTGGCAGGCCTGCAGCGGCTGATCGAAGATAAAAAGCAGCTGGCGCAGCTACAGAAAATGCATATTTCATTAGATTGAGGACAAACTATATAGACTAAAAACATGGAAGGATGAACAAGATGGCAGAGAAAAACGATCAGAAAATGAGAGAAAGAGCAGAGCGGGCAGAAAAATTCCAGGCAAAACTTCAGGAACTGCTTGCACTGGCAAAAAAGAAAAAAAATATGCTCGAGTATCAGGAAATCAATGACCATTTCAAGGATTTTGCCCTGAGTCCGGAGCAGATTGATAAAATTCTGGATTTCCTGGAGGCAAATCATGTCGATGTCCTTCGTATTACAGACGATGATGACGATATCCTGATTGATGACGAAGATAATGATGTAGAAGTAGAGAAAATCGATCTGTCTGTACCGGATGGTGTCAGCATTGAGGATCCGGTGCGTATGTATTTAAAAGAGATCGGAAAAGTTCCGCTGCTGACTGCGGAGGAAGAGATCGAACTTGCAAAACGTATGGAACTTGGTGATCAGGAGGCGAAAAAACGTCTGGCAGAGGCAAACCTCCGTCTGGTTGTAAGTATTGCAAAACGTTATGTGGGAAGAGGTATGCTGTTTTTGGATCTGATTCAGGAAGGTAACCTGGGTCTGATCAAAGCCGTTGAGAAATTCGATTACAGAAAAGGATATAAATTCAGTACCTATGCGACCTGGTGGATCCGTCAGGCGATTACCCGTGCGATTGCCGATCAGGCACGTACCATCCGTATCCCGGTGCATATGGTTGAGACGATCAATAAACTGATCCGGGTGTCCAGACAGTTATTGCAGGAACTTGGACGTGAACCCACTCCGGAAGAAATTGCAGAGGAAATGAATATGCCGGTAGACCGTGTGCGTGAGATATTAAAAATCTCCCAGGAGCCGGTTTCTTTAGAAACTCCGATCGGTGAAGAGGAAGACAGTCACCTGGGTGATTTCATTCAGGATGACAATGTGCCGGTTCCGGCAGATGCAGCAGCATTCACACTGTTAAAAGAGCAGCTGGTGGAAGTTTTAAGCACACTGACAGACCGTGAGCAGAAAGTGCTTCGTCTGCGTTTTGGTCTGGATGACGGCCGTGCGCGTACATTGGAAGAAGTTGGAAAAGAGTTCAACGTTACCCGTGAACGTATCCGTCAGATCGAGGCAAAAGCACTGCGGAAATTACGCCATCCGAGCCGCAGCAGAAAGCTGAAGGATTATCTGGATTAATATGGCGATTCGTTTATCAAACCGGTTATCTGCATTGGCCAGTCTGGTATCGAATGGGCATCGTCTGGCTGATATCGGAACGGATCATGGATACATACCGATTTATCTGTGTCAGACGGGAATCATTCCTTCTGCCATAGCTATGGATATCGGAAAAGGTCCGCTGCAGCAGGCAACAGCCCATATCAAACAACAGGGACTCTCAAGCCGGATCAGGACGCGTCTGTCGGATGGACTGACTGCGCTGCAGCCGGGAGAGGCAGATACGATACTGATCGCCGGTATGGGTGGTGGTCTGGTGATGAAGATATTATCCCAGGGCACACATGCACTGACCGGCAGTGAAGAACTGATCCTGCAGCCACAGTCAGAAATTGCGCAGGTAAGAGCCTATCTGCGCACACATGGATTCCGGATTTTGGAAGAAGAGATGATCCTGGAGGACGGAAAGTATTATCCGATGATGAAGGTGGTGCAGGAGACAGCATCTGATCAAAGAGAAGAGACAGTTCAGGTGCAGGTGGAAGATGCCTTTGGTCCTGTATTATTACAGAAAAAACATCCGGTGCTGAAAGAATGGTTGCAGCGGGAATTACAGACCGTGGATACGGTCTGCCGTCAGCTTGCAGCGCAGCCGGAGAATGAGCGGATTACGATCCGTATGGCGCAGGTACAGGAAAAAAGACAATTGATTCTGGAGGCGTTGAAAAGATATGAAACAGCAGATGTGTAAGATTACGATACAGGGAACAGAGCGGGAATATCCGCGGGAGACAACCTTTCAGCAGATTGCAGATGAATATCAGTCACAGATGGAAAATGATATTGTGCTGGTGAAATTCCAGCAGGATCTGCGGGAGCTGCATCAGTCGGTACTCAGGGACGGAGAACTGGAATTTATCACCACTGCCGAAAAACCGGGCAGAGATACTTACCGGAGAAGTGTGACGCTTCTGATGGAGGCAGCGGCATGGAAGCTGTATCCGAACCTGGAGCTTCTTGTCCAGCATTCCATTGGTCAGGGCTACTACTGTGAATTCCGCCATGCGGATGCCATCTGTGTCCCGGATCAGAAGATGTTGCAGGCTCTGAAAGAGAAGATGCAGGCATTTGTGGAAGCAGATCTTCCTATCGTTAAATATAATATGAGCACGCAGGATGCATCTGCACGGTTTCGTCAGATGGGAAGAATGGATAAAGTCCGTCTGATGCGCTACCGCCGCAGTTCCAGAGTGAATGTATATGAATTGCAGGAATTCCCGGATTACTATTATGGCTATATGGTGCCTGGCACCGGTTATCTGAAATATTTTGATCTGATTCCGTACCAGAATGGATTTATGCTGATGTTTCCGGGAAAAGAAACACGGAAAGTGGCGGACTTTGAAGTAACCGATAAATTGTTCAACACATTAAATGATTCTGCCCAGTGGGGCATTGATATGGGAATCCGTACAGTGGGGGAACTCAATGATGTAATCGCAGCCGGCCGGATCCAGGATATGATCCTGGTGCAGGAATCCTACATGGAGCAAAAAATCGGTGATATCGCTGAGACGATTGCAGCAGACCGCAGGAAAAAGTTTGTGTTGATCGCAGGACCTTCTTCTTCCGGAAAAACAACATTTTCCCATCGTTTATCCATTCAGATGACGGCACATGGTCTGAAACCACATCCAATTTCTTTGGATGATTTCTATTGCAACAGAGAAGAGACACCGCTGGATGAAAATGGTGAGTATGATTTTGAATGTCTGGAAGCGTTGGACATTCCTCTGTTTAATCAGTGTATGACAGATCTGCTGGCGGGAAAAGAAGTGATACTTCCGGTGTTTAATTTCAAAACCGGTCACCGGGAATACCGTCAAAAACCGCTGAAACTCGGGGCGGAGGATGTTCTGGTGATTGAGGGCATTCACGGATTGAATGAAAAACTTTCCTATGAACTGCCAAAAGAAAACAAGTATAAGATATATATCAGCGCATTGACACAGCTAAACATTGATGATCACAATAATCTGTCCACTGCGGACGGACGGCTGATCCGTCGTATGGTACGGGATGCCCGCACCAGAAACACTTCTGCCAGGGAAACACTGACGCGTTGGAACTCTGTACGGCGTGGAGAAGAGAAAAATATCTTTCCATATCAGGAAGAAGCGGACGTAATGTTCAATTCGGCCTTGATTTATGAATTATCTGTGTTAAAATTATATGCGGAGCCTTTGCTCTTTTCCATCGATGCAGACTGCCCGGAATATCCGGAAGCAAAACGTCTGCTGAAGTTCCTGGATTATTTTCTTCCGGTACCGGGAGAGAATATCGGGCACAATTCGATTCTGAGAGAATTTATCGGTGGAAGCTGTTTTCATGTGTAGTAACGTCATACAAAGGTAACAGCATAATTTAAGTGAAAAGAATACAATTCAAGTAAGACAAATGATCGCGGCTGCAAGTGTCGAAAGACCGCAGGTGAGGAAAGTCCGGGCTTCATAGGGCAGGATGCCGGATAACATCCGGTGGAGGTGACTCCAAGGACAGTGCAACAGAAAGATACCGCGTTAGCAATGAGCCATGCGCAGACACGGATTCAGCAGATTTTCGAGTAAGCTTGCTTACAGAGAAAACAGGATGAATCCGGGGATGGATACGGCGAATGCCGTGTATCGAAAATTGCGCAGCAATTTGAGAGACCGCATGGCGGAGTAAAACAGGATTCTGTGTATTGCTCATTGTTAACGTAAGGGTGGAATGGCAGTGTAAGAGACTACCGCCCGGCTGGTAACAGTCGGGGCACATGTAAACCCCATCCGAAGCAAGACCGAAACAAAGCGTTGACGTGGCCCGCCAGCTTTAGGTAGGTCGCTTGAGGTAACTGGCAACAGTTATCCTGGATAGATGATCATTCACGACATAACCCGGCTTATCGTTTTGCTTGAATTGTATTTTTTGTTCTATTAACTTTTTCTAAAATGTTTGTGAAAAGACAATAGGTTTGTTGACATCAATTTGCACAAACTGTAACATAAGGTTATCGGTTCTGAAACAGGGACTTTATTAAATAAAAAGACTGAGGTGTTACAGGTGAGAAATCGTTTTCAACAATTTATGTATGGACGTTATGGTATGGATCAGCTCAATCGTTTTTTATCAACGATTGCATTGATCATTCTGGTAGTTTCTATGTTTATCCGCAGACCAATCGTCGAGATTGTCGCATTGGCACTGCTGTTCTGGTGCTATTATCGTATGTTTTCCAAAAATATTTCAAAACGTGCAGCTGAAAATCAGAAATATATGAATTTCAGATATCGTGCCGTATGTTTCTTTAAAAAGGGAAGAACCGGTGGTTCTGCAAGTTTTGCACAGAAGCAGGCGCAGCGGAAAGCACATCATGAGCAGAAAAAGATTTATCGTTTTTTTGCATGTCCGAACTGTGCGCAGAAGGTGCGAGTGCCGAAAGGAAAAGGAAAAATCTGTATTACCTGTCCGAAATGCCATACAGAGTTTGTAAAGAGAAGTTAGAGAAATCGCTTAAATCGAATGTTGGGATACAAATGGCAAAATGCTTGAAGAAAAAGCTGGATAAAATGCGAAAAGAAAAATGAGAATACAAGGAGTATGATCATGTTTGGATATATTTATGTGAATCGAAAAGGACTTTCGGAGGAAGACAGAAAAGATTATCAGTCTTACTACTGTGGATTGTGTCAGGCATTGCGTAAGAGCAGTGGGGTCAAAGGGCAGGTGCTGCTGAATTATGACATGACGTTCCTGATTATTCTGCTGTCCGGTCTGTATGAACTGGAGAATAAGGAAGAAGAATTTTTCTGTCCGTTGCATCCTGGGAAAAAGAAAATCGCATATATCAATGAGGTGACACAGTATGCCTCTGACATGAACGTGCTGCTGTCTTACCACAATCTGCTGGATGACTGGCAGGACGAGAAAAATTATCCGAAGCATGTGATGTCCATGATGCTGAAAAAGGATTATGCACGGATATCGCATAAATATCCGCGACAGGCAGAGGCAGTGGAAGCTTACATGAGAAAACTGAATATGCTGGAGCATAAGCGGGAAACGAATCTGGATGCGATCGCAGGTCTCACCGGTGAAATGCTGGGTGAAATTTTTGCATGGAAGGATGATATCTGGTCCGAAGAATTACATTGCCTGGGATTTTACATGGGCAAGTTCATCTATCTGATGGATGCCTACGAGGATCTGGAAAAAGATCTGCGGAAAAAAGAGTATAATCCTTTTGAGTCCATGGTAAAAAACAGTCCGCAGGATTTTGAGACATTGAGCAAACTGATCCTGACCAGTATGATGTCGGAGTGTTCCAAATCCTTTGAGCGGCTTCCGATTCTTCAGCATGCATCGATTATCCGGAATATTCTGTACTCCGGTGTATGGTCAAAATACGAGTATGTACAGGCAAAGAAGAAAAAGAGGAGGAAATCTCAGTGAGAAATCCTTATGAAGTACTGGGAGTATCGCCCGGTGCTACTGATGAAGAGATAAAAAAGGCATATAGAAAACTAAGCAGACAGTATCATCCGGATGCAAATGTCAACAGTCCGCACCCGGAGATCGCAGAAGAAAAATTTAAAGAAGTGCAGCAGGCATACACGCAGATCATGAAAGAAAAACAGCAGGGATATGCAGGAGGCTACCAGAATAGCAGTGCGCAGTCGGGGCCGTATGGTGCATACGGCGGATATGGCAGCTATGGCGGCTTTGGTGGATTTGATTTTAACGGTCAGAGCGAACAGCGTTCCCAGCAGAATGATTCTGTGAATATGCAGGCAGCTTTGAACTATATCCGAAACGGATATTATAAAGAAGCACTGCATGCGTTGAATGATATTCCGGCCGGACAGCGCAGTGCGAGATGGTATTTCTTCTCTGCAGTGGCAAATCAGGGAGCCGGTAATAATGTGGCGGCACAGGAGCATGCACAGCAGGCGGTGTCTATGGAACCGAGCAATATGGAATATCGGCAGTTTTTGCAGAATCTGCAGTTCGGCGGTACCTGGTATCAGAACATGGGATCAGCTTATCAGAGACCGGTATCCGGACTGTCACGGATGTGTGCCATCTGGTGTGGATTTATGATGTTTTTGAATTGCTGTTGTTTTCGGCCATTTTAAGACTGTGGCTGTGGAACAGTGATCAGTGGCGGAACGTTAATTTTTATAAAAGAAATCGGGATATCTTGTCTCCTCAGCTAGCAATCGCTTTCGGAGAAAAGATATCCCGATTTCTGTCTACACAGAGAGTAAAGCGGACATTCGCAATCCGCTTTCACTGACCAGAATCACGCACCAAGTCTCACGTGCGTTCGACTTGAATGCAGGATAGTGCAAAAAAAGACCTGTTGGAAATTCCAACAGGTCTTCAGAAGTAGCGAGAGGGGGATTCGAACCCTCGACACTGCGGGTATGAACCGCATGCTCTAGCCAACTGAGCTATCTCGCCACACGAACTCCTTTACTATACATGAAGTGGCGGGATTTGTCAACAGTTTTTTACATTTTTTTCTCAATCCACCTTCCAACCTTTTTTATGTTCGTCTCATTCCTTCGCCGTTGCTTCTTTCGTTCTTAGCTTTTGCGGAAAGAACAGCATTGCAGACGCGGTAAACATTCCGTCTTTATATTCAAATTGAATGGTTCCATTGTATTTTTCTACGGCCTGCGTTACGTTATGCAGTCCCCAGCCGTGAAAAGATGATCTGCGAGTTTTTCGTGGAAGTCCGTCATTCGTAAATTTGATTTCTCTGGATGGATTGGAAATGTCGATGATTACAAATTTCTTGATGCTCTGGATACGGATCTTCAATGAGGATGTCTGTTCCGGGAGTTTTGCGACGGCTTCGATGGCATTATCCAGTAAAATTCTTACGAACTAAAATGCACCCAACGATAAAAAGAATCAGAATGTACAGCAAAATGGAGAACATCGTATAGAGCAGATAGTCATTGATCTGTGTGTAAAATGGTGCCGCAACGCAGGAAATAAGGAGCGCGTACCGGTACTTGAACGTAGGATAAACGGCATGCAGCAATATAAAAAATATAAATACTTTCAGTACGGTAAAGCCGTAACCGGATATCATGAAGAATGTTGTCATAAAGAATTCCTCCATAATTTTTGCAGCAGTAATTTGAGTTCTTTGATACGTGCAAGACTGGCAGGAAGAAATTCACTGTTATCCAATTCAATCATGGTATCCTGAATAGATACGATATGGATCAGATTTACGATGATGCCTCTGTCAGCAAAAACAAAATCAGAACTGTTTAGTTCTTCCATAACTGGATTTAAACTTTTACGTTCTTTTATCTCGGTCTGGTTTGTTAGATGAAAAATACTGTTTTTTCCTTCGCGGGATATATATAAGATGTCTTTCAGTAATAATTTCCGATACATGCGCGTATTGGAGAGCGGATAATACTGATCAGTCTGCATATGAAGAATACGAAAAGCATCCTTTATGGCCGTTGGCAGTTTTTCCGGAAGCATTTCTTTTTCAATGTAACGGAATGCGGACAGTTCAAAGGCATCCAGTGCATATTTTGTGTAAGCAGTAATGAAGATGATCAGCGCACCAGGTAGATACGTTCGGATCGTTGCGGATAATTCCATGCCATTCATATGCGGCATTTCAATATCGGTCAGGATCAGATCAAAGAAATGCCCTTCTTCGATGTCATAACTCAGGCTTTCACTGCTGCTGTACAGCGTGATAGTAGCTGCTTCCTGATTGGATTTTAACAAAAGTTAGCAAGAATTCTCCTTCC
>NZ_KI271097.1 GCF_000469345.1 Eubacterium ramulus ATCC 29099
GCCCAACTTGGCAGGTCATTTGAATTTGCCCTCCCCAAAGAATGGAGCAGACAGGAACAGATTCAATATACAGCCGACTATATCAAAAAAACATTTGTGGATAAGGGAATGTGTGCTGATTGGAGTATCCACGACAAAGGGGATGGCAATCCTCATGTCCATCTGCTTCTGACAATGCGCCCTTTTAACCCGGATCATTCTTGGGGGAAGAAAGAAGTCAAAGATTGGGATTTTGTCAGAGATAAAAGCGGAAATATCGTGATTGATGAATCCCATCCGAACTGGTGGCAGGATAAGAAAAACCCTGACCGTCATGGAATCCGTATCCCTGTATTAGATGAAAACGGAATCCAGAAGATTGGTGCAAGAAACCGCCTGCAATGGAAACGGGTACTGACCGATGCTACGGGATGGAACAATCCAAAAAACTGTGAACTGTGGCGGAGCGAGTGGGCAAAGGTGTGTAATGAACATCTGCCTTTGCATAATCAGGTCGATCACCGTTCTTACGAAAAGCAGGGAAAACTCCAGATTCCTACCATCCATGA
>NZ_KI271098.1 GCF_000469345.1 Eubacterium ramulus ATCC 29099
CATCCGTATAAGCAACATCAATTTCCTTGGTTTCTATATTGTACTGAATCTTTGCATCGTTAGAACCGGTGATCCGATTGCAGCATTGCTCCATCGCGGAAAAAACTGCTTCCAACTCCGGTACTGGTCCATACCCATTTTCCTGGTTCTGGTATTTTTGCACTGTCATTTTCAAAAACCAGTTCATCATCAATTTGATATTTGCCGTTCCGCTCATACAATCAATGTAACCGTTCGTTCTTGTATTTTTTTCAGAAATGTCCGCCTGCTTTTCACGATGATAATCCCATTGTCTGCCTGTACCATAGTAAGCAATGATCGGCAACAGTAATGAGGTATCCCCTTCCTGGAGCCGTTTCTGGTAATCTGATGCAACTTCCAGGATCTGTTTGGCATCTTTTATCGTGGTTTTCCCTTTTGCAGTATTTAGCGTTCTCTCCCAGTAAATCTCCGGTCTTTCATCCAACTGTGCCCATGCACCTATCCGAACCGGATACTGTGGCTGCACGTTATCGGTACTTCCGATCTTATATGCCTTCAGATGAGCACTTTCCTTCGTGATGTTCATAGCTTTTGCTCCATCAAAAGCCGTAAACATGGTACTCATTGCAATGGCAATGCTTTCCAACAGAGATGTTTTTCCGGCACCATTCGCACCAACAACCAATGTCAGTTTCTTTTGTAAGTCAGCCTCGACTTTTTCAAAACATCTAAAATTCTCTAAAGAAATCTTTTTCAGATACACTTTCTCTGTCTCCTGCACACATCCTTTTGCAGATGCGCTTCCATCTCCTTTTACCTATCTACTAGCATATACTATTGTTTCAAATCAATCAATTTATTTTGAAAACTTTCTATGCTTCCATCAGGTCAGCTCCTAAAAATAGGTCGGGTTGGTCCTCAATGACATATTTTTCATTGATTTCTCCAAAAGTTTCCTCTAGCCAATCACTTGATGTGCCGTAAGCAGTTACATGGGTGCATGAATCAATAGATGTAAATTCATACCCCTTCTCTTTTAAAACATCTGCCCATATAGGAACGTCCTCATAATTAGCTCCGTTGATAAAAATCTCGCAGGATATTTTCTCCAACTCTGACAACACTTCTGCCGGAGCATCTGTTCTAAATACTAATAATTCTCCACCCATGCCAGTTCCATCTGATAAGGTTATTAATCTTTTTTCTGTTTTTTTCATCTATGTTTCCTCATATTTTTCTCATATTTTTCTTGGTGATATGTATATTAACGAAATATGCCTTTGTAAATCTTTATGCTTCCATCAGGTCGGCTTCTAAAATATCCGCCAGCAGTTCCCCTGCATGGCTTCCGCCATGGACGGTGACTTTGTCGTTACGCAGGGACTCCAGTTCATACATCCTCAACTGACGACTGATCTCCTGTCGCTCAAAATCTTCCTGTGAAAGCCTTGGTCTGATCGCCGCCTGCCACTTTTTCAAAAACTTCTCTGCCCGGTGATAATCATTATTCTGATTATCTCCCACCGTCCGCTTCTGGCGTGTCGTTCCATCCGGTTCGATCTCCAGCGTATAATAGGGTTGCTCCATTGCTTTTGTCCGACGCAGGAACACAATATAGGACTCCTGGTTTGCAATCCTCTCAAAATAGCGGTCTGAACGGTCAAGACAATGTTTCAATGCCTGTCCTTCCTCTATGATCTGCTCAATCTTTTCCGGAACCACAATCGAAAATGTCTTTCCAACATACTCATATTTTTCTTTGATGGATGCCAGTACCGTTTCCACACGTGGAAATTTATTAGCGATCTCTACAACCCGGAGCCCTTTCTCCTTTCCTCCACACTGGGAGAGCACTTCGCGGTGCGCCAAAAGCAGGTCGCGGGGACGTAAGACCATATCCTGATCCATCGGCATCTTCAGATATGCCGCCATGGAAAGGTAATCTTCCCAAGTGCCAAGCAGTTCCCGCATGTGCCGTCTGCCCTTGCATCCAGTCGCCTGCCGTTTCAGGTAATTATAGATGACCGTCGGAGATAACGGCACACCGGAAATATTTGCAGGCTCAATGCCTTCTTTTGCCATTCCACAGATAACCGCATTGGGAAGTGTAAGATGCTGTTGCTCCATATACTGAAACCACAGTATCTCCTCTTTTCCCCCATTGATCTGACGTAATCTGTGAAAGGCATCCTTCGTAAGTCCAAATAACTCCCATGGTTTTTTTGCTTTCAGATTCAGCTTTGACAGATCCATCTGTAACGCAAGTTTCCTAAGTCCGGATTTGACCATCTGCTCCAATACCGGATATTTTTCATAGCGCTGCAGATATTCGATCGGGGAAAATCCCGGTTCTTTCTGTAACTGTTCCAGTGCCGAGTATTGGTATTTTGTACCTTTGGTAAGGCTTTTGCGAAACGTGTAGGGATAGATGGGACCATTTTCGATCCGTATCATCCCACCTGGGTCAAAATAACCAAAATTGGCATCGTCCCAGAATACCTCTCTGGTGAGATAACTATATTTCGCATAGAAAGTCCTCTCCTTCCCATGCCGGAGAAAGATTCTTGCACTTTCCTCACATCCATACTTTTCCTTGGCAACCGCCAGTTTCATCCAGCTTATGAAATGCCGTTCCACATAACCGCCTTCCACACGCTGGAACAGGATCACTTCCCGTTCTTTATACTGAACCGGACGCGGATTTTTATGTTTATAATCCATGCGGCGTGTCCTGGTCTTTGCGTTACACTTTGGGCAGATATACGTCTGGTTTTGCTGTATGTTTTCCACTACGGACTCCTGCCCGCAGTTGGAGCAGATCCCAGTCGTCTGTTTTCGCCGTCGGAACGGCTCATAAGTAAACAGATGTTCCTCACACTGTTTTCTCGCCCATTTACTAAATCCTGATGGGATCTCTGGCACCAGTGCCTGAAACTCCTGAATCCGGTCTCTTCGGATCTCGTGTTTGCGTTCCATCAGCTTCTTTTGGCAATCGTGTTCTTTTAACCCGATCCATCCGCACAGATTTTCCTTTTCTACCCCGGTTCCGCCATCATCATAGGAAACTGCCTGCTTTACCAGTAAGTCTGACTCGATCACTTTTGCGATCTGCTTTTGGTCCCAACTGTCCGGCAAAACCACGTATGTCTCATGTTTCTTCCCCTGAACGGTAACCGAAGTTCCTTCCGGATAATAATTGGCATATTCCTTCTTACCGATGCAGACCCGAAGCTGTGGTTTGTCAGATACAAAATCGACGATGAGATACATCCCATCGTCGATCACTGCTTTCCTTATTGCGATACTATGTTTTTCTTCCGGCCATGGATAGCCTTTTATCACTTGTCGTTTCATATTTTCCTTTTCCTCCTTATATAAGCACTTCATTTCCGTTCACGTCATAATAGACATCCGGAAGATATCGTTTCCCGTCTACCACACACACCGCGATCTCTGTGATCCCACATCCATCCGGTGCTTCCCTGGCAAGCCCTAATACTGCACCCAGACCACCCTTGGCTGTCGGATTTTTTCCCCGGCTGACTGCCATCTGGTTGCGGTCTGCAACTGCACGTTCTCTCTTTACATTGGCATTCCAGTTACGTGTAGGATGCTGTACCATATAGACCAGTGCCACATAGATGTACGCCTCTTTTGTCATCTTTTTTAGCAACCGGAGCCTTGTGCATGCAATCTTGGAATCACAGGCATCCTCGTCAATGTCTCCATCTGCCGCCAC
The DNA here is from genome assembly GCF_000469345.1 of Eubacterium ramulus ATCC 29099. Classification (GTDB taxonomy): domain Bacteria; phylum Bacillota; class Clostridia; order Lachnospirales; family Lachnospiraceae; genus Eubacterium_I; species Eubacterium_I ramulus. The sequence goes on from NZ_KI271098.1 coordinate 3,722, forward strand.
CATGTAATATACCGCCTGTTCCCATACCGGGTAGTAGCTTAAGCAGTCCAGCGGATCTTCCGCGCAGTGAAAACCTGTCTCCCTGCATTTTGCCTCCTTGATCTCATTCCACTTCTGTAACTGGTATTGGTATGTACTGCCGCCTGCCTGACAGGACAGGTCCGGTCGGAATGCCTTATATGCGATCTTCATATATCCCCTTTCCCAGACAGCCTTCTTGCTGCCTGTCTCCATTTTCTTTTTTGTAACAGCAGACAGGGAAAAGATCCCCGTCCAGGGCATCTCTGCCTTGCCATACAAAACAGGTGCTGCCACATTTCTCATTTTTTCTTATATCTGAAACAGCGATAACTGACCGTCCAGCTCCTTGCGTCTGCTCTTTTTTACTTTGGATGGCTTCAGGTCTGGCGCATCGCCGCCTTCTTTTCCAAGCAGACCATCCAGCAATGGTTTTGCCGGCTTTTTGACCGTCCGTTTCTTCTTTTTAGAAGTCTGTGCCGCTTCCTGCTTCTGCATTTCTTTCTCATACGCTTCCTTATCGTCAAGCTCATAATACTCATCGATCCACTCGAACAACACATCGGAAGAAACCGGTGTCACGATCGGGGCTTCCTGCTTCCGGGCAAGCTCCTTTTCCTTCTCCGTCGGCGTGCGGATCTCCATGATCTTTTTCATGGCATACTTCATGCAACGCGCAAAGCTCTTATGGGACAGTAACACCCGCGCTGCATATTCCGGACTTTTCTCGCACCGTTCCTCCAGCTCCTCAAAGATGCAGTCAAACTGTGCCCTCATCATGTCCCGATACGAATTGTTAACGCTTTCCAACAATTTCTCCTCTTCCTGTTTCAGTTTTTCTTTTACTGTCATGTTTTTTCTATCTCCTTTATTTCCTTCTGCCGCTTTATGTGACTGCTTCCCCGCTGTCATCCTTCCGGTCAAGTTCCAGGGACGCATTGATCTGTGAGAGTCGCTGGCTCTTTTCGATCAGTTCCGCTTCCCGTTCAAACGGCTTTTCATATTCTGCCTTTGCCGCTTTCAGCGCATTTCGGTATTCCTCTATCTTTGCTTTGATCTTCTGCTCCATCTTATCCCATGACGTGAAGAAATTATCCAGGCGCCGGATACAGCCGCTTCCGGACAGGGACGCATCAATCCAGTATGTATTACGACCACAGATACCTAAGTTCCGACCAAAGATGTCCTGCTGATATAAGATATTAAACCCTCTGTACCGTCCCAGTTCCACTTTCACACCCTTTGGCGCACGTAAGAGCAGGTCTTCCACCGCCTGTGCAGCTTCCGCACGTTCCAGATAGGCGATACCTTCCACTTCCATACAGAATATATCTTTTGTTTCCTTAGCAATGGTTTTTTGATCCTCCTGCAGCCGGGAGAGTTTTTCCGTCTCTTTTCGGATGCGTGCCGGATATTCTTCCAGATAGGCATCCTGCAGGGCGTACTTTTGGGAGTCATAGTGTGCCTTTAGCAGTTGGAGCTTTTGCACCTCACTGTCTAACGCCATCTTCTCCTTGATCAATGGGTTACCTGTGGCGATCGCTTTCAGCTCCGCAAAATTTAGCACCATCTCATCTATGTCATCGCAGGTACGTGCTGTCGTTCCGGCATGCATCACCTGGGAGATGAAACGCTGCTTATTTTCCAGCACAGACCATAAAAACGCATCAAAGGTATCCTGTGTCACATATCGGTAAATGCGGACGCTGGTATTTTCGTTACCCTGCCGTATCCCGCGCCCTTCCCGCTGTTCGATGTGGGCCGGGACCCATGGGCAGTCGATATGGTGCAGGGCAATGACATGGTCCTGTACATTGACTCCGGTGCCGCATTTTTCGGTAGATCCTATCAGTACCCGGATTTCACCTTCCCGCACCAGATCAAGCAGTCGCTGCCGTTTTTCCTCTGTTTTTGCATCATGGATAAACGCGATCTGCTCTTTTGGGATTCCATTCTGTATCAGTCCTTCTTTGATATAGGAATAAACGCTGAACCGGCTCCCATCATTCGGGGTTCCGATATCCGAAAAGACAAGCTGAGTCCCGATCTTTCCTTCTGCCAAAGCTGCATCATACTCCTGTTTGACACATACGATGCACTGCTCCAGCTTTCCATCCGGATTTTTTGGTGCTTCCGGATCCAGAAGTCTGGCATCTGTGCCAAGCAGCCTTGCATCTGTTGTCAGTTTCAAAAAATTATCCACTGAGGCATCCACGCCCCCGTTATGGATCTGCTCTGCCCGCGTCACGAAACTGTCCATGATCTTTCTTCCATAAGTATCCAGTTTTGCCACCTGCACCCGGTATTCTGCCTCCGGCACGTCAAGGTCTAACTGATCCCTGGTCTGCACGTCGGCAATCTCCCGGAACATCGTCAGCAGCTCCGGCAGGTTCCTAAAACGGTTAAACCTGGTCTTAAACCGGTAGCCATTGCCTTCCACTGCCAGCTCCAATGCCGTCGTTGTCTCCCCATAGGTCGCTGCCCAACTGTCAAACTGCTGTAATCCCATCTTTGAAAGTTTGTCGCTTTGCAGGTAACGCTGCATCACATACATTTCACAGATCGAATTTGACACCGGTGTCCCCGTCGCCAGGATCACACCGCGCCCCGGCGTGCATTCATTCAGGTACTGACACTTGGCAAGCATATCGGATGCCCGCTTAGATGCAGCACTTGTAATGCCGGGGATGTTTCCCATCTTGGAAAAGATCTTGCAGTTTTTGTAGATATGTGCCTCATCGATAAAGATGCAGTCGATCCCAAGTTCTTCAAAACAGATGACATCATCTTTTGATGCATCCTGCAGTCTCTTCAGTTCTGTCTCGATCGACTTTCGCTCCCGCTCCATCTGTTTGACCGTCCAGTGTTCCCCCGTTCTGGCTTTCAGTTCTTCAATCCCCATAAGGATCTCATCCAACTGTCTCTGTAAGATCATCTTCTGCCGCTCCGGGGAAATCGGAATGCGTTCAAACTGACTGTGGGACATGATCACACAGTCATACTCCATGGTCGCAAGGCGTGAGATGAATTCTTTCCGGCGGTTTTTCGTAAAATCCCGCTCGGAAGTCACAAGGATATGTGCCCCGGGATACAGGCGCAAAAATTCGGAAGCCATCTGGCGGACCAGTGTTTTTGGTACACTGATCAGCGGCTTTTGTGCCAGTCCAAGGCGCTTGAGTTCCATGCACGCACTAACCATCTCAAAACTCTTTCCAGCCCCGACACAATGTGCCAGCAGGGTATTTCCGGATAAAAGTATCCGGGCCACCGCATTCTTCTGGTAAGGCTTGAGTTCGAATGCCGGGTTCATTCCCGGAAACGTAAGGAAACTGCCATCGTATTCCCGCAGTCTTGTATGGTTGAATGTTTCGTTATAATATCGGACGTACTTTTTCCTTCGTCCCGGTTCCTCAAACAGCCAGCTTTTAAACTTCATCTGAAGGAGCTCCTGCTTTTCGGAAGCCAGCATGGTCTCTTTCTGGTTCACCACATAAGTCACACTGCCATCGGAATGATCGATCCGGTCTTTGACTACTACTTTCCGCATGTTCAGTGATGTCTGAAAGATCGTATAGGCATCCATCCGCGCGGTTCCATAGGTCTCACTCGCTTGCAAAACAGATGCCTGTGATGCCTTATTGGTGATAAAGTAAGCCCCTGTGACGGGATTTTGTTTTACCGCAATGTCAGTATCGGAAAGGTGTTTCGGATCACGCCGGTAATATCCCGGTGTCCCAAGCGTTTCATATAAAAATGCTTCATAATCCTCTGCTTCGATCCATGGGATTCCGATCTGGATGGAGATGTCCCCTGCCGGGATATCCTCCGGCTGCACCTGCTCCAATGCCCTGACATTTTCTGCAAACAGCTTCGGGTTGGCCCGGAAAGCGCCTTGCGCAAAACGCAGCTTCTTTCTGACATTGCCGGACAGATATTCCCCGGCAGTCACCCATCCCTCGTAAGGCGTCTGTTCCCGGTAACATGCCGGATCTGGATAGATCAGTCCCTGCAATTCCTGAGTCAGACGTTTCATGGCATCTTCCATTGTCTCATCCTCTTTTTGCACCAGTCCTCCCATATACGGCAGATTGATCTTTCCATACTGGTTTAATCTCAAACTGATGGAATCCACTGACGAATCCACCTTTGTGACCACTTCCTGTCTACGCATGGTGCAGTGATAGAAAATATCCGCTTTCCGGACATGATCCTTTTCCACGATCTCCAAGGCGCACAGCAGCGGATAATCTGCATCCTCCCGAAAAACCTTGTTTCCCATGTTGGTCAGATGCCCATACCGTTTCACATACGCATCATAGGTCTGGTTTAGCTTGTGGCGCACACGCGTAAGCTCCTCTTCTGTTCCCGTCTTTTGCTGTAACTTTAACAGGCGGTGTACCAGATGCCGGATCTCATCCATCCCGGCGATCCTCTGGCGTGCCATTCTTCCGACAGAAACCGCTTCCATCACAGAATTCCGTTTGAAATATAATGCCCCGCGTTTATCGAAAAAGTAGGTGTAATTCTTCACATCCGCCGGTGCCGGCGCGTACACTACTTCCTCTGTGTGTACGCTTTCCGGCAGTGTCCCCTTGATCCGGTCCAGTGCTGCTTTTACATCATCCGCACAAAAATCCTGTTTCGTGACACAAAACGCATGTGGGAATCTGGTATCTGCCTGCAGGTCACCCAGGACCTGCTCCGGATGCTCCATAAAATAAGAATTGACTCGGAAGCCATCCGGTGTCTGTAGCGTATCCACCCATGTGACAGTATCCGAAAGCGCATGCTCTTTCTTTTGCAGCACCAGGATGTCACTGGTGACTTTCGTCCCTGCCATTCCCTGAAATGCTTCTACGGGAAGCCGCACTGCTCCAAGCAGTACCGCTTTTTTTGCCAGCAGTTTCCGGAATGATGTATTTTTCCCATCCAGTGTCCCTTTTGCAGTGATCAGGATTGCAATCCCGCCAGCCCGCATCAGGTCCACGCTCCTGATCAGAAAATATTCATGGATTTTCAGATGAAAGTGATCATAACGCGCATCTGCCACCTGGTAATCACCAAACGGGACATTTCCAATGGCACAGTCGAAAAAGTTATTCTCATACCTGGTATTTTCCAGTCCGGCCTGTGTGATCTCAGCCTTTTGGTAGAGTTGTTTTGCGATATGCGCACTCACAGGATCGATCTCTACCCCATAGCGGTGGATCATCGGATCTGCATCCATGACACTGAAAAAATTTCCGATCCCAAGCGACGGCTCCAGCAAGTTTCCCTGTTGAAAGCCAAACCGTCTCAAGGTTTCCCACATGGATTTAGCGATTCCCTGATCCGTATAAAAAGCATCCGTAACCGTTGCCCTGGCAGCCTGATATTCTTCTTTCGTAAATAATTCCTGCAGGACTTTGTGCTCGGATGCCCACGCTGCATCATCCTCTGAAAACGCCTGGGAGAGACCGCCCCATCCGACATATTTTGCCAATACTTCCTGCTCTGTCTCTGTTGCCAGACGGTTTTCCCTCTCCAGATGTTTTAACAGCCTGACTGCTTCCACGTTCCGCTTAAAACGTGCTTTCGCTCCCAGATGCATGACATCGCCATGAAACCGGAAATCCCTTCTTTGTTGTTTCTTCTTTTTCTGCCGAAACCCAAACCAGTCATACGACAAGAAAAAGGTAAAAAATTGCCTCATTTCTTTTTTCTTTCCTCCTTTTTTGCATACAAAAAATCCGCACCAGTGTGCGGATTCCTTCTTTCTATCTATGTATAAACGGGGTTCCCCCGATTGTATTTTGATTTCTCGCAGGCGATCTCCTGCCCATTCGACGATGCTTCTGCATCTGTTCTGATCGTGGGGATATGCTCCCACCTTATGATTTGCTGTCCCAATGGGACATATGATTTCTTCAGGTCTGATCCTGATCTATGACTGATATTGTTTATATACGTCAGTTTTTTACATATGGAAACTTCATAAAGAATGGCAAGTCCAAAATGCGTATAATCTGAGGGGTTTGGATCTCACCAAACGTTTCTTTCAGAACTGTATGCAGTTCTTCCGGAAATACATTTGAGTGAAATGGGGACTCAAACAGTTCCTCTACGTTCATGGATGCCTTCGCTTCATGCGCCACTACAAAGGGAATCTGAAGCTCCTGTCCAGATGCTTTCCGAACCTCTCTCTTTTGGTCCACGCGGTATTTTCCCTTCCGGACGCTGGCACCTGTGGCAAAGTAAATTTCTGCCATCTCCTGGAAGTCCCGATAAAGTTCTGATGGTGTAAAGTCCAATCCATGAAAATCCTTGGAAAAGCAGATGCCCGGTAGATATAACAGCTTCCCATCCACCCGAAGTTTCAGGCAGTCTGTAAGCAGCTCTTTTGGATCCGTTGGCAGTTCACACAAATTTGGTAACATATTTTCTGTCCGGAATCGGTAAACATACATCCGATGATCCTGATCCATATGGTTCTTTTCCAAAAGGCGTTGCATATCCGGCTCCGCCAACTGATGAAAATACTTCTGCATGTCTTTCGCCTTTTTTCCAAGTGACAATTGCCCCCACTCATGGATCGTCATACCAATCCACTGAAAAAATTCCTGGTCGATTACCACAAACTGCACTTTCCCCAGTTTTTTAGGATAATGCGCACTCTGCCTTGCCATTTGCATTTGTATGATTGCGGCATCTGCACTGGAATGTACATTGTTCATCCAGCTCCATTCATCCTTGGAAGCCTCCGGATATAAAATATCCCAGATCTCATTCGTGTAACGCATAATTGGTAATGTATACTGTTCCATTTTCGCACCTATTTGCAGGATATTCCTGCATCCTTTCTCATCTGTCTACTTATATATACGGATTTCGAGCACCTTTCATAACAAAAAAATGCGAAAAAAAATCCTGACCTCAATAAATGAAGCCAGGATTTCACTGTTTTTATCTTTTCTTCCTACCTACTGTTCTTTCGGCAACTGTGGCTCAGCAAGCCATTCCTGCACCATGGAAACATCTGCATTTAACGCTTGGGCAATCTGCTCCACTGGCAGGCCAAAGTCATTTAATCGATTCGCCATTTCCTTTTTTTCTTCTAGTGCATAGCCTTCTGTATATCCTTCTACATAACCTTCCGCATATTCCTCTGCATATTCCTTGGCATATCCCTTTGCACGTCCCTTTGCATAGCCTTCTGCACGTATCTCTTCTATCTCTCGGCTCATTTTCTATTACTCCTCCTTTAACATGATAGGCTCTGATCGTTATATTATCAGAGCCTATATCTTGTTATTTCTGGCTATTCATCCATTTACTAGAATTATTTCACTGGGGAAGTTTCTCCAGAAAGCCATTCCTGGATCATTTGAACACTTACCTGCACTGCCTGAGCAATCTGCTCCAATGGCATCCCCATCTTATATAAATTGTTTGCTGTTTCCATTTTGTCTTCCATTCGTCCCTCTTCACGAATTTCTTCCAACACTTTACACATATGCGTGACTCCTTCCTCTGACTCTTTTAACTCGTATATCCTTTTTGCTAATACACCGTCCTGCATATCAGATGCCGCCTTACAGTGAAAATCATGCATCAGCCGTCCAAGCTCTGTATCCTCATGCTTGCTTGAATCCACATAAATAATGTGGGCTTCATCTCCAAATTCTGCCCCATTTTCTTTTATGATCCGATCCACGTGAGCAATCGGTAATCTGTAACCAAGCGTATCATCCTGTGTGACAAATATAATATATGTTTCGGGAAGTTTATCAAAAAACTCTCCCGGATTCAATACATTCATATCCATTAATCCTAAATGATATCTGGCACGTTTCGGGATTGCTCCCTCATCTTCCTGCTGGATTTCTACATTAAACAGGCGACCATCCCCCGACTTTGCTACACAGTCAAGAACAGCACTCCTGCCATGTAAGTTTTTGTAATCCACCTGAACCTGGTTATCAAGAACGGTCAACATGCTGTCATTCATAATGATACGCAATATGTATTCACAGCATTCCTTATCTTTGAGCACATTCCTTGCCAGAATGTCGCTCATCATGGTGAGATTTTTAATCTTCTCAATGTAGCGCACTTTGCGTTCTTCAAATGTTTCCATCTTATAGCTCATCGGTGTACTTCACCTCCCAACTATTCCCATGAAATCCATTTGTCTTTGAGACTATTTTACACATAATCACTTCTTCTTTCAAGTTCTCTACCTCCTGTTTTCATTTGAATTGTAAGTATTTGTTCCAGCCCTCCTTTCCATGCCTCTATACTTATATACGGATTTAGATGGCATGTAATAACAAATATTTACAATTTTCCCCAAAATAGTTTCTGCAAATCACATTCCGGTTCCAAGATCAACCTATTTTGACATGATCCGTACCTGCAATTACTTCTTGTTACGTTTTTTTTGTTTCCTCAATTTCAGCTTTATGCCGTTTGAGCCACGCATCCGCTTCCTCTTTCGTATATGGTTCGATACTTTCATCTACGACGTTCTTTTCATAAAGGAAATATTCCCCTGTTTTTTTTGGGAATAAGATTTTAACACTGTGGTAAAAAATACATCCATTCTCAATACGCGCAACTTCCTTTGCAGTCTCAGTGCAATATACTTTTCCTTTTAATACTTTCTTCATCAAAAATTTCCTTTCGCACCTTTAAAGTGCTGCTTCTGTTTTGCCTAATGAAACGGGTAATAATACATACAGATAATCCATCCCTTTGATCAGACAAGGATCTTTTGCACCACCCAAACTCAAGTCGATGGTTTCATCCTCTATGGCCTGTAGTATCTCCATCAGATAGCGGGGATTATATCCAATTCTTAGTGGTTCGCTTTCCCCTTCCGTTACGGCATTGATCGACTCTGACATTTCCCCTGCTGTGGTCGCAGCTTCCAGTGTCACTTTATTCTCCGCAACCTGTACGACCAATGGCTTCTGCACTTTATCTGCTAATAGCAGTAATGCCCTGGAAACGCTGTCTTTTAACTGTGTCTTGTCGATTCTGATATTCCTGTTTGTCTTATCCTGCAGGAAAGCGGAAATATCAAAATATTTTCCGTCAACCAGCCGCATAGATGCCCAGACATCCGGCATCAGAAAGCAAGCCAGATGCTCCGTTACACACAGATCTACTTTCTGTTCCTCATTATTTAACAGCTTGGCGATCTCTTTTAATGGGATTCCCGGAAGATTTAATTCCATTTCCTCCGTCTGTACCTCTAGCGCCCGGATTGCGATCCGATGACCATCCAGTCCGGTCAGACGCATCTGCCCTTCCTCGCACTTAACATGTACCACCGACAGCATTTGATTTACTTCTGTAACTGCAATCGAAAATAGTACACCATTTAAGGCATCTTTCAACGCTCCCTGTAAAACGCTGCAACTCACTTCCATTTCTGTCAGATCCGGAAGTCCTGGAAAGCTCTCGACATCGCTGACTGGCAGTTTGATCTTCACCTTTTTCCCGGATATCACAGCCGTTTTTTCATCCGATTGAATTACCACATCACCGTCAGGCATTTTTCTGGAAATGTCTGCCAGTGATTTTCCATCAATCGCACAGCATCCTTCCTCCTCTACCGTTCCGTCTACCTTCACCCGTAATCCAATCTCCAGGTTGGTAGCTTCCAACAGGATTTCATCCTCTTTTGCTTTGATGATGATGCATTTTAAAATTGCCTGAGCCAATGATCTTCCATTGATGCCTTTCAATGCAATTGCTACTTTCTTTTCTAATTCATCATTGTCAATAGAAACTTGCATTTTTCTTTTCCTCCTTCTTTCTGGGTATGCAAAAAGACAGAGCATCATGCCCTGTCTTTTTACATATCTGCGTATTCATATTTATTTTTTGATAAACAGGACTATTCCTGTCATATCCAAGCTGGATATTTATGTAAGAAATCCTTACAAAAATAAGAGTATCTGACACTCTTAAACTGAACCATTCCATTGGAATGTGTTGACCTTTGTTAAATATATACGTTGATTTTAGATGGAAGGAAACTTACTTTGATACAGTATATCAAAATCAATCTATTGAATTACAATCATTTTCCTAAATGATAGCTCTATTTTTATAATTTTTAAATATATTCTTTTTTAACTATAAACGAATTTATCATTATTTAGAGAATCTGTTTCATATACCCTTTGTTCATCTGGTAGACGCTGTTACATAATATTTTAATATCCTCTGCATTATGCGAAGATAATACGATTGTCACCCCTGTCTGCTTCATTTTGAGCAGTATATTTCTGACCTCTTTTACACCGTCTTCATCCAGTCCATTAAATGGTTCATCCAGAACTAATAACTTCGGTTTTTCCATAATCGCCTGTGCAATTCCAAGGCGCTGTTTCATTCCAAGACTGTATTTACTGACAGGGAGTCTGCTTTCAGGATCCAGATTTACTAATTCCATAATTTTTTTCACTTGTTCTTTCGATACACACTTTTTATATCCTGCCAAAATCTCCAGATTTCTTAACCCAGACATATGTGAAATAAAAGATGGGTTCTCAATTATCACCCCCATATTTTCGGGAAAATCAATGTCTTTTCCGATTACTTTACTATTTACTCTGACTGTTCCGTGTGTCGGATGCACAAATCCACAGATGCATTTCATCAACATTGTTTTTCCTGATCCGTTACGTCCTACCAGACCATATATTTTTCCACACTCAAATTGTACATTTATCTCATGTAAAATTTCTCTTCCCCGAATTGTAAGTCCAACATCCGTAATATCTATCATATATTGATTCATCCATTGTCTCCTATTCTGCATTTTTTTACCTGAAAAACATTTTCTGCAAACAATAGTATGTTTAAAACAAGAAAATACAGCAACGACCACCCAATTTTACATTTAGGCTGTGCATAAAATTTGTCAAAATGGACACCAAAAATTGCATGTGTCATAGGAAACAACCAGGATATTTTTTCAAAAAAGGACACTGAAATTGCTCCAATCACAGTCACTGACATTGCAACAAACATACCCATTTTTTTATGACCGATCAAATGGAAAAAACATAAGATTTGAAGTAAAACCATAAAATAGCACAGCATCAGACCAATGCATATCATTGCGACACTGATTGGAGTACCATGACTCATTGTTCCAGATTCCAAAAATAACCTGTCATTTTTCGCATATATCTCCGGAAATCCCGCATACATATCTGTCATAAAACTACTCCAATGGTTAGAAACTACTCCATTCCTTCCAACCCAGAGCAGACTTGTTACTACAAAAAACAATATACATAAAGTTCCAGTCAACATACCAAATAATATTTGTCCGCAAAGCCACATCACACGATTTGACCTGGAAAAAGAAAAAATATTATTTGCACTGTTATCCGGGAATCCGGATAATAATACACAAAACACCAGTGGTATGACTAAAATGTAAAATTGGAAGGACATAACCAGGTCAAATGGTTCCAACATATTAATTTGTAAATGTGTAAGCTGTGCCACTGAAATCATATCCCGATATACATATTCCCCCAGGAATATTGCAGCAAATAGTAAAATCAAAAAATTTTTCAAACTGATCCACTTCCGGAATTCCATTCCTGCGACACAAAAAATCCACCTGATTTTCTGTTTTTTATTCATTTCGTCTCCTTATTTGCAGATAAAATATCCCACAAATTGCAATAATCAATAGAATCAGAAAGATCAAATACCATCCGTATTTTATTCCAAAATCACTATAAAATGACCGATCATAAAACAGATGATTCGATGGGAATAAAAATCTTATTGCATTGTATCTTGCCGGAATTTTTTCTCCATTATCGTAATATTGATATAATAAAAATCCTTCATATGCCGAGGACAATTTTTTACTAAAATATTCTGCCAGAACAAGCCCACTGACGGCATAAAAACATTCTTTACAAATTATTGTTATCACAATTGACAGCATAGCAAATACTGAGGCCAGCATTCCCGTATGAATAACTGAAACACCGAGATGAAATCCCCTTGCAGCAATCGTGGTTCCATACACATTCGCGATCACACTACTCTCTGCTGCATCACCTGAAAGCAGATAGACCGGGAACTTTATATAAACCAGAATAAAATATAAGATAATTCCAGATACAACACCGACAAATGTCTCTGCAGCAGCCTTTGTCATCCATTTCATTGTATATTTGATTCTTGTCGTTCTGGAAATTGACATATAGTAATGTCCGCTGAACCATTCTTCAGCAAATTCAGAAACAACCGGAAGTACTGACATCACTGGCAGTAACACAATAAACCATTCCATATCGCGAAAACTTACAGCTACACTGTAAGAACTTGCCATTTCACCCATCTGTAATAATTGTGACTTACCATAAGTTACAAATGCCATAAGCGTCATCTCATGTAGATCAACATCACTTCCCGGAAAACGACTTGTAAAACACAATAACATAATCCCAACAATACAGATCAGGTATTTCCCTGAAACTATTTCCTTTTTCATTAATCTTTCGCACAAGAATTACCGTCACCTGCCTAATCCTAATATACCATGGTAGTAATATCACCTGTAATCGCATCCACATCAAAATACATCTTTCTGTATTCAGATAGACCTGTGTTCTCAATAGAAAAATGGTATACAGGCCGACAATGAATCGACTGAATATACCCCCACTCTCTTTTTTCCTCATTTTCATACTCAAATTCTGTCTGATATAGCAACTCGATCGAGCTGATCTGAAACTGCTTGTCTTTCGATATATAATTACTTAACGTCTCGCACACCACATCAAGCGGCAATACTTTGTCATAAGTATTCAGAGTCTGAACAGATTCAAAATTCTGGCAACAACTCCAGATAAAGCCCAATTTATCTTTTTCAAACATTGTAACCAGATGGTTCGTACCAAATGGTTCAGCGGTCAGATTATCTTTTCCAGAATCTTCATTCATACTATCCAGTGAGGTTGCATCATCATGGTTTAATGCAACACCATCATAAGCGGTTCCCACATCAAACTCATAATAATATATCTCATCAGTTAATTTTCTTACATCTATCCCGAATACGGAATAATCAAGATATTCCGATCCTACATAATAATAATCTTCTTTCATATGCTTTTCAACATAGTCCACTGCTTCTGTCAACAACAGGTCGCCATCTGATAAATGGTAAGAAATATTTGAAATATCATCTTTATCCAGATCATAAGTTGCTACCGATGTCCCCAGATTTGTAGAACGATATCCATAAGCATCCTTTGAGTGATCATCCTGGTCGCCTACCAATGTTGTCGTTGTAGCATAATCCCCCATTTCCAACATAAAATTTGAAAAGACAAGCAGTTCAGAACATATTCCATCATTATAACCAATATATTGTACCTGCTCTTTTTGCTCCTTTGTTGCTTCATCCAGTGGAATTACTAACCTATCATTTTTTTCATTATCCCAATACATAATATTCATATAAGGTACCAAATCAGTATCCTCTTCCAGTCCTTCATACTTTCGAATATTATATTCAAACTTTTCCAACTGTCTTTCAAATGTATCTGTGGAAACCGGGAAATTCAATTCATAAACCTCATCTACATCTGGAATTGTAATCTTTGTATTCGATATATCAAGATTTTTATAGTTTTCAGTAATGGTATCTGTTTCAACTTTTGAGATGGGGATAAAATTTTTCTCTTTTTGAGGAATTTCTGATTTATTGGCAGAACAACCCGTCAAAAAAGTGATTAATCCAATCAATATAAATAGGGAGAATTTTTTTATATATATCATGCTAATTACCTCTACAACAAAAGGAGCCAAAATAAATCTGACTCCTTTCGCTAATTTCTTCTCAAGGTTACTATCCATTAGTCCTTATTGTTCCTGACATAGACGCTTTCGAGCCATTTCCATAAGTAAGTGAAGCTTTCATATAAACAGTATCAACCGACGGCATTGATTTATGTTTAAATGTTATACTTTTATTTACATCTGTAAAAGTTACTGTTTTATTTAGTGCCACTGCATTAGTGCATGCACTATTCGAATATTCCCGAATTGTCGTTGATTTTGATGCCACATCACCACTCATAGCTGTACAAGATGCTACATAACCATTTCCAAAATTAACAATAGACACGACTTGAGTTGTTTGATATGACCCCGGCTGAGCATGCACACTCCATGATCTTGAAGTTGCTGCATAAGCTCCAGTTGTACTCATTAAACACAATGCTGCTGCACAACAACCTGCAACAATACTTCTAACCTTATTTTTCAACATATTTTTTCTCCTCCTAATATAATTTGTCAATCACATCTCCTTCAGTCACCATTGGACTCCCCTCCTCCTTTATTTGACGAATTAATAATATCATTGTTTATTATGTATGTCAACATATATTTAGTTTATATAGGTATTGATTATTTTCTATATTTTGGTTACTATATAATCATAAAAAATAGAAAGCTTCCTGTATACTTTAAATAAGCCAAGAGATTGACATAAAAAAATACCTCAAGTAAATTTAGATTATTACTAACCTGCCAGTTGGTAAAAATCTAAAAAATACAAGAGGTATCTAACATGAATCTTAAAAGCACAAAGAAGAAAAATCAATTAATTACAGCAAATATTTTTGAACAACAGGAACTTTTGAAAAAAGCGAAGGTGATCAGGGAAAATCTTAAAGCGTCAACCTGGCATGAGTTAGAAATCAATGGTAAGTTTGATAAAAATGAAAAACTCTCATTTATCAGTGATGACATGCTTATTTTAGGATGCGATGTCGGCAGTGAAACGCACTATGTGAGAGCAATCGACACCCGCGGCAGAGAGCTCAGTAAGTCCGCCTTTTCGTTTAATAATGATTCAGAGGGATTCCAGAGTGCAAAGGAATGGGCGGTAAAGATAGCTGCTGAACATAATAAGAATCAGATCGTGCTTGGATTAGAGCCGACAGGTCATTACTGGTTTTGCCTTGCGACGTGGATGATTTCCAATGGAATCAGCGTTGTTCAGGTAAATTCTTATGCTGTGAAGCAGACGAAGGAGATTGAAGACAACAGCCAGCTGAAAGACGACACGAAGGATCCGAAACTGATTGCAAATCTTGTCAAGGATGGCAACTTCGCTATGCCATATCTTCCAGAAAAACTTTATGGGGAACTTCGCAGGTTATCGATGTTCAAAGATCAGCTGAATGAGGACAGGATCCGTTCCATAAACCGGATGCACAGGGAGATGAAGATCTATTACCCAGAGTATAAGGATGCGTTGGGAAAGTCGATGGTGCATTCAGCCTGGAACTGCTGAAACAGGCACCATTTCCGGATGATTTAAAAGCACTTGACGAAGACGGAATAAGACAGATCTGGCACGAAGCTAAGCTTAGAGGACGCGGCTATAGCAGGTCAGGAGAAATCTTAGGGTATGCGAGATCAAGTGTTGGTATCAAGGATGGACTATGACCTAATAGTTGTAAAGACCTTGGAGAGGGTCTATAAAAACTACTACTATACAATACGAGGATTTAACATATATGAAATCAAGGAACACATTTAAAAAAGGTTCCTGTGAAATGTTAGTTCTTCACATACTGAGTAAAAAAGGCGATTGTTACGGATATGAAATTGGACAGATAATTCGTGATATTACAAATGAATATCTTTCTTTTCCAGAAGGTTCGATGTACCCTGTTTTATATAAGTTAATCGATAGTGGATATATCACTGATTACAAAAAACAGGTTGGCAGACGAATGATTCGCGTCTATTATCACATTGAGTCATCCGGTCAAAATCGACTTGAAGAATTGACACAGGAATATTTAAAAACTACGCAGAGTATCCACGATATCTTAAATTTTGATTTTCAAACTCTGCAAGCGGAGGATACGCCATGAAATACAAAACTTTAACAAAAGGCGGTTCAACTTATTACCGGAAATTAAAAACATTAATTCCAATCAAAGGAAAATATGAAAAAGATTTTCTAAATACGATATTGCAAAATCTTGAGAGCATTTGCAGTGAGCAACCAGCAATTACATACCATGAATTATGCAATCGTATCGGTACGCCAAAAGATATTATTATTGAATATTATGAAAATGCGGATACAGAATATGTCATTCAGAAATTACGTATATCTTCTATTATACGTCATATAGTTATTTCGATTCTTCTCATTGCTGTAGTTGTTGCTTGCATAGAACTATATTCATTTCATAAATTATACACACAAGTAGACCATTCTATCGATGGCTACAGTATTGAAACACCTCCTACAGAGGTACCTTAATCTAATCGTAAACGGGGGCTTTTACTGATGAAAAAAGATAAAAAACGATTTCTATGCATTTTTACTGCATGCTTGTTAATAGTTACTGCCTGTATACCAGCATTTGCACAAGATTCGAAGCAACATATACAATACTATGAAGATGGGAGCTACACTATAGAGACACTTACCATTGACAATCCAACTATCAGCTTCTATTCTTCAACCAAGCGTGGAACAAGATCAAGAATCTATTACTCTTCTGATAATGTTGAACAATGGTCTGTAACGGTAACCGGAAGTTTCTCATACGGAAACGGTTCGTCAACTTGCACAGCCGCATCTGCTACTGCAAAAGCAACTGCTTCAACTTGGACTATTAGTAGCAAGTCATCTTCCAAAAGCGGAAACAGCGCTACAGCAACCGCCACAGCTATCCAATATTTAAGGGGACATGAGGTTCAGAGAAAAACTCTTTCTACAACATTGTCTTGCAGTTCCAATGGAACACTATATTAAATAATCATCTACAGCATTTTATACATTTATTTTTAACTAAAAATGACATATAGTTCTATATTGAGAAGAAAATAAAGAGGTCCACAAAACGGACCTCTTTGTTGTTTCTACTCACATGTTATTTGATAATGTTTTTCCAATCACACTTCTATGTCAAGTCTAATTACCTGCTCTTTCGATCAATTCTTTCTTATATTTATAATAGGTATTCCTTGAAATCTGTAAAATATCAATGCATTCCTTATCTGACATATTCCCATCAAAACACTTCGACATTTTTAAGTTCCTGCTTTTCATTTCTTTTGACTTTTTGGTTATAACCTGACTTCCGGCACGTCTGCCAATCTGCTTTTGTTCTTCCACCGGTAGAAGCAGATTCTTTCTTTTGTAATCTGGATTCCCTGTGAAATTCGCTTATGCAGATCAGTGACTTCTTTTTCCGCCTGTTCAAATGCTACCTTGTTATGAAGTGACTTTTATCAAGAGTTAATTTTGAGAAATTTTTCTTAACTCCAGTCACATTTGTTTTTCTGACAGCATTAGAAAAGAGCCCTAGTTTAACAGTCCCCGGCAGTTGGCCACTCTGTTATACGTGGATTGGTTACCTACAGGCTAATGGTCCGCCGTTGGGTTCTACGATCTAAAAGCGTGGATCACAGTGTTTCATGTGCGTACATAGGGTAGACGCAGATAACCCAGACCTTACAGTGACCACAGCTCTTTTCTAATACTGTCAGATTATTTACTTGTTGTATTAAAATATACTCTATGACAAAAAGTATCAAAAAACACTCCATTTCTCCTGTTATCTGCTTCGAATTTCAGTCTTTCAATAAAACATAGTCTATTTTGATATCAAAATGCATTCTTTCCTTTGTAATCGGGAAGTGCTATGAAACACTCCCAATACTATATACGGAAAATGACTGCTGCCAATAACAACAAATTTATATTTTTTTCAAAATTTTCTTTCAGATCGGAAATTACTCCCTGTGATTTTTAAATTATAATTTTAAATGCATGCTACTTCTGGTATAATGATCAGAGAGAATTTATTTACAGAGAGAGAGGAAATGGAACATGAACTTTAAGAAACGGAACCGCTGGTATGGCTTGCTGCTATCCTTTGTCCTTCTGTTTTCACTGGGCGGATGCGGCGATGTGCAAACAGAAAACCCGCAGCCTTCCATTGAAACATCAGTTACTGACACCACACAGGAAGCTTCCGATGCGGAAGCGATCACCGATGAACTGGACCAGTCGGAGCTTCAGGATCAGGATGACACAGCACAATCTTCTGATGCCACACAGGTTTCAGATGCAGAGCAGGTCTCATCCACAAGCGCATCCCTTGATGCCATCCCTGCCTATGAAGGCTATGCATTTGTAGAAATCAATAACAATCAGCCATTTTTTACAGATGCAGACAAACAGAGAACAGATGCGTTTGAAGATTACAGCGAATTAGACAGTCTTGGAAGATGTGGCGTTGCCTATGCAAACATCTGTAAAGAACTGCAGCCTACGGAACCACGCGGAAAGATCGGTATGGTAAAACCGTCCGGTTGGCACACCGTAAAATACAATGACATCATCGATGGCAATTATCTTTACAACAGGTGCCACCTGATCGGATTTCAGTTGGCGGGAGAAAACGCGAACCCAAAGAACCTGATCACCGGAACCCGCTACTTAAATGTTGTCGGAATGCTGCCGTTTGAAAATGCAGTCGATGACTATGTCGACACAACCGGAAACCATGTGCTGTATCGTGTAACCCCGATGTTTTCCGGGGATGAGTTGGTTGCCAGAGGTGTCTTAATGGAAGCCTACTCTGTGGAAGATCTGGGTGCAGGCATTCAATTTTGTTATTATGTATACAATATCCAGCCTGGCATCGGCATTGATTACCAGACGGGTGACTCCTGGGAAGATGCAAGTGTTGTCGCAAAAGATAACACGACCTACCGGGTAACAGGCACCGCTAACGTTCAGGCACAGGAAGAACAGACAGAAGCAACAGAAACAGTCACACCTCAGCCTGCACAGCAGGAAGTAGAATCCGCTCCTCCTGCACAATCAGAGCTGGGTTTGGAAGCCACCGTCTGGATATCCGAAACCGGTTCCAAATACCACAGCAAAAATAATTGCGGCAGGATGAATCCAGATAAAGCCACTCAGGTAACAGAGCAGGAAGCAATCAGCATGGGACTTGAAAAATGCTCCAAATGCTGGTAACGCAAAACATGTACTGAATATATGAGAGAGAGCCTGTGAAAAAATTTCTGTAAATTAGACAATATAAAGGTCTTCTATGATAAAATATAAAAATCATAGGAGGCCTTTTATTATGGCAAACAGAAAAAGAGAAGTTTACAAACCAAAACCAATAACTGAAGGAAAGAGAAATTTGATTCAGGGCTTGCTCCAAGAGTATAATATCCAGTCCGCTGATGACATCCAGGAGGCCTTAAAGGATCTTCTGTCTGGCACAATTCAAGATATGCTTGAAACAGAAATGGATAATCATCTTGGTTATGACCGCTATGAAAGATCCGGTGAGCCTAACTATCGCAATGGAACAAAGCCTAAGACGGTTCGAAGCAAATAAAATATGGTGAATTTGAGGTTAATGTTCCTCAGGATCGACAGAGTTCCTTTGAGCCGCAGGTACTTCCAAAACGCCAGAAAGACATCTCTTCGATCTATGACAAGATTATTTCCATGTATGCAAAAGGAATGACCACTCGACAGATTTCAGAAGCGATAGAAGATATTTATGGATTTGAAGTAAGTGAAGGAATGGTATCCGATATCACAGATAAGCTTCTTCCCAGAATAGAAGAATGGCAAAATCGCCCATTGTCATCGGTATATCCAATCGTTTTTATTGATGCTGTACATTTTTCTGTGCGTGACGATGGCGTGATCAGAAAGCTTGCAGCATATGTCGTCCTTGGAATTAACGAAGACGGAATGAAAGAAGTATTAAGCATTGTTGTAGGAGAAAATGAAAGCAGCAAGTATTGGCTGTCAGTGCTGAACAGTCTGAAAAACCGTGGTGTTCAAGACATTCTTATTCTCTGCTCTGATGGCCTGACAGGAATCAAGGATGCAATCTCTGCCGCATTTCCTGAAACGGAACAACAGCGCTGCATCGTACATATGGTGAGAAATACGCTCAAATACGTTGCAAACAAGGATATGAAGTCTTTTGCGAAAGACTTAAAGACAATCTATACAGCTGCTGATGAAGAAGCTGCCAGAAAACAGTTAAAGACTGTTACCGAAAAATGGTCAGGACAATATCCGAGCGCCATGAACCGCTGGCATGATAACTGGGATGCAATTTCCCCGATTTTTAAATTTTCCCAAGAGGTTCGTACTGCGTTTTATACTACAAATGCCATTGAATCGTTAAACTCCTGTTTGTAAGCTTCCATTCTGCTGTTTCCTCCTTATTTTAAGCCATTTCTGGGATTTTCCAATTCATATTTTAGGGGCTACTGTGCCACTACTGTGCCATTTTTCATTTACCCTACATGCCGTTTACGTTCAAACTGTTCCAAACTGTCGAACAACATATCTGTCGTAACATGCATGTATAAATCTGTTGTAAGCTGTAACTGAGAATGTCCCAGTATCTGAGATACTGTTTTAAGCGGTATATTTGCTTCCAAACACCTTGTTGCAAATGTATGCCTGAAACAATGTGGTGTAACTCTCTCAAAAATCAAATCCGGATTATGTTTATGTATTTTACGCATTATGCCTTCTATACATTCACCTACAAGAAATTGTGTTGTTGGTTTATTGTTTTTAGTAACAAACACAAGATCCTCATAACCTTCTAACGGTTCTTTGCCCTGATTCACAATTCGTTTCTTTTTAAAAAACTGTTGGTGTAATGCGTCAATCGCAATAGCTGTCAATGGTATATCCCTTAATCCTTTATTTGTCTTCGTTGGATGCATCTGAAATACATATTTTCCATTTTTAGAAAAATATGTCAGAGAATGTCTTACATGAATTACTTTTTTCTTGAAGTCAATATCTTTCCACTGTAATCCAGCAAGTTCGCCAAGTCGCATCCCCGTTTCCAGAGCAACTATAAACAGATAATAATATATTGTATTTTCAGCCTCTTTTAAGAAAATCTCCTGTTCCTCAACAGTCAAAACACGCCTCATTTTCTTCTCTTCTCTGGTAATATCAGTATTTATCTGCTTTGCAATATTTTTGACGATCAAATCTGATGCATATGCCTTTTCAAGCATATCAACCAAAACTTTTTTACTATTTTTTCTTTGGTTATCTGTTTCCAAATTATTAATAGCATCCTGCATTACCATCAAATTCAGCTTATTCAATTTCCGCCACCCCAATGCATCTTTCACACGCTTATAATGTCTGGTATAAGTATCTTTTGTATTATCTCTACAATTTTTTTTACAAATTGAAATCCACTTATCAAACCATTCATCCAAAGTCATATTACTATGAACAACATTTATTGCAGCATCATCTTCCTGCCGTGCAATTCGCAATTTTTTTTTGGATTCCATTATAAGTAGGATCTGAAATTGATTGTCTTTTACCGAACCTATTTGTAAATCTTGCTATATATAACCCGTCTTCTTTTCTTTGACTTATTCCCTTTCCCAGTTCTTTTCCATTTAACGATTTTCCCACACCTATCAAGTCCTTTCTGATTAATTAAGTAAACCAAAAAGTATTGCATAGATATAAAATAGTATACTATGCAATACCTCATTTTTCAACTAACAGCCATAAAATTCTATTTGTTTTTTCTTTTTATTTTTATGTAGCTTCTCTTTCAATCCATGCATCTAACTTTCGCTTATCTGCATACCATCGATTCCCTATTCTTATTCCAAATCCATTACATCCTCTAACAAGTTCCCTTGCTTTTGTCTCGCCTATGCCAAGGTATTCACAGATTTCCTTAATATTTAAAAGTTTTTTATCCATAATGCTATTGCTCCTAAACATTTCTAGTGTATTTATTATTAGATCTTGACATCTTACTTTTTTTACATTCAAAGCCTTCTACTAAAATCAGGCATATAGAAATCACATATTCCCGTTCAACAGGTTTCAGGTTTTTCAATTTCTGTTCCAAGATCTCTTCATCCGTACTTTTTCCTTGCAGTTGTATGCCTAACAGACTATTAGGATCCACACCATACTTTGAAACAATCTTCATCATAAGTTGCATACTCATACGATGCCTGCCCTGCTCAATCTGAGAATAATGCGTATAACTAATGCCTAGACTCTCTGCCATATTATTTTGTGTATATCCGTATTTTTTTCTGATATTCCGCAAAGAATCTCCCACTGCATAAATGTTATATATCATCTTCTACCTCTTCCATTCGATAAATTTGTAATATTCTAATTCTTATCTCCACCAATCCTTTCCAGCATTTTGCCATGTGTATACATCAGCAATGGCACCTGTCCCATCGTGTCAGTGTCCTCATGTATATGTGGTTATTACTTCTTTCACTTATCGTTTATCAGCTCAGTGCTATACAAAAGAATCTGGTAAATTTTTTAACTTTTTATTTCGCTAAATATTTGTATAAGCCCTTTCACCCACACAATTTATGAAGGAGCGTTTCTATAAAATGATCCTCAGCATCGCAACCATGCCAGAAGGGACAGCTGACAGATCGGTGCAGTTCATTTCATAGAATCCCTGATTACAGAAGGAGGATTTATCACATGACACAAGAAGAATTTAATGATGTATTTGAAACTCAAATGAAAAAGTGTTCGGATATTCTTGCACACAAACAGAAAGAATACACCGGTGATAACACAGACAGACTCAGTGCATTCAAGATGGCTGCCGCCTTACAGAATTGTAATCCAAAAGCGGCTCTGGCAGGTATGATGTCAAAACATGTCGTATCTATATATGATATGTGCTATTCCAATCTGCTTTATTTTGAATTAGAGCAATGGGACGAAAAAATCACTGACAGCATCAATTACCTGATCCTGCTGAAAGCACTTATAGAGGAGGAACATGCCTATGAATCACATTGAAACAGCTATCCTGAACTGTTACGGCATTCAGGAAGCAGAACAGAATATGGTTTTCGCGGCCAGGCTCACGCAACGCGGCCATACGATCCGCAACATGGAAGATCTGATGGATCTTTATCATCAGACCTATAGCAAAGAAACAGTAGAGCATATTGCCGGACTTCCACATCCAACTGTACAGAAATTTATGGTCATCACTGTTGCTGTGGTTGGAGCAAGCAGACGTTTTCTGACACAGATTACAAGACATCAGAATGAAGTAAAATATATGAGTGCTTCCCTGCAGTACAGCAATTATTCAGGACATGCAGCATTTGCAATTCCTTATGAAATTCTGAAAGCAGAAAACAGCATTCAGAAACTTTACACCAAAAGCTGCCAGTCTGATCTCAATAATTATGAAAAACTCTGCGCTGCCGGAATCAGTCATGATGCTGCTGAATATGCGACACCACAGGGATTGCGAAATGTCCTGATCATCAGTGCAACACCTTACCAGTGGAAACATATGATCGGTCAGAGAACCTGCAGAAGAAATACAGATGAGACACGTATCGTTATGCTCCAGATCTGGGAAAAATTATACCGGTTGAGTCCGATTCTCTTTGCCCCCGATCTGACCGGACCTTTCTGTCAAAGAAGCTCCTGCATGGAAAAGCAAATGTCCTGCAACAGATCTATTCCAAAAATCTGGACGCCTGATAAAATCCTGCAGTCGGATTATCCACTGCTTGTACAGAAAAAGGTGAATCATCATGAAAATTAAACTCATCGACTTTGGGCTGAAAGAAGATCATCATCCTTTCCGACCACACGAAAATGATGCCGGTGCAGATGTATTCATGCCTTATGACTGCACCTTAAAACCGGGGGAGATTGCAAGAATCCCTCTTGGATTTGGACTGATCATTCCAGACGGATATGCCGGATATATTTTCAGAAGTAGCATGGCAGTAAAAGGTCTTGTCTGCGAACTTCCACCGATTGATTCCGGATACCGGGGTGAAGTCCATGCGATCATCAGCAATGTAAGTACATCTACCCAGACTATTCCAAAAGACACACGCGTCGGTCAGCTAGTGATCACACCTGTGGTAATTGCCGATTTTGTATTAGAACTTAGCATTGAACGTGGGACAGGTGCATTTGGAAGCACCGGGCAATAAAATACCAGATTTTTCTGATCATATTAAAATAAGGCATCGGTTTCTTCCGGTGCCTTTCAATTTGTTCTTCTATATTTTTTCTATTTTTTATTCAATCTCTTTTGTATAATTCCCTGTACCTACACGTTTTATGAAAGGGTATATCTCTTCAAGAGCAAGATCCACTCATGTTAAACAAATTACCAAAATCCGGTATTTGTTCTCCTTCAGAGTCATATCTTGATGGGGATTTCGTTTCCCCATACCCTCGATAAAATCAGATGTTTTACATCTGTTGGCTTACACAAAAATGTGTTCGCAGCACGCCTTTACATATCGGAAGGGACAGCCGATATATATTTCGTGTGTTACTTCGTAACAGAAAAACATACCATGCCAGGAGATTTTCATTTCATGGAAAACAGAAAAAAAAGAACCAATTATCCTCACTTCATTGGTGTTCGATTATCAGATTTTGAACTTGACCGTTTAGATCAAAATGCAAAATTATTGGGAATCAGCAGATCAGAATACGTTCGTAAACTACTTATTGAAAAAGAAATAAAAAACCATATTGAAATCGTTGCAGACATGGATGACCTCAAAAAACTTGTTGGCGAATATGGAAAAATCGGTTCCAATTTGAATCAGATTGCAAAATATTTTAATACCGGTGGTATGCGCTCTCTTGCCATAGAGGATGAAATCCACCAGTGTATTGCAGATCTTTTCAAATTAAGGAAAAAGGTTTTGGAAATGGCAGGTGATACTGATGGCAGTTCTTAAACATATCAAAAGTAAAAATGCGAATTATTCAGATGCGATCGACTATCTGCTTTTTCAACATGATGAAAATAATGGGAAAAAGATACTTGATGATTCCGGCAGGCCTATCCTTCGGGAAGAGTATTATATCGACGGACTTTTATGTACACCGGAATCTTTTGATAAAGAATGTGAAATCACAAATAAAAAATTTCATAAAAATCAAAATGCATCTGACATTAAAAGCCATCATTATATTATAAGTTATGATCCTACTGATGTAACGGAATGTGGACTGACTGGGGAAAAAGCCCAGGCTCTCAGCCTGGCTCTTGCAAAGAAAATATTTCCCGGGTATCAGGCTCTTATAGTCACACATACAGACGGGCACAATAAATCCGGGAATATCCATACTCACATCGTGATTAACAGTGTTAGAAAATGTACTGCTGAAAGGGCACCCTATATGTCACAGCCCCATGATCATGAAGCTGGATATAAACATAGAGCCACCGATAAATTCACCAAATATTTCAAAAAGGAAATTATGGATATGTGCCAAGAACATGGGCTGCACCAGGTGGATCTACTCATTCCGGCCAAGATAAAAATTACAGATAAAGAATACCGATTGCAGCAATCCGGCCAGAAAAAACTTGATAAGATAAATCAGGAAATCATTGATTCCGGCTTAAAACCAACATCCGGAAAATTTCAAACACAGAAACAGTATCTCAGAGATGCCATCGATGAATGTGCCCCTGTCTGTAAAAATTTTGAAGAATTTCAATCTGTGCTTTTTGAAAAATACCAAATATCTGTTACTGACCATCGGGGTCGTTACAGTTACCTGCACCCAGAGCGTAATAAACGGATTACTGAACGTGCACTTGGAACACGCTACGGAAAAGAACACTTGGAACAGGTATTTCTTCAGAAAGATCCGCTGGCTATTATTTTTGTAAAATCACATTTACGCTTGGTTGTAGACCTACAGACAAATATAAAAGCCATGCAGAATTCGGCTTATGCAAATAAGGTAAAAATCACAAATTTAAAACAGATGGCAAATACGATCATCTATCTGCAAAAGCATGACATAGATAACAAAACTTCCCTTGAATCAGCTTATGCTGCTTCCTACATGCAACAACAAAAAGCACAGGATCAGGTCACGAATCTATCCTTACAACTAAAAGATTTGAACCAGCAAATTCATTATACCGGGCAGTATCTGAGCAATAAAAAGACATATACGGCATTTTTTAATTCCAAAAACAAAGGACTTTATCGAAAAAATCATGCCTCAGAAATTCAGGCATATGAGACCGCCAGAGATTGGTTAAAACAGAATTTATCAGAGGAAACCATACCTTCCCTTAAGAAATTATATGAAAAAAAATCCAGTCTGCAACTCTCTCTGAATGCCTACAAAGATGTTCTCTCTGATTGTAAAAGCCAGGTACATGAACTGGATGTTGTCCGACAAAATGTAGATTCTATTCTAAATCATCAGACGCCAGAATATTTCAAAACATCTGAACAAGTTTTATAATCAACTAAGGCAGAAAGCCAATGGCTCTCTGCCTGCATGATATTATTCAGCTATTAACTCTATCCCTTATGCTTCTGAGAACTGGTCTTTTCCTACAA
>NZ_KI271099.1 GCF_000469345.1 Eubacterium ramulus ATCC 29099
AAAAAAGACCTTAACGACGGTATCGACACAGTTGGCGGTAAAATGACAGTCTGCCAGCTCTACGACAAGAAAAACAGCCAAAGAAAGAACATCAAAAGGGCTACTGAAAAGGGACGACAGTATCTTATGAATGCTTTGAAAAATGACCCATTGGGTATGAGGGCGATTGATACTGTTAAGCAGTCGGACGCTAAAGAATGGGCTATCAGAATGAGCGAAAAAGGATATGCCTATAAAACGATTGATAACTATAAGCGTTCCTTGAAAGCTTCATTTTACATGGCGATACAAGACGACTGTATCAGAAAGAACCCATTTGACTTTAAGCTAAGTGATGTTCTGGAAGATGATACGGAGCAGAAAGTTATCCTTACACCAGAGCAGGAAGAACGCCTGCTTGCCTTTATGGAAAAGGACAAGATTTACAACAAGTATTATGATGAGGTTGTGCTTCTGCTGGAAACGGGACTTCGTATTTCTGAATTTTTCGGACTAACGACGCATATTGATATGCAGAACAGAATACTCAATATAGACCACCAGTTATTGAAAGACAGCGAAATCGGCTACTATATTGAAACGCCTAAGACCAAAAACGGAAAACGGGAACTTCCATTGACAGAACGGGCTTATCAAGCAATCCAAAGAATACTAAAGAGCAGAGGAAAAGCACAACCGCTGATTGTAGGTGGTTACAGCAATTTCCTATTCTTAAACCGTGAGGGCTTGCCTAAAGTTGCAGGAAACTATGAGGGCATGGTGCGAGGATTGATTAAGAAGTATAACAAATATCACACGGACAAGTTACCGAACATCACACCACATTCATTCCGACATACTTATTGTACGAATATGGCAAACAAAGGAATGAACCCTAACACTCTGCAATATCTCATGGGACACGCTAATATAACCATGACACTTGGTTATTACGCACACGGTACATTTCAATCTGCAAAAGCAGAACTGGAAAGGCTGGCTTGTTAATATCGGAGCTTATATTTACTACTCATTTACTACTTTTGCTTGCATTTTCATGCTGGTAAATGCCAGCTTATGCAAGGTATCTTCCAAAAAGAAAATACCGATAAAGTCCTAAAATACGGGATATATCGGCATTTACCAACTTATGAAAAGATAATCAGAAATTTAGTAAGTTTTTCTGGTTAAACAATATACACGTTCATTATGAGCACAGGCATTTCGTATCTTTCTCATCCAATGTAAACTGCCAATGAGAAGTTTTACATTTGCTCGTCCTTGCTCATCTTCTAGTCCGTAAAGCTGACAGAGAGAATGTGAAATGTCAATTTTACTACAATGTATAATATCTATGAATGTTGAAAAATTTACAACTTTGATCATGATCCATGTAGGAATTTGTTTATGGTTATCCATGTAAAACTTAACATAATCAAGTTGACTTCGGCTAAGTTCATTGTACGCTTTGGATATAACTGACATTTTATCTTGTAAAGACTTGTTTGGTGAATATGCGTTGGTGTCATACCAAGGAATTTTTCCATTATCATTACATTCATCAAATTTATATCCAGCTAATGTACGAGTTTCTTCTTCAACCTGTGTAATATATTTCAGTAAAAAAGATCTTAGTTGATCATCGAATTGTTTTACCGCTTGAAGTTGGCTAATTGTTGTTCCAGATATATAAATATGATTGCCAGAAGCATCTTGACCACTAACAAAAGGAGTTTTATAGCCATTTACAATATTAAAATATCCAGCACGCACCAAAATCTTTTTGTGATTGGAACCATTACATTCGATGTGTTTGTCGTTTCTTAATTTTTTCATCTGCTGGTTGTAAGTCAAGAATAGTTTATCTTCATTCATTGTACATCCTTTCTGTGCTAAACATTTTATCGAATTTGTAAGAGTTTCTTACATATTGCTCACATAAACCATTTCGGTATGTTCACCGAGATGGTTTTGCTTCATACTGCACTTGGCATTAACCATTTTTCCAATCTCGGGAAAATGGTCATTTACAGAGCTATGACCATTTTTATTAATTCCTTGCCGGTTCCTGTTGGTAGCAGGAGCCGGTTTTTAAATTGACATTTAAAGCATATTTGCTATAATATACTTAACAGGAAAGCCGGGAGATAGATGAAGCCTATCCGCTCCGGTGCAAAGTTAATAGTTACTATTCAAGCAAGCTACCTACTCCGGCCAAGAGACAAGGTAGCTTGCTTATTTCTTATAATTCAGAATTGCCACAATGAGCATGGCCACGGTTAAAATCACCATGAATTCTTCATATGTAGACATAAGCGTCACCCTCTCTAACAGGATTAGAACGGATGACTGCATACCTTCCCAGCTCCCCTGGTAAATATATTATTCAGTTTTTATTGGTTCCCCCCACTCACAGGGAGCAGGGGAGTGTGAATTTTAATCGTCGTCCTCATCGGATTCTTCATCAGATAAAAGATAATCGTTGGAATAGTTTTCGTCTGATGATAGAGACTGCCTGAATTCTTCTGCTAACATAGTTTTGTTGAACTCTGCAGTTGGCTCGATATCTGTTACCAGCTGTTCAAGCTCATCGATGGTTGTATAGAAAAATTCTTTTCTCATATTTACTTTATTTACACGTTTGTCATTAAGGATAGTATGTAATTTCTTTTCCAAACCAACAGCATCATCTGAAAAGATAAAGCTATGTACATCAAATTTGAATGGAACAGAAGCATCACCCAACTCATTTACACGATCCTGCGGATTAAGGCGGCGCGTCATACCGATTTTGAATACATTTTCACCAAAGGAACCAAGATTACTGATAACGTATACATTGCCGGCTTTTCCGTTGGCAAGATTGGAAATTTCTTCTTTTTTGACGATAACATCTGCAAGTTGTGACTGTAATTCCAAAATACGTGCATTTAACTGTTCCAGTTCATTCTCTTTAGCCTGTGTCAGCTGTTCTTTTAATTTTTCAATTTCAGTATGATATTTGGATTCTTCTTTTTCAACTTTCTTACGTTCCTCTTCAAGAGCCTTACGTTCCTGTGCTTCCTGACGCATTTGTTCTCTAATAGCCATCTGTTCCTGACGAGCCTGTTCCTTCTTAACGTAGTAATTGTATTCAATTTTTACTGCGTTGATAAAGAGATATTCGATTTCTCCGATAAATTTTGTGAGTGTACCGGCAATACTCTGATTTCCCTCACCAGCGACCAATAAGAATTTCTGGGTAACTTTTTTCACGTCCTCAATGGATGTATCTAGTTTTTCATATTTTAAATTGTATAAAATATTTTGAAGCTCTGATCTTAATGCAAGCACCATGAGTTTGTAAATAGCCTGATTTGCTTTTGTGGTATAACGAGCTGAATATTTCTGCAATACAGAATCAATCTGTTTATCGTTCTGGCGGTAAGCTTTGCGCAGATCTTTTACATCCATGCAGTGAAGTTTCAAAATTACAGATGGGCTGATTTCTTCAATATCTGATAATTTATTTTCCGGAAAACGGAGAGCAGCGGCCGATGGCTCATAATTTAAATAATTATCAAAAGTATAATTGATGGCCTTTACCAGCTCTTTGATTTTGTTCAACTTATTTGTCTGAGTTTTTATATTTTTTGACAATTTTTCTTCTTGAGCAGATAAAGAAGTAAGGATAGCAGTAATTTCATCGCATTTGATCGATTTTTTAGAAACTTCCTGCTCTAAATCATGTAATTCTTTTTTTATACGTTTATGAGAATTTTCCAGTTGTTTTTCATAGTTATTTTTTAAATCTTCTTCTTTTTGAGCGTATTCTTTTTCAAGGGAAGAAATCATTTCTTTTATTTTGAGATAATCGTATATACCTAATTCACTCATTTTCTGATGCATAGACGAATTATCGCTAAATAATGCCTGGTTTTCAGCAGTGAGGCGTTCAATTTCTGATTTAAATTGTTTGATTTTGAAAATATCTCCAAATCCCATAATAAAATCCTTTCTACTTTTGTAAAATATATTTACCATAAATTGTAATTGGTAGTAATAACAGTGTAAAATTTTTTATTCTTTTTTAAATACAGTCAAACCTGGGATAAAATAGATTATATAGTTGTCTACCGTGGTGTACACTCCATATTTATCCCTGTATGCGTTCAGTGCATCATTCAGAAATACTTCTGTTACTTCCAGATATTCAGCTACTTCATAGCTGTTCCGGCAACCATTTTTGTAAGCATCTATTATTCCCATTAATCCAACCATTTCATTGTATGCCCACATTCTGGCACGAAACTCTTGCTTTCGGTTTTGGATATCTGTCTGATCTATAATATCACCGGATGTTGTGAAGTGGTGTCCGCGTTCCTCTGCAAGTATACAGGCTTTTTCAGTTTGCGTTTTTAATCCTTTATGGATTGCAATACGATTTTTGTAAATCCGTCCACCATAACCGGGGATATCTTTTTCTTTTACAATTAAATTATCATGTTCTGATTTTATTAGAAGTTCTTCGTAAGTCACATGATCACTCCCATTCGTCAGGGTTTTTCATAATATCATCAGCATGCCGTTTCTGATCTGGGGTTGCACCATTGTCATGTGCGGCATTTAAAACAAGTTCATCTTCCATTTTTTGTGTGGTAAGAAGTGTATTGGTATATGCAGTGCATTTCTGCTTGTTCTTATCGTTTAATTTGCGATAGGAGAGAATTAAGTTTGCTTCATCATCAGTATCGCATTGGAAACTTTTGACAGTTGTATCAGGTACTGTTTGACGATCTTCTATCAAATCGGATCTATTAATATTAAAATATTCTGCCAACATGTTTACTTTATCCATGCGTGGAAGTCTTGTCCCATTACACCATGTAGATACAGCAGATTTATTGAATCCTAAATCATTTATGAGATCAATTTGTTCCTTGTTATTTATAGACATATAATATCGGAGATTTTGTGAAAATATTTGTTTGTATTTATCATCACTCATTATAGAAACCCTCCTTTTGTATTTGTAAGTTTACTATATTACAAAAAGTAGAAAAAATCAATACGAAAATTCAAATAAGTTTACAAAAAGTATTGACATCTACAAAAAGTAGAGTTATACTTATATCATCAAATGACAGGGAGGTGAAAACAATGAGCCAAAAGAAAGGCAATAAAAAAGACAAGCACGATATCGCAACTATCGCACTTGTCACAGCCATAATCAGTCTAATTGGTCAAATCGTTGATTTAATCAATAAACTGGCAAACTGAGTATGGTGGAGGGAGAGAGATCTCCCTCTTAGAAAAAAATACCTTTTATATGGTTCATTGTCAAGATATATTTGAAATAAGTCGAAAGGCGGTGAAAACTATGTTTGGAATAACAATGGATATTATTCAGATTACATTGGATATTGTGATGGTTGTATTGTTGGCAAATCTGGTAAAGAAAAATAAGTAGTCTATAGCTGTCCTATCGGCTATACGGGGGATAGAAAGAGGTGAGAAATTGGAAACATTACAAATTTCTCTTGCGGCGGCTAGAGTGAATGCGGGCATGACGCAAGAGGAAGTGGCAAAAAGAATGCATGTATCTAAAACGACAATTGTAAATTGGGAAAAAGGAAAAATAGTTCCGGGTATTCCAGAAATGGAAATGCTTTCTAGGATTTATAGAATTCCACAAAACAATATTTTTTTGCCTTGTTACTCTACTAAAAGTAGAATAAAATAAATGTCAAAGTCTATTGACAAACCTCTGAGCTGACGCTCATCAGAAAACCTCTATGGTTTTGCTATCATTTTGATATCGAAAGAGAGGTGATGAGATGGTACAGACAACAATCCGGCTTCCGGAAAAGCTTTATGAAAAATTAAAGCAGGAAGCCAAAAAGAGAGGAATGTCGTTGAATGCGTATCTGATCAGTGTTCTGTGGGATGCGTAGGATTATTCGCAACAGAAGATGATCCAGCAGAGCAAGAAGGGAGTGAGTAGCGATGGCAAGACCGAGAGGAACTGATTCGGCAAAAGTAATCAAAGTAATTGAAACCCAGTCCCTAAGAGGGAGTGGAACAAAAGAAGATAATTGCAGAGTAGTTACACAGTATTGGGATTTTGATGGGAATTTACTGGCGGAATATGATCCGTGTGCAAAAGAAAAAGAGTAGTTTCCTACTCAGTTTTCTTTCGAGCATTCTGTTTTGTCTGATCAATACCAATGATATCAGCATATAACTGCTGTTGGTTATGACGTTCAATGTACCATTGTTGAATTAGTAATTCAATAAGTTTTATAAGTTTTTGCGCTTCATCTGGATCAATATCGATAATTAAGTTTATATCTTTTTCCATATGAGCGCCGATGTTTCCAATGCGACGTATTCCATCTAATACAGCCCATTGATCTGTTGGTATTTGAGTTTTTATAGCGTTGATTTCTTCATATAGGCTATTTTTTGCTATCTGAAAGAAGTCACGAATCATTCCTTGAAGACAACGGCGAGACAATGTTGCGGAGGCTTTAGGACTTAATGAAACAATGGCGCAAGCCTCTTCATAATCTGTACGAATCGTTTGTGGTATGTAATCAGGAAATTGTTTTGCGGTAGATAAAGGGTAAAGAGGAATTGTTTTTTGGGGCATTTTTGATCCTAAATAATCAGCAAAACTTGTGATTGCTTCACAATTAGGACATTTGTACATGCGAATTTTTAAATTGTAAGTATCATCATCTTGATAAGACATACCGTTGAATTTTCGAAAATCTGCATCAGTGGACCAGTATGTTGAATCGATAACAGGCATCGTATGATTACAAAATGGACAAGTAAAACTATCAAGCATAATAAGTTATTCCTTTCATCATTTGATGAAACAATTATACCAGTAGTCGAGTAACCAGACAACCCACAAGTACATATCTTCTAAGAGAGGAAGGTGAGAGCATGACATATTCAAAGGTAGAGACATTTAACATTGATGGATGCAAAGTCAGAGTGCATTTCCCAGATCTTCCAGAAGAGGAGAGAGCGAAGCGAAAAAACGCACTGATGAAGGCGGCGGAACGCTTTCTGAAACATGCAGAGCGTGTGAAGAAAGAGAAAGCTGAGCAGGAGAATATGCCAGAAGCAAAGGAAGGATAAAACCATGAACAAAATGAAAATTGCCGGAATCATCATATCGATAGTGGCAGCAGCCGTGTTTGTGTTTCTGTATTTTGGCAGACCACACACGGTAATAAATGCAATTCTGGTGATGTTGGCCGGAGGCGTTGCGGTGCTTGGATTAATGATGATCTCGGTAGTAGAAGAAATTAATCTGGAGGATACAGAAGATGAAAAATAAGATTGCATTCGGACTATGCGCCGCAGGTCTTGGAATAGCCTCCATCGGAATGATGGGGCTGTCTAGTGAGGGACAAGCCGGATTTGTTCTGGCGGTGAAGATCACAGCTGTTGGACTGGTGATTGCCGGTGCAGGAATAATTCTGAACAAAATAAAAGAGCGTGGAACCTTCGACAATCACACGCTCTAAACCAATGACATAGGTATAAAACCTATGTCTGGAGTATAGCAGACAGGAGATGAAAAAGCAAATGAAAAAAGAAGAATTGAAAGCAATCAGGGACTGGTGTGAATCAGTGGTTGCCGTAAGAAGAGCAGAAAATAATGCATTGAAACATACACCAAGAGGAGTTATTTCATTAACTGAGAGTCAGTCTGATCGCACAATCCAAGTGTATTCAGGAATTGAAAATATCGCGCATGCAATGAAAGCAGTGCTACATATTGATATTTACAGCGATAACA
Organism: Eubacterium ramulus ATCC 29099; assembly: GCF_000469345.1. GTDB lineage: Bacteria > Bacillota > Clostridia > Lachnospirales > Lachnospiraceae > Eubacterium_I > Eubacterium_I ramulus. The sequence goes on from NZ_KI271099.1 coordinate 7,778, forward strand.
CGTACCAGAAGTGGATTACTTATAAAGGCATTAAAATCATGCAGCTTGAGTTTTTCGTGGAGGTGGCGAAATGAGAGAGTGGAAAATCATCTGTGATCATTGCGGTGTAGAAATCACCGGAAATCCGTTTGCGGTGACGCTGGAACGTGTCGGTCGGGAAGAGGATGCTCCGGTAATTGGAGAAACATATAGGTTAGATCTGTGCAAAAAATGTGCAGATAAATTGCGAAGTTGGAAGGCGGTGCATGCAAGTGCCGGAGTGGTTCCGGAGCGGAAAACACCGGATCCGGGAGAAAAGGAAATTTTCGAAGGACTTCCAGAATGGGAAGAGGACATTCCTGAGGAGAAACAAACCGAGGAGCTGCCCCCCTGAAGCCCCAAAAAACAACTAGAAAGAAAACAAAAAGCGGTACAGTTGACATCGGCAAGATGGTAGCACTAAGAAACGCAGGATGGACATACAAACAGATTGCAGAAGAAATGAAGCTGACAGAAAAGCAGGTAAGTAATTACCTGTATAACGCAAAGAAAAGGGAGAAAAAGTAAATGGATTACAAAAAAAAGATTCATAGAAGCATATATGGAGGCACAGCTGAAAGATGCCAGCGAAACCATGAAATGGGCATCAAATAAAATGAACAGCTACGCAGACGAATTTTCAACAGTAATAAATGGAAAATCGATGAAAGATACACCATTTATTATTGCCATAATGGAGACGATAGCAAAAAGGCTGCGCCAGAAAGATAATGAGTATGCAGAAAAAGCAGATGCCTTAGAAGAAATTTTTACGGGAGTCATGATCCCGAAAGAATAATATAGATCCACCGTCCTGCAGTCGGACGTTTAAAAATATTGGAACCTCTCAAATGATTTTTGATAAGTTAGCTGCAGTACATACTTTTTAAATTTGATTATAAATACACACAAACGTCCGACTGCAGGGCGGTGGAAGTGGGAGCAGATATGGATACAGCAATGGATTTATACGGCAGAGACTGTGCAGCACATCGTATGCAGCATGTAACACAGCAGCGCAGACAGGCGGAAGCCTATAAAACAATAGAAAGCGAGAAAAAAGATTATGAATATTTTTGGAATCACAGGTCAGTATCTGGAACTTCTCCAGATGGCAGAGGATGGATCGCTGGATCAGGACATGATCAATGATACATTGGAGGGTGTTGATTGGGAATTCGAGGAGAAAGCCGATGCCTATGCAAAGGTAATGAACTCACTGGATGGAACAGTGGCAGCCATCGATAAAGAGATTGAACGACTGTCACAGCACAAAAAGAGAATTTCCAACAACATCAAAGGCATCAAATACAATCTGGAACGCGCAATGCAGCTTACCGGAAAAACAAAATTCAAGACGGAGCTGTTTGGCTTTAGCATCCAGAAGAATCCTCCGGCGGTTGTGATCGACAATGAGGAGGATATTCCAAAAGAATATTACATTCCACAGGATCCGAAGCTGGATAGAACAGCGATTAAGAAGTTTCTGAAAGACAATGAAGTATCATGGGCGCATCTGCAGCAGGGTGAATCGCTGCGGATCAGATAGGAGGGTGTTATGGCAATTCCAGTATTAATCATTGGCAGATCCGGAACAGGCAAAAGTACAAGCCTTCGGAACTGCGTAGATAACCCTGATTGGAATCTGATCAGGGTATTAAATAAGCCGCTTCCATTCAAGGGAAAAATCAATGGATGGAACACAGATAATTATCAGCAGGTCATGAAGTGCCTGATCGCATCAAAGGCAAATAACATTGTCATAGATGATGCCGGGTATCTGATCACAAATATGTTTATGAACGGACACAGCTCAGCCGGTGGTGGAAATGGAGTGTTCACCCTGTACAACCAGATTGGGGATCACTTTTGGAATCTGATCCAGTTTATTTCCGAGAAAGTTCCAGAAAACAAAATCGTGTATGTGATGATGCATGAGGAATCCAATGATCTGGGAGAAATCAAACCGAAGACTATCGGCAAGTTGCTGGATGAAAAGGTTTGCATTGAAGGGATGTTCACTGTAGTACTCCGCTGTATGGCAGAGGGCAATAATCATCTGTTCGTGACACAGGCGGCAGACGGAGCAGTAAGCAAGTCCCCAATCGGCATGTTTGCTAATCTGACGATTGATAATGACATTTTACTGGTTGAAAAAGCAATCAGAGAATATTACGAGCTTGGAGGTAAGAAAGAAGATGCAGAAACCAAATGATTACGATAACACACAGGCCCAGGGCGAATATATTCCGGTGGAGTTGGGCGGACATAAATTGGTCATCAAGCAGGTGACCGAGACAACTTCCAAAACAGGAAAACCAATGATCGTTGTTTGTTTTGATTTTGCACCGGATGATGTGCAGCCTGGATACTTCATGGAGCAGTTCAAGAATGATATCCGACCGGATAAGAAATGGCCGAATCAGGCCACACAGTACATTTTAACGGAAGATGCCGATGGCAACTGCAGCCGTTCATTCAAAACATTTACAACCTGCGTTGAGCATTCCAATACAGGATTTGCCACAAAATGGGGCGATAACTTTGGCGCACAGTTCAAAGGGAAAAAAATTGGCGGTGTGTTCGGTGAACAGATGGATTACTACAATGGCAGAGAAATGACAAAACGTGTGATGCGCTGGTTTGTTTCTTTGGATAAGGTGACAACTGCAGTTATTCCGGAAAAAAATGAAACACAGGCATATAAAAACCATATGAATGGATATGCTGCAGGTGCCACACCGACAGGTGACGGTTTTATGAATATTCCAGCAGGAATTGATGAAGAACTGCCATTCAATTAAGGCGGTGATCTGGCTTGCAGATTCAGGTAGATACCCGAGAGCATAAAAAAGAATGGGAACGGGTTCAGAAACAATTTGACAAAATAGAGGACATACAGTATTTCCGGTCAAAGCTGTATGTTGGTGACTACCAGTCTTTGGATAATCCGAGACTGGTAATTGACCGGAAGAAAGATTTGCAAGAGTTGTGTGGTAACGTCACGCAGCAGCATGAAAGATTCAAGGCGGAGCTGATCCGGGCGATGCAGGCAGGAATACAGGTGGTTATATTGGTGGAACATGGCACTGATATTAATTGTTTGGAAGATGTCTATTTCTGGGAAAACCCAAGAAAGCACAGGATTATTTGGCGGACCATTAGCGGCCAGAAGGCTAAGACGGTAATCTCAGAGCGTGCCGTTGATGGAAAGCAGCTCTACAAGAGTCTTTGCACCATTCGGGACAGATACAATGTCCGGTTTGAATTTTGTAGCAAGAAAGAAACAGGAAAAGAAATCATCAGAATCCTGGGAGAGGAAGGAAATGCCAAGACCTTATAAAAAAGGACTGGATTACTTCGAACTTGATTGCTACTTGGATGACAAATTTGGAATGATAGAAGCTGAATTTGGAGATAAAGGGTTTGCAATAGCCGTTAAGCTTTACCAGCTTATTTACAGGGAGCTTGGTTACTATTGCGAATGGTCAGATGAACTGATCCCTCTGCACAAGTCTAAAATGGGTTTGAGCAGCGGGATCGGGACAATAAAGGAAGTTGTACAGGCTTGTATCAGAGTAGGTATTTTTTCACAGGAACTTTTCGATAAATATCACATCCTCACATCCAGAGGAATACAGGAAAGATATTTAAGAGCAGTGGCAAAACGAAAAGGAATTGAAGTGAAAAAAGAGTACTCTCTAGTTAAAGTCACACAAAACGCAGTTAATGACGGAAGAAACCCAGTAAATGACGTCAATAACCCAGTTAATGACGCTAAGAAAAGAAAAGAGAAGAAAAGAATAAATAATAGTGCTCCCGCACCTGCTCCGCCGGATCCTCCGGAAGACGATGATGAGTGGGAAGATCCGGAAGAATCGCTTCGCAAATGGGAGACGTGGAAAGCCCAACAGGAGAAGAGAGATGAGTCATGAGCAGGAGATTGTTGGAATTAAAGCACAGATTGCCATACTGGAAGAATTGCAGGCTGATTGTATGGATGGAAAGCTCTGGCATATCTACATGCGGATGATTGATGATCTGAATCAGAAACTAGATGAACTGACAAGAGGTATTGGAAATGGGAATGTATGAATTTAATCCAGGCGATGCGATGAGATTTGCGCGCTGGTATGGAGCAAGGACAAGACAGATAGGTGATGAGCTTCGTTTTGCGGAGTGCCCATATTGTAAAGGCAGAGGGCATGATAAAGATACATTTTCCATCAACCTTAATACCGGACAGTTTAAGTGCCTGAGAGCCGGATGCGGAGTTACCGGCAATATGCTGACATTATCCAGGGATTTTGATTTCAGTCTTGGAAATGAAGTGGATGAATACTATCGTCCAAAGAAGCAATATCGGAGCTTTAAGACACCGGCGGAACCGATCAAGCCGAAAGAGCCGGCAGTTGCTTATTTGGAATCACGTGGTATTAGTGCAGCTGTTGCGGAGCAGTATGAGATTACAACCTTAGAGAAGCAGCAGAATATCCTGGTTTTCCCATTTTATGATGAAACAGGAAAGCTGAGATTCATCAAGTATCGGAAGACAGATTTTGACAAGGCGAAAGACAAAAATAAAGAGTGGTGTGAAAAGGACTGTCGACCGATTCTGTTCGGTATGAAGCAGTGCAATGATAAATTCGACCGGCTGATCTTGACAGAGGGACAGCTTGACAGCTTAAGTGTTGCAACAGCAGGAATTGAGAATGCGGTATCTGTTCCAAGCGGAGCAAAAGGGTTTACCTGGGTACCGTATTGTTACAACTGGGTAAGCAAGTTTGAAGAAATCATTGTTTTTGGAGATTTCGAAAAAAACCATATCACACTATTGGAAGAGGTTGCCAGACGTTTTCCTTGCCGCATAAAGCACGTTAGGGAAGCTGATTACAGGAATTGTAAAGATGCAAATGAAATGCTCCAGAAATACGGTACAGAATGCATCAGACATGCTGTGGAAAATGCCGTATATCTTCCAGTGAATCATGTGCTGCCATTATCAGAAGTGGAAAATGTAAACATCTACGAATTGGAAAAGGTAAAGAGCGGCATCAGCGAACTGGATAAAATGCTCTATGGCGGTCTGCCGTTCGGAATGGTCTGCGTCATAGCCGGTAAGCGCGGCGATGGTAAGTCAACACTGGCCAGTCAGATTATTGCCCGTGTCATAGATCAGGGATATGCAGCGTTTACATATTCCGGGGAGTTACCGAATTACCTGTACAAAAGCTGGTTTGATTTTCAAGTAGCCGGAAGACACCATATCGTGGAGAATCAGACAGAGTATGGAACGGTGAACCGGTTTATCACAAATGCCAATCAGGAACTGATCAACGCATGGTACCAGGAAAAGGCATTTATTTATGACAATCGGATTGTTGAGAATGATGAAAAGGAAGATCTGCTCAAAAGCATCGAGCGTTCTATCCAACAGTATGGTGTCAGGGTGGTTCTGATTGATAACCTTATGACAGCAATGTATATCGATGAGCAGCGCGGCAGTGACCGATATGAGCAGCAGGGACAATTTGTACGAAACTTAACGAAACTGGCAATCAAATACAACTGTTTGATACTTCTATTAGCACATCAGAGAAAGAATGGTTATTCCACGGATATCAACGATGAGGTAAGCGGATCCGGTGATATCACAAACCTCGCAGGTCTGACAATTGGATATAACCGCGGGAACAGCGATGAGATTGGAAAGAGCATGAGCGCAGACCAGCGTAAGCTGATTGTGGCAAAGAACAGGCTGTTTGGAAAAATTAATCTGAATGGAATCATTCTGGATTATGATGAGCGGTCAAAAAGAATATATGGAACCGGGGACAATCTGGATTATCAGTATGGCTGGGATAAATCAGATGGATTTTACAGTGTTGATATTGATGAGTCAGACGAGTGCCCGTTTAAGTAGGAGCAAATATTATGCATGAAAAAATACAGGATGTCATGAATACGGCATGGAAGAATTATAAAGATTACCGGCGGTCTGGGGATATACGACAGTATACCAAGCAGATGAGCGCATTGGTGGAAAAATACAAAGGCGATCCGTTATTACTGCAATTTGCTGAGAACATGGCAATCACTTATGCGCCGGTAATTAATGCAATGGCAGAGGAGAAGAGAAATGAGCAATAAATTGGTCAGAAAGAAAAAAAATAAACCAAAGTACGGCTGGATGCAAGATGAGATTGACGCATTAGCCAGAAAAGATGCAAGGGGCCGTCAACTTGCCGGATATGGAGTTACGATGGCAAATCATGCATTGGAAATCGGATTCTGGGTTTTACATGATAAGTTCGGATTTGGAAAGAAACGTCTTAACCGGATGATGGACTGTATCAATGCTTATCTGGTAGCGGAATACAACGAAGAGCTAAGCATCAGACAATTACCGCTTGCTCTGCAGAAAATGAAAGTACAGATTGATGTGTGTGCGGAAGCCAAGAAAGTTCCGCAGCGATGCCGACTTAAGATGGCAGAGATGAGTCGTATGAATAATCCAAATGAATTTAGGACTAGAATGTACGTCATCACAGAAGCACTATCAGTTACCTATGCAATGATCTGCACGGAACTGGTCACCAGAGAGAAAATGAGTGGAGCAAAGATCTGTGAGTTCATGAATGAATGCACAGCTTTTATCAATGATTATCTGGACGGTGGCTGGGTATGTCAGGAAGATATCAGATATCAGTTAGAGAAGGAAACTGGAGTAAAGGTTGCGTTGAAGTAGGAGAGAAAAGCAATGTTTAAGATTGGAGAAAAATATAAAATTTATAAACATGTAACGAGAGAATTAAAGGAAAAGAAGTGGGTAAAGGCTGTTGTGGAACATATCCCGGAGCATGAACGGTTCGTCAGATTCCGGCTGCATTTCACAAACATGTATGGAGAGAATAGCAGCTACGTGGAATCGTACACGATGAGTGAACTGACAGAGATGATGAAAAGCGGGGAACTTGTGAGAGCGTAGATCTTGGATAAATCTTGGATAACCTTGGATGAATTAAGACAAGGTGGAAAGTGAGAAATAAATGAATGACGAAATATTGTTAGTGCAGAATGAAAGCGGAAAATTTGAAAAATATGAACCTTACGCAGAAATCGTATGCAATACGGAAGCAGAATTCGAAAAGATAAATGAAGCAATGCGACAGTATCAAGGGTGGATAGATATCAATGATAGACTTCCAGATCCGGAAGAATACGTGCTGGTGTCGTTTGAAAACTTCACACTTCCGGATATCGGAAGATATGAAGCAGAGAGTGATGGATCCGGAGCATTTTATCCGGGAGATGAAGATGCAAGCTATGTATCATTTGGAGTATTTGTTAATGCATGGATGCCATTGCCGAAAGTATACAGGAGAGAGGAGACAGAATCATGATTATCAAATCTGTAAAATTAGAGAACTGGGCAAAGAGCCAGAAGAGAGTAACTATTGGAAGAATCAGAAAAGAGTTTAACGTCAACGAGGAGCGTGCGCAGGTATATTACGATTATCTGAAGAGTACAGGCCTCGTTGGCAGAATGGGGATGGTAAATCATGAAAAAGACTGATGAGCAGCTGCAACAGGAAGTTGCAGAGATCCGCCGATTTGTGAATGGGGATTCCAAGCAGACAGCAAAAAAAGTGATTCCTATTGCATATAATGCGGCAATTGGAACAGCAGTGGGAGAATGTCCGGAATGCAGAACATTGCCATTAAGAGAATGTGATTGCGCATATTGCCCGAACTGCGGGCAGAAATTGGATTGGAGTGACGCACATGAGATTAATTGATGCAGACAAATTACTGGTTCATCTGAACGACTGTGCACTGTCAGCATCACCAGGTAGTGGAAGCCTCAGAGAACTAATGTTGGCAAGGGCTGAATATAATGCAATCCAGAACTGCATGAAAGCAGTGGAAGAGCAGCCGACAGCTTATGACGTGGAAAATATGATAAGCGAAGTGGAGGTAAAGATGAAGGCCATGTGGTACTTTTTAGACTGCCATTCAGCACAATGTGATAATGAGAGTGGTGGAGATTGCGGTTATTGTAAAAAAGATTTCTACGATGAGATTGATAAAATCGTTGAACAGTTGAAGAATGAGTTGAGCAATCATTGACAATCCTTGATTACCTTGCATCCATGGGAGGAAATCCAGAATGGAGCCTGTCATATCTTAGATGGCAGCAGCTAAGAGGTGAAATACAGATAAGTGGCAGCAGGGCAACGCTGCAGGAGCGGAATAAGGGAGGCGATGCCGTTGGAGATGACAAAGGAAAGACTGAAAGCGTATCGGAGCAATAAAGCTGAGATACTGGAACTGGATTATGCTCTGCAGAACCGCTGGAAGTCAGATACTATGATCGGGAATGATGTATTATTTGATTACAGCAAAGGTTATCCGATGCCACAATGTGTGGTTGGGTTCGACCAGGAGAAATACGAGCGGTTGCAGGATCGTGATTTGAATCGAAAACAACTTCTGGAAGCAGAGTGCAGAGAAGTGGAACAGTTTGTTGAGGGCGTTCAGGACAGCCTGACACATCGAATCTTCCGGATGCTGTACATAGATGGGCGGAAACCAATAAGACAGGAGCAGGTTGCGAAAAGTGTACACTTGGATCGCAGCAGAATCAGTAGAAAGATTGATAATTATCTGAAAAACGCACAAAAAGCACAAAATGCACAGTTATAATAATACTTGAGCCAAAGGCGGAAACCGGCGGCTCGATTTCTCCCCTATGAGAATAAACCTACTTAAAAGGCATTCGGAAACGGATGTCTTTTTCGTTTGCATATTAGTTCGGAATGGAATATTATAAAAGTAGGTTTATTTTGATATGACAGGGAGATACATAAGATGATAGAAAACAAGAATTTATTATTGTATAGTGCAGAAAAGTCTGTGAATGCTATATTTAAAGCAGGGGCAGAAAATGCAGATACAGAAGATGTTTATTTCGTTGTTGGAACAGCAATACATTGGATGTCAGATTGCATTGATCGTATTCCAATTGCCCAAATAAAAGAGGAGCATAAACAATTATTTTCAGCATTGCGGTTTGCAAATAATTGTTTAAAGCATAATATAACATTTGAAAATGCACATAAAGTGAAAAGGTTTGGTTATCCTTATGATTATGCATATGATTATGGAACACATTATAACTGGATATCATTAGATCAAGTGAAAATAAGTGAAAAAAGTGAAAACCAACGGAAAAATTATAAAAGTGAATTGGAAGGAAAAAATATTGCAATTACATTGTTGGAAATACTAAATATTGTAAAAGAATATTATGATATGGTTTAGGGAGTTTTTATGGTAAAAAAAGTATCTGATTATCCCGAATTTGAAAAATATAAAAATTTACTTGAGAAAATAAATAGTGAAAGAGTTTTTTCAATACAGAATAAAAACGATGAATTTTGGCTAGTGGAAGAATGTGATGAATATTTTTTTCATGAACTTACAAAACAAGATTGTTTAGAATTATCAGAGTTATTTGCTGAAATTGCAAAACTCATAAAAGAATAAGTAGCAAACATTGACTAGGGCAGCAGGATTTACCTGCTGTCTTTTTATTATACAAAAAAATAACCGGAGGAGAGGACTATGGCAGAAAGCAGGCTGATCACAATTTCAAAAGCAGAACTAGATCCGAACCCGGTCCAGACAGGAAAAAGTTATATAGTCCGCGTTACGCTGGAAAAGAAAGCGTATCGGCTGGATTATCCATATGATTATGCACACGATTATGCGAAAGGAGACGAAAGTATGAGTGTAAAAACAGTACAGGCGGTCATTAATGGCCAGACTTATACACTTACAAAAAACACCAGCACAGGCAAGTACGAAGCAACCATTACAGCTCCGTCAAAATCCAGTTATACATTATCCGGACATTATTATCCGGTAACGGTAAAAGCAACCGATGATGCTGGAAACGTAACCACAAAAGATGCAACAGACAGCACATTGGGTGCAAGCCTGAGATTGCAGGTAAAAGAGAAAGTTGTTCCTGTGATCACAATCACCGCACCGACTGCAAGCCAGTATCTTGCAAACAGCACACCTGCCATTGCATGGAAGATCACAGATGATGATTCTGGAGTTAATCCGTCCACAATCGCTCTGAAAATTGACGGTACTGCGGTAGATACATCCAAGATCAAAAAGACTGCAGTGACAGGCGGCTACACTTGCAGCTACACACCAACATCAGCTCTGTCAGATGGAGCACATACCGTTGTGGCAACTGCGAGTGACTACGATGGAAATGCAGCTGCACAGAAATCCGTAACATTTACTGTTGATACGATTCCTCCGACATTGTCTATCTCTGCACCGGCCGAAGGATTTATTACAAATAAATCTACCGTAACGGTTAAAGGTACCACAGACGATGCAACCAGCAAGCCGGTTACAGTTACTGTAAATGGAGCCCCCATACCCGTTACTCCTAGTGGAACCTTCAGCAACGATGTAACGCTGAAAGAGGGCAGCAATACCATCACCATTGTCGCAAAAGACAAAGCAGGAAAGACAACAACCGTAACCAGAACAGTGAAACTGGATACTGCACCTCCGGTTATCAAATCTGCAACTATCACACCGAACCCGGTTGATTGTGGTAAGACATTCGTTATTTCTGTAGAGGTAACAGACTAATGACCACGCAGGTATGGGGCTTGCTTGGCAGCAGTAAGATCATCTTCGACCGAACAGATGGAAATATCTGGAAGGTGACAGTCCCATTTTTAGAGAGCGGCGAGTATATCGTCGCTCTTTATGCGTTGGATGATGCAGGAAATCAGGCTTATGTTGCGACTATTTTGTATGTGGTTGACATTGAGAACATCCAATATGAAATTCGGATGCTGGATTACGCATCAGAAGCACAGACGACTGGTTTTACGATTGAAGC
>NZ_KI271100.1 GCF_000469345.1 Eubacterium ramulus ATCC 29099
GCAAACGAATATGGCTGGTTCATGGTAGTAAATGGAGCGCTTGACTTCACTTACAACGGACTGGTACAGAATGAGTACGGCTGGTGGAAAGTAACTGCCGGAAAAGTAGATTTCAATTACAACGGATTTGCAACCAATGAATATGGAACCTGGTATGTACGCGGCGGAAAAGTAGATTTTTCTTATCATATGTAAGATGTAAACACAAGTAAGCGGTATGAGAAAAAGGTGAATGAACATAGCGTTTTTGCTTGTATAACAAAAATGACGGATGAAAAGTTGAAAAATAACCAAAAATAACATCATATTTTCTAAAATTTTGGTTAATCTGTTTCTGCTACACCTGCTATAATGACGCTGTAACAAATAAAGAACTACTTAACAAAACCTCTTTGTAGAAGGCTGCTAAGCAATTCAGATTTTTGGAGGAAAAGATAAATGAATACTTTAAAAGCTGAAAAAAGAAGCATGGATGTCAAAGCAAAGAAACTCAGAAGAGAGGGATTCGTAACAGGTAACCTGTTCGGTAAAGCGATCGAGGGCTCTATTCCATTGAAGATGGACAGATTCGAAGTGGAACGTCTGTTAAAGACAGATCACAAAGGAAGCCAGATCATGCTGAACGTAGAAGGTCAGGATTACGATGTTCTGATCAAAGAGGTAGATTATAATGCAATGAAACGCTGTGTTGATGAGATTGATTTCCAGGCACTGGTAAGTACTGAGAAAGTTCACTCAACAGCAGCAGTTCAGATTGAAAACCGTGAGAAAGTTCTTGAGGGTGCTCTGCAGGAGTGCTTGGAGGAGATTGAATACAAAGCATTACCGGCAGCATTGGTTGACCATGTTACCGTTGATGTAGCAGGCATGAAAGTCGGCGACGTGATCCGTGTCAAAGATCTTGAGATCTCTAAGAACCCGGATGTCGATATCCACACCGATCCGGAAGCTATCGTTGTGATGGTTGATGCAATCAGAAACAGCATCCCGGAGGATGAGGAAGCTGACGAAGAAGCAGCAGAAGAGTAAAAACCATATAAATTTTCAATTCACCAAAAAATGTAAAAAAAGCGGAGTCACAGAGTTATGCGCTGTGGCTTCGTTTTTTTGTCTGCAATTTTACAATGTTCTTTATTTAGAATTGCAGGATGGACCGTTTTTCAGATTATTTTGTATGTATAAAAATTCGTGGAACAGGAATCTTAAATAAAGTCAAAAATATGATTATGAGAAACCGGAGGAATTGCGATGCAGAATAATATGGAACTCGGATACGAGATGTTTTGTTATCAGTGTGAGCAGACAGCAAATGGGAAAGGCTGTACGAAACAAGGTGTGTGCGGAAAAACCCCGGAAGTAGCCAATTTGCAGGATCTGCTCATTTTTCAGTTAAAGGGAATCAGCTGTTATGGTGACATCCTTCTGAAAAAAGGGATGCGGCCGGAGAAACGTGTGGTGTCCTTTGTAGAGAACTGCCTGTTTACGACATTGACCAATGTAAATTTTGACCCGGAAGTGCATGTGAAACTTTTACAGGAAGCACAGAAGATTAAGGATGAACTGCGGCAGCAGACCGGTGGCACCGGAACGGAAAATATTTATATGGCGTACCGGCTGCCGGAGACAAAGAGTGAGATGCTGCGCACGTCACAGATTGCCGGTATTATGTATGACCAGAATCTGGATGAAGATATCCGTTCTCTTCGTCAGCTGGTGATCTATGGTCTGAAAGGGATCAGTGCCTATGGACACCAGGCACGGGAACTGGGATATTACAGTGATACGGTGGATGATTTTTATATTCAGGGACTGGCGGCAGTCACCGACGATCAGCTGACGGTGGAAGAACTGATCCAGCTGGCGATGAAGACAGGAACTATGGCATTGGAGATCATGCAGAAACTGGACGAGGCAAACACAACCGTTTACGGTAACCCATCGCCGCATGCCGTACCGATGACGTTGAAGGCAGGGCCGTTTATCATTGTTTCCGGACATGATTTTCATGATCTGGAGATGTTGCTTGCGCAGAGCCAGGGGACCGGTGTCAATATTTATACCCACGGAGAAATGCTGCCGGGGCATGGTTACGAGGGGTTGAAAAAATATCCGCATCTGGTGGGAAACTTCGGTGGTGCATGGCAGGAGCAGCAGAAGCAGTTCGACAATATTCCGGGCTGTATTCTAATGACGACAAACTGTCTGATGAAACCGCGGGACAGTTATAAAGACCGGATATACAGCACAAACGTGGTTGGATGGGATGGTGTGAAATATATTCCCAGAAAGGAAAACGGGGAAAAAAATTTCAGCGAGATCATTCAGCAGGCATTGGCGCTTGGCGGATATGATACAGATCGGGATGTACGTCCGACAGAACCCTCTGACTGTCCGGAGTATCAGCAGGTGGACGAACTTCTGACTGGTTTTGCCCATGAGGCTACACTGAGCCATGCGGGAGAAATCGTGCAGGCCGTGAAGGACGGACAGATCCGCCACTTTTTCCTTATCGGCGGCTGTGACGGTGCCCGGCCGGGACGAAACTATTTTACCAAATTTGCACAGCTGGTGCCGGAGGACTGTGTAATCTTGACCCTGGCATGTGGAAAATACCGGTTTAACAAATTGGATTTCGGAACCGTAGCGGGGCTGCCGCGTCTGCTGGATGTGGGACAGTGTAACGATGCATATTCGGCAGTGCGCATTGCGACGGCACTGGCAGATGCCTTTGACACGGATGTCAACAGCCTTCCGCTGTCCATGATCCTGTCCTGGTATGAACAGAAAGCTGTGGCGGTATTGCTTGCACTGCTGAGTCTTGGAATCAAAAATATTTATCTCGGACCGATTTTGCCGGCGTTTTTAAGCCCGAATGTGGTGCAGTATCTGGTGGATACGTTCCAGCTGCATCTGATCAGCAATGCGGAGGACGATATCAAAACCTGTCTGAAGCAGGAAATATAAAAGCTGGCTATGATGAAGTAGGATACGGAGAGTGCATAAGTAAAAACCGACAAAAGAAGATTTCATTTCTATTACTTCAAATCTATGTTAAACTAACAGTGTTTGAACACAGAATAAGCATTCCAATGTTTCGAGTGCATTCTTGAATTAATTATAGATGATGGAGGAAGCGCAAAATGGAATATGAGATCGAGACAGCGCATGGAAGGCTGTTTTGCAGAAGGGAAGGCAGTGGCCCTATCCTTCTGCTCATACATGGAGTAGCCTGTGACAGTGAATTTTTCCGGGAGACATCGAAACTTCTGGCAGAAACGTTTACCGTGATCAGTTATGACCGGCGGGGATACAGCCGGAGCATTGCGGCAGAGGGAGAGAACGGTTTTTCTGTCTGGGCGCATGCGGAAGATGCGGCAGAGATCATTCGGTTGGAGCAGAAACGGAAGGCTGAAGACGGGCAGTGCCCGGTAGAAGCAGGATTGCAGAGTGACGGATGTAGTGCAGCCCCGAGTAAGGGAGAAGAAAATCAGATTAATGAATGTTACACAGGTAAGAGCAATGGAAAAGCAGACCAGAGCACGGGTGTGTTTGTAGCTGGCTGCAGTGCCGGTGGTGCGGTGGCAGCAGCTCTGGCAACGAAATACCCCGAATTGGTGCGGCAGGTATTTTTGCATGAACCTCTGATGCGCGGAAGCGGAGAATTGGCAGCGGAACAGGATGCTTTCTGGGAGAAGCTGCGAAAGGGCACCGAGAAGCATCGGATCATCACCTGCATGATGCATTTTGTGAATGCCATGGGGGGTATGAACCGGGAGAAAGAAGGACAGTCCATGGAGCAGCAGAGCCGCAATCTGAAAAATCTGGAACTGTTTCTGGAAAAAGAAATGGACAGCTTTTCCGGATTGAAATTGGACGATTTTGATATATCCGTTCCGGTAACGGTGGCATGTGGTTCCGATGACAGAATGGGAATGTTTCATCGTTCGGCGCATCAGGCGGCAGAAGCAAAAGGCTGGAAGTATCTGACAGTTCCGGGATACCATAATTTTGCTTCTGATGAACCGGAAGCTTTTGCAAAATGTCTTACAGAGGTTTTTGAGGATGAGCATTGATTCTGAGGAGAATAAATTGATATAGTAAATGGAGGAAAAGCAGCATGTGTACAGCAGCAGTTTACCGAACAAAAGATACGTATTTTGGCAGAACACTGGATTACGAATTTTCCTATGGGGATGAAGTGACCATCACTCCCAGGAACTATCCGTTGAAGTTTCGTCATATAGGAGCCATTGAGAAAAATTATGCGATCCTTGGAATGGCGCATGTAGTCGGGGATTATCCGCTTTATTATGATGCGATCAATGAAAAAGGACTGGGTATGGCAGGACTGAATTTTGTTGGAAATGCAGTATATCAGGAACTGTCAAATGAAAAGAAAAATGTGGCACAGTATGAATTTATTCTGTGGATTTTGCGTCAGTGTGCCACGGTGCAGGAAGCGAAAGACTGTCTGGTGCAGATGCAGCTGGTGGGGACTCCGTTTCATGAAAGTCTTCCGACGGCGCAGCTTCACTGGATGATCGCTGATACAAAAGATTGTATCGTGGTGGAGTGTATGGCAGATGGCTTGCATGTGTATGACAATCCGGCAGAGGTGCTGACCAATAATCCGCCATTTCCACAGCAGATGTTTTTGCTGAACCAATATATGCATTTGTCTCCGAGACAGCCGGAAAATCATTTTTCAGATAAGCTGGATCTGCAGGCATATAGCCGTGGCATGGGTGCACTGGGACTTCCCGGGGATCTGTCTTCTAGTTCTCGCTTTGCACGGGTGGCATTTACACGACTGCATTCCATATCCGACGATTCGGAAAGCGGAAGTGTCAGTCAGTTTTTCCACATTTTAGGTTCCGTGGATCAGCAGCGTGGATGCTGTGAAGTGACGGAAGGAAAATACGAGATCACCCTGTATACTTCCTGCTGTAATCTGAATCGTGGGATTTATTATTATACAACCTATGAAAATCACCGGATTTCCGCAGTTGACATGCATAAGGAAAATCTGGATGCTGCCGGACTGATTCGTTATACACCAGTCACAGGGGAACAGATTTACCGGCAAAATTAAAAAACAAAGAGTGTGAACGCAGAATAAGCAATCCCCCGCTTCAAGTGTGTAGAGCACTAAGCGGTGGGTAAGGGGGATGCTTATGTCAGTGGGAGTTAAAAGCTCCCACTGACAGGTCGCAAAGCGACTGCGTTCATGAGCAAGTAGCGAAAGCGGATTGCGAA
Source organism: Eubacterium ramulus ATCC 29099 (assembly GCF_000469345.1). GTDB lineage: Bacteria > Bacillota > Clostridia > Lachnospirales > Lachnospiraceae > Eubacterium_I > Eubacterium_I ramulus. The sequence continues at coordinate 5,257 of NZ_KI271100.1, forward strand.
TGTCCGCTTTACCTACCATATTTTTGAAAATTATGCTAAAATGGAGAATAAATCAGATAAATTTACTTGTCCGCTTTACAAGATTACAAAGTAATTCTTCGAAATGGAATAAAGATTTTGCACGAAGGATACAGGAGTATAAATGAAAATATGGCAAATATAATAGAAATAACAGATTTTGAATCAGCGGAACTGGATGTGTATGCACGTTATTCGGAGGTTCAGTTACTGCGGATCCATGAACCGAAACCGGGGATTTTTATCGCAGAAAGTCCAAAGGTGATCGAACGGGCGCTGGATGCGGGTTATGAGCCGATCTCCATGCTGGTGGAGCACAGACACATTGAGACACAGGCGAAAGGGCTGATTACACGATGCGGAGATATTCCGGTCTATACAGCAGAATATGAAGTGCTGACGAAGCTGACCGGCTTTGCACTGACCAGAGGAATGCTTTGTGCTATGAAACGACGTGTGCTGCCGACGGTTGCAGAGGTATGTCAGAAAGCCCATCGCATCGCAGTGCTGGAAAATGTCGTAAACCCTACCAATGTGGGAGCAATTTTCCGTTCTGCGGCGGCACTTCATATGGATGCGGTGCTGCTGACTCCGGGATGCAGCAATCCCCTGTACCGCCGGGCGATGCGCGTGAGTATGGGAACAGTATTTCAGGTGCCGTGGACGATCTTTCCGGAGAAAGAAAAGTGGCCGGAGGACGGTATGGCATGTCTGCAGAAGCTGGGATTTAAAACTGCAGCCATGGCATTGCGCGATGATTCCGTGAGCATTGATGATGCCGGATTGATGGCAGAGGACAAACTGGCAGTCGTGCTTGGTACGGAAGGAGACGGTCTGGGTGGAACGACCATTGCGGACTGTGATTATACCGTAAAGATCCCCATGGCACATGGGGTGGATTCCCTGAATGTAGCAGCAGCCAGTGCAGTGGCATTCTGGCAGCTGGGAAACAGAACATAATTTGGGGTTATGAAGATGATAAAAACAGCTACAAGCAGACAGAAATAACAATGAATCACGATCTGCAAAGCATACATAACATACATAAAATTCGTGGTTCCGTAAGGAGGGTACATACAGATGAAACGTAAAAAATTAGCAGCTTTCGGGCTTGTGATCGCTTTGACAGCAAGCAGCAGTTCCGCCGCTTTTGCAGCAGCTGTCCCGGCGGCTTCCAATATGGAAACTACTGCTGTACAGCAGATGGATCAGGCGGAAGAGACAGATACCGATATTCTGAGTGACAGTGAGGCAGTCGAGTTGCAGCAGGAGATCGCTTCTTATTCCAATGATGGAATTTTACTGACAGCGGCAGCACCGTCCACCATTGGTGGTGTGGCTACTACCGATATTATAAATGCCGCCAAAGTAATGATCCGTAAATATGAGGGTAGTTACAGCTCTGTGAATGCGAACGACAACGGGGCACTTTCCATCGGAAAGATGCAGTGGCATGCGGATCGTGCGAAAAGCCTTCTGCGGATTATTATTTCCGGAGATGCTGCAAGTGCACAGGCGATCCTTGGCGATGCACTGTACAACGAGATTCTCAGTGATGCAAGCTGGAGCAAACGTGTCCTGACGGATGACGAGGCAAAAAAGATGCGGACACTGCTTGCCACCACACAGAGTCAGCTGGCACAGGATGTGCAGGAAAATACCGATGTGACAGGGTATGTCAACGACATTTACAATCGCGGTATCCGCAATGCGGCAGCCGTTGTTTATCTGGCGGATGTTGAAAATCAGAGTGGTTCCGGTGGCGTGAAGACGATTTTATCCTATGCAAAGAATTTTGGGAATCTCGGAGATCTGACGCTGAATGAGATACATATTACTACCGTATGCTATGCATATACAAATCGAAACAGCTGGATTAACAAATCAGAAAAAAATAGAACAGATTTTATTACGAGAAGGATCAACGCATATACCGATGCTTCCGGTCTCGGGTGGACATACTGCAATGCAGGGGATTACCGGATGCCGTCCACTTCACCGGCTGTCAGCAAGATCGGTATCCAGTGGCTGCAGAATGCGCTGAATCAGTATCAGAACGCAGGTCTTTCTCTGGATGGAAGCTATGGACCGGCGACGAAGGCAGCGGTCAGGGCATTTCAGCAGAATGCAGGATTATCTGTGGATGGGGATGCAGGAGTGAATACGATCCGTGAACTGATCCGCAGGCTGTATTTTAACAAGGCGATCTACGGACGTTCTGAAATCATCGGTAATACCGTTACCGGTCTGGTCCAGGATACAGACGGCAGATGGGTTTATAAGGTAAATGATAAAATAGATACGACTTACACCGGACTGGCTTCAAATGAATATGGCTGGTGGTACATTTTAAACGGTGTGCTGGACTTCAGCTATAACGGTTTTGGCCGGAATGGAGACAGCTGGTGGTACTGCCGTGGAGGTAAAGTACAGTTCGACGACAATGGCGTGATCGAAGGAACGGTAAACGGTACGTATGGCTGGTGGAAAGTGGTAAACAGCCAGGTTATTTTTGACAATGATGTATGTGCAAATGCCAGTGGCTGGTGGAAGATCACAAACGGAAAAGTAGATTTCGATTATACCGGCCTGGCACAGAATGCAGGTGGCTGGTGGTATATCCACAACGGTGCGGTAGATTTTGGCTACACCGGATTTGGTCAGAATGGAAACAGCTGGTGGTACTGCCGTGACGGTCAGGTGCATTTTGACGATACCGATGTGATCGAAGGAACGGTAAACGGTACGTATGGCTGGTGGAAAGTAGTGAACAGCCAGGTTATTTTTGATAATGATGTATGTGCAAATGTGTATGGCTGGTGGAAGATTACAGACGGAAAAGTAGATTTTGGTTATACGGGTCTGGCACAAAATGTTGGCGGCTGGTGGTATATCCGGAATGGCGCAGTAGATTTTGATAAAAACAGCGTGCTGGAAGGAACGGTAAACGGAGATACTGCATGGTGGAATGTCCGTGGCGGCCAGGTCATCTTCCGGAGTACCGTAGCGGATAATGAGATGGGCTGGTGGCGGATCGAAAATGGAAAAGTCAACTTCGGCTACAACGGAATCGCCCAGAATGATTTTGGCTGGTGGTACATCCGGAACGGTCAGGTAGATTTTGGCTATACCGGAACGGTAACAGACGGTAACAGAACTTATCAGGTAGTCAACGGAAATGTCAACCGGCAGTAGCAGATAAAGAGAGAAAAGGAAAAGTGAAGCGATGTTATTTCAGGAACAAATAAAAATGGTAAAACAAGCGGCACCGGAACTGGCAGCCACCACAAATGAGCAGCGGAATGCAGCTCTGGCAGCGGTGCGGACAGCACTGCAGCAGCATCAGGAAGAGATTTTTGAGGCAAACCGGCAGGATATGGAGCAGGCGGAGGCAGATGGTGTCTCCGGTCCGGTCCGGAAACGGTTAAAATTTGATGAAGGAAAACTGCGGGATGTGATGGCAGGTATTTCAGATCTGACCGGTATGGAAGATCCGCTGTTTCAGACACAGTTTGCCCGTGAACTGGATGAAGGTCTGGTGCTGAAACGTGTCACTTGTCCCATCGGTGTCATCGGTGTGATTTTTGAGGCGCGTCCGGATGCGCTGGTACAGATCTCCGCACTGTGTATCAAGAGCGGAAACTGTGCGATCTTAAAAGGGGGAAGTGAAGCTCTGCGCACGAATAGAACGCTGTTTGATATTATCCACCGTGCTGTGATCAACGCAGGACTTCCGGCAGATTGTATGATGCAGCTGGAGGCCCGTTCTGAGATCAACGAACTCCTGGAATGTCATGATTCAGTGGATCTGCTGATTCCGCGTGGCTCCAATGCCTTTGTGCAGTATATTATGAACCATACCAAGATTCCGGTAATGGGACATGCAGATGGCATTTGTCATATTTATGTGGATAAGGAGGCAGATCTGGCGAAAGCAGTTCCGATCATTGTGGATGCCAAGACGCAGTATGTGTCTGCCTGCAATACCGTGGAGACAATTCTCATTCACGAGGATGTCCGGGAGCAGTTGCTGCCAATGCTGAAGGCGGCGCTGGATGCAAAACAGGTGGAATTGCGCGGCACAAAAGAGATTGCAGCTGTGGTAGACTGTGTACCGGCTACGGAGATGGATGACAGGACCGAGTATCTGGACTACATTCTTTCTGCAAAAACAGTGAAAAGTGTGGAGGAAGCCATTGTGCATATCAATCGCTTCGGCTCTCATCATACAGACTGTATCATCACTGAAAATCCACAGACCGCAGAGCATTTTATGAATCTGGTGGATTCCGCCGGGGTATATCAGAACTGTTCCACGCGTTTTGCGGACGGATACCGTTATGGATTTGGTGCAGAGGTGGGGATCAGCACAGGAAAACTTCATGCCCGGGGTCCGGTGGGACTGGAAGGTCTGGTCAGCTACAAATACAAACTGTATGGAAGTGGACAGATCGTGGCAGATTATGCATCCGGTGAAAAGCAGTTTCATTTTAAAAACCTTTATAAAAGATGCATAAAAAATGCATAAACGTATATTTTTAATCGCAAAAATACAGAAAGTATAAGGAAAGACTGAAAAAAAATACATAAATAAGTTATTTTTATGCATAATAACCATTGCATTCTCTTCTCATTGCAACTATAATAAACGCTAGTAAACATTTCAGATAGGATTGTATAGAGGAGAAAAAATATGAAAGCAAAGAAAATCGTAGCCCTGGTGGCAGCTGCAGCAATGGTGCTTTCCATGGCAGCATGTGGCAGCACAGATAACAGCAGTTCCGATGCAAAAGACGGAAGCGCAGCAGCAGAGACAACAAAAACATCTGACAGTGATACATTGGTTATGGCAACCAACGCAACATTCCCGCCATATGAATATGTAGATGGAGAGGAGTACAAAGGTATCGATATCGAGATTGCACAGGCAATTGCTGATGCAATGGGCAAAAAGCTGGAAGTAGATGATATTGATTTTGATTCCATTATCCCGGCGATCACAACAGGAAAAGCTGACATGTCTCTGGCAGGCATGACTGTCACTGACGAGCGTAAAGAGAATGTAGATTTCTCTGATAGCTACGCAACCGGTGTTCAGGTAATCATCGTTCCGGAAGATTCCGATATCACAGGTCCGGATGATCTGGCAAATGACAAGATGATCGGTGTTCAGCAGGGAACAACAGGCCACATCTACTGCTCCGATACACCGAAAAACGGTGGATTCGGTGAGGATCATGTAACCGCTTATCCGAACGGCGCAAGTGCAATCCAGGCATTACAGACCGGTAAAGTAGATGCAGTTGTTATCGATAACGAGCCGGCAAAAGCTTTCGTAGCTGAGAATCCAGGATTAAAGATTCTTGATACAGAGTATGTAACAGAGGATTATGCAATCGCTGTGAAAAAAGGAAATACAGAGTTATTAGATCAGATCAATGAGACTCTGGCAAAATTAAAAGCAGACGGAACATTACAGTCCATTATTGATAAATATATCAAGGCTGAGTAATCCACGTTAGGAAACGTATGAAACGGGGTAGCATGCTATGCTGCCCCCATTTTGCTGATTACAGGAAGTATATAAAAAGAGGAGAAATGAACATGCAGGAATGGTTTGCAAAACTGGCAAATGACTTTGCCCAGACCTTTATTACCAAAGATCGCTGGCAGTTGTTTGCAAAAGGATTTACCGTTACCATCCGCGTTGCAATACTTGCCCTTCTGATGGGTATTGCAATCGGTGTACTGGTGGCGATTGTCCGCACAAAACATGATTCCAGAAAGAAAAATGCACATGGCTTCGGCAATGTGATCTTAAACATTTTAAATGCAATTTGTCAGGTTTATCTGACCATTATCCGGGGAACCCCTATGATGGTTCAGCTGATGATCATGTATTTCGTAGTATTTTCATCCAGCCGACATGAGGTGGCAGTAGCGACACTGGCGTTCGGTATCAACTCCGGTGCTTATGTAGCGGAGATCGTGCGAGGCGGTATCATGTCTGTTGACGCAGGTCAGATGGAAGCCGGCCGCTCGCTGGGTATGAACTATACACAGACCATGCGCCACATCATTATCCCACAGGCAATCAAAAACATTTTGCCGGCACTGGGAAATGAGATGATCACATTACTGAAGGATACATCTCTGATGACTGTTATCGGAGCAAAGGATCTGACAAAAGCAGCTCAGACCGTACAGGCTGTTACTTACCAGGCATTCATGCCGTACATCAGCATCGCAGTGATCTACCTTGTGTGCGTTATCGCTTTATCCAAGCTACTTGCACTGATTGAGAGGAGGATGAGAAACAGTGATAGACGTTAAAAATCTGGAAAAAACTTTTGGCGATCATAAAGTATTGGCCGGAATCAATGAACATATTTATCCGGGAGAAAAGGTCGTTGTCATCGGACCGTCCGGTTCCGGAAAATCAACGTTTCTGCGCTGTCTGAATCTGTTGGAGGAGCCGACAGCCGGAACGATTACCGTTGATGGCGAGGACATCACAGATCCGAAGACAGACATCGATAAGGTGCGTCAGAAAATGGGAATGGTGTTCCAGCAGTTTAACCTGTTCCCACATCTGACTATTAAGGAGAACATCAAGCTTGCACCAGTGACGTTAAAGCTCATGTCAGACAGCGAAGCAGAGCAGAAAGCGATGGAACTTCTGGAGCGTGTCGGTCTGCCGGATAAAGCGGAGGCATATCCGAAACAGCTTTCCGGTGGTCAGCAACAGCGAATTGCAATTGCCCGCGCCCTGGCCATGAACCCGGAAGTCATGCTTTTTGATGAGCCGACATCCGCTCTGGATCCGGAAATGGTAGGCGAGGTTCTTCAGTTGATGAAAGAGCTTGCTGATGACGGAATGACCATGGTAGTCGTAACACATGAGATGGGATTTGCCCGTGAGGTGGGTACCCGCGTTCTGTTCATGGATGGCGGAAATATCGCAGAACAGAATAATCCGAAGGATTTTTTCGAGAATCCGAAAAATCCGAGACTACAGGAATTTTTATCGAAAGTTCTTTAGGTATAAAGTGTTAAGTGTAAAGGGTAAATCCGGAGGAAAAATCCGGGTTTGCCCTTTTCGTTGAAGCATGGAGGAGAAAATGATGTATTTGTTACCAAAGCCACGAAAGTGGAAAACGACAGAGGGGATTTTTACAATTTGTTATAACCGCGCCATTGTAGTGGACAACAGCTGTCCACCTGAGGTCTATGAGGATGCAAAGCTGTTTCAGCAGGTCCTTTGTGAATCATTGGGATTTGCGCTGCGTATCACAAGAGGCAGTGCGTGTCCGGGGGATATTAGCCTGCGGTTGGATGAAGCACTGGAAGCACAGGCGTATGAGCTGCATATAAATGCAGACGGAATCATCATAACCGGCGGCAGTGCCTGTGGACTTTTTTATGGTATGCAGACATTGCGTCAGATGACGCAGCAGGAGGGCTGCTGTCTTCCGTACACGAACATTCAGGACAAACCTCAGATTGAACATCGTGGATTTTATCATGATGTGACCAGAGGCCGGATCCCGACCATGGATTATCTGAAAAAACTGGTGGACCGTATGGCTGCATATAAGCTGAATCAGTTGCAGCTGTACATGGAACATACATTTTTATTTGCAAAATTTTCGGAAGTCTGGCGGGATGATACACCGCTGACACCGGAGGATATTCTGGAACTGGATGCTTACTGCAGAAAGCGCCACATTGAACTGATCCCGAGTATTGCATGTTTTGGTCATTTGTATAAAGTGCTTCGTACCAAAACGTACTGCCATTTGTGTGAACTTCCGGATATGGAACAGGAGCCATTTGGATTTGTGGATCGTATGAAGCACCACACACTGGATGTGTCAAACCCGGAGAGTATGCAGCTGGCAAAATCGCTGATCGATGAATTTATGCCATTGTTTACATCAAAGTATTTTAATATCTGTGCGGATGAAACCTTTGATCTTGGAAAAGGAAAAAGTGCCGGGCTGGCAGAGACAAAAGGTACACAGCGTATGTACCTGGATTTTGTCAAAGAACTGTGCGGGTATGTGGTGAGCAAAGGAAAAATCCCGATGTTCTGGGGCGATATCATCTGTGCGTTTCCGGAGGCTGTACAGGAACTGCCAAAGGAAACCATCTGTCTGAACTGGGGATATGACGCTGACTGGCCGGAGGATTCCACACGAAAACTTTCCGGGGCCGGAGCGAGACTTTATAACTGCCCGGGGGTGAGTGGCTGGGATCAGCTGGTAAATCAGATCAGAGTTTCCTATGAAAATATCAGCAGGATGTGTCACTATGCCGTTGATTATCATGCAGATGGTGTACTGAATACGGACTGGGGGGATTGTGGGCATATCAATCACCCGGATTTCAGTCTGGTTGGAATGATCTATGGAGCAGCATTTTCCTGGAATCCGGAGATTCCGGCCTTTGACGAAATCAACCGACAGATATCCCGGATTGCTTATGGAGATGTCTCAGAAACACTTGTGTCTGTGCTGGCAAAAATCTCTGTCAGCTGGAAGTTTACCTGGCGCAATGCGGTAGACAGGCTGGAACAACTCCGGGAAGTACCGTTATATTCGATGGAAGTTTATCAGAAAGCGGCAGAACAGCTGGAAGAGATAAAAGGTGAACTGTATGCATTTGTGTCACATCTTCCGGTAGAACAGAAAAAACAGATCCACGCATATCTGATTGCATTACAGGGAATGATTTTGTTACAGAAACTGGGCATGGTATTGGCGGGTGATCAGACATCAGATGAAACATGCAGCGGGCAGCGTTGTGCACTGGCAGAAGAACTCGAATACTGGCTGTATGATTACAAAGCATTGTGGCGCAGTGTGAGCCGTGAATCGGAACTGTTCCGGATTCAGCATGTAATCTGCTGTTATGCAGACTGGCTGCGCAGCTGATTGTGAAATAGATTTGGGTGTTTTGCCCCTGGCATCATCTTAAATATTAAGAAAAATTCAGAATTTTCATGGGGGATTTTCAAAAAACTCTGCTATACTGGACAAGTCATACAAGAGAAAACGTTAAGAAAGAGAAATATTAAGGAATAAAAGCGAAAGCGATTTGTTTTAAATGTGTGTGACGGGTGAGGTATGTGAGAATGATGAAACAAAGTGAAGATAAAAAAATAGAAAAATTGCAGACAATGATCTTTACCGGAATTCTGGTGGCGGTCTTTGTACTGCTGATTCGTCTGGTCTGGCCGGATGGGTGCTTTTATGGTTCTACTACGGACTGGTACAATCAGCATGTGACGCTGGCAGAGACAATTCGAAACGTGTGCATGCAGGAGCGGACACTGGCGCCGTCCTGGATTTCCCTCGGAGGCGGAAGCAATGGATTTCAGTTTGCGTATTATGGCTATTACCGCCCGGATATTATCATAGGCTGTCTGTTTCCACAGATTCCTATGACAGTATTGATCCCGGTCTATGCACTGAGCAGCTATCTGGCGGCGGTACTCCTGATGCAGCTCTGGCTCAGAATGAAGGGAATGACACCGTATGCTGCCTTCTTTGGAAGTATGCTTTTTTTGCTGGCCGGCTGTTTTTTCCAGACACACCGGCAGATCATGTTTGTAAATTATATGCCGTTTTTATTGCTGGCATTGATTTTCCTGGAAAAACGCAGATTTGCACTGATGAGCATCAGCCTGACGCTGATTTATCTGCACAGCTTCTATTATGCTATAGCCTGTCTGGCAGTGATCGGCTGGTTTGCAGTGGGAATGCTCCGCAAGGAAGATGTCAGGGGACGCAGACACCTGTTGTTTCAGGGTGTTACCAGTGTTATCCTGTCGCTTGGAATGGCAATGCTGCTGCTTCTTCCGACATTCATGACGATTCTGGAGCATAAGCACAGTGGAGAAAAAGCTACCACATGGGTGGATCTGGTGATGCCGAATATTAAAAACCTGTTGTATGATCCTTATGGTCTTGGGCTGACGCTGCTGTGCCTGTATCTGCTGGTGCTTGGACTGCGGGTGAGGGAAGTGCGCTGGCAGTGCGCTCTGCTTTTAGTGGGAAGCCTTTTTGGCGTTGCGTCTTATGTGCTGAATGCAACTTTGTATGCAAGAGGAAAGATTTTGATGCCTTTTGTACCGGTGGTCATTTATTATTGTATGCAGGTGTTTCAGAAAATCCGGAAGGGTGAGACGCAGTGGCGTCTGTGGCCGCTTTTGATTTTTGCTGTTATAATGCTGACCCAGCGGAACCAGGAATGGTTTGCCTGGGTAACACTGGATGGAGCGATTCTGCTGACCATTGTCCTGGTGGATCTGATTTTGCGAAAACATGCGCATCTGACGGAGGAAGAAGAAGAGCGGCAGAGTCTGTACGGGACAGGAATGTTTCGCTATATCGGTCTGTTTGTCATGCCCTTTTTCATTTATCTGGGGGCGGCGGCTATGGAAGGCTGGCAGGGAATCCCAAATGCAGAAGCCAGTCAGGCATCCGGTGTAAATACAGAGCAGACAATGAGCACGGATACCGATCAAAGTCTGGGCGCGGGTGTCGTTTGGCATACCGGTACGGAAAACGGTGCAGTTTCGGATACAGATACTGACACGGAATCAGAGCAATTTACAGAGGAAGAATTACAGGCTTTTTGTGGAAACCGGCTGTATCGTTGCGACAAACTGACGGATACGAAGAAAGAGTGCAATGCGTTGCTGTTTTATGGTCAGCAGAGTGCGAATATGTATTCTTCTGTCACAAATCCGCTGTATCAGAATTTCTACTACAATGTAGTGAAAATGCCGATTCAGATTAATAACCGGACAGCATTATTGGAAGAGCGGAACCCGCTGTTTGCACAGCTGATGGGAGAACGCTATATCCTGACTACGGAGAATAAGATGCCTTCGGGCTATTCCATTTTGCAGCAGAAGGGCAGATATGTCATTGCGGAAAATACGGATGTACTGCCAATTGCCTATACTACAGCGGACTGCATTTCGGATAAACAGTTTGCATCCCTGGACGATATGGAGAAAATGACAGCATTGAGCCGATATACCGTGGTGGAAAATGATAGACAGAAAACGGTGAAAGTATCTGAGATGGATGAAATTGCACTGCCGGGGCTGGATGCAGAGGAAGTCAGCCGTGATAAGCAGATTCAGGTCACACCGGTGAAGAACGGCTATCGGATCACAGCTACAGAGAGCGGTGTGCTCCGGATTCCGCTGGATCCGGATATGAAAAACGGAACACTGTATTTCCGATTTCAGGTAGAAAATCATACAGCGGATCCGGTGGTCATTTCAGCAAATGGAAGGCGAAATAAGTTATCCGGTCTGGATGCACCGTATCCAAATGAAAATAATGTCTTTTCTTATATGTTAAAGGAAAAAGGCAGGGATAAATATATTTCTTTGAAGCTGTCTGCCGGAACTTATGACCTGACTGACATCGCGTGCTATCGTTTTCCGACAACATTGTTTCAGAAAAAGCAGGTGCAGTCTGCGACGCTGCTTCCGGAAGAACAATGGAACAAAAACAGTGTACTCAGTTGTGCAATTACTGCAGGAGAAGATGGTTATTTCGTTACTTCTATTCCAATGCAAAACGGACTGAAGCTGTATGTGGATGGAAAGGTGACAAAACTGGAAAAAGTGAATACTGCTTTTGCCGGTGCGAAAGTAACTGCCGGTACACACACGGTGGATCTGCAGTTTGAACCGCCGGGACAACGGTATGGGATTATGGCAAGTCTGCTGTCTGTAATATTGTTTGGAATATGGGCAGCAGGAACAGCCATACGGAATCGCACACGCGAATGAACGCTTTATATATTTTTTTGGAATTGGTAGCACCAATGTATTGAAAAATATTTGAATTCTGCTATAATGAATGGGAAACTGAATTGCATTTTTAGGAAAAATGTTATCGTAAAATGTAGACTTTTTGACCAGGGAAAAGAGGCGTTATTATGAAGTATATTCGTCAATTTGTCATTATTCTTTTTATTTCTTTTATAGGAGAGGCATTGAAATATGTATTGCCGCTGCCGATTCCGGCAAGTATTTACGGACTTGTGCTGATGTTTGTCCTGCTGGAAACGAAAGTGCTGAAGGTGGAAGCGGTTCAGGATGCGGGAAAATTTCTGATCGAGATCATGCCGATGATGTTTATTCCGGCAGGTGTCGGTCTGCTGAACGCATGGGATACATTAAAACCAGTGCTGATTCCGATAATTGTGATCTTGTTTGTATCCACAATTGTAGTTATGGGTGTTTCCGGAAAAGTAACACAGACGATGATTGAAGCAGAGGAGCGTAAGAAAAATGAAGGACATTCTGAATAATTCTATGTTTTTCGGCGTACTGGTGAGTATCCTTGCATATGAAGTCGGAGTATTGCTGAAAAAGAAATTTAAATTTGCATTGTTAAATCCGTTACTGATTTCTATCGTGATCATTATTTTGATCCTGGTAGGGTTCCATATTGATTATGATACATATAATGATGGTGCACAGCTTTTAAGTTATCTGCTGACACCGGCCACCGTATGTCTGGCAATTCCGCTGTACGAGCAGATGGAACTGCTGAAGAAGAACTGGAAAGCCATTATGGGTGGTATTATCTCAGGTGTCCTGACCAGTGCTGTCTGTATTCTGGTATTGTGCCTGATCTTCCATCTGGAGCATGATATGTTTGTGACATTGCTGCCGAAGTCTATCACAACAGCAATCGGTATGGGTGTGTCAGAAGAACTGAATGGTATTGTGACGATTACCGTTGCGGTTATTATTATCACCGGTGTGGTTGGAAATGTGCTGGCGGATTTTGTATACAAGTTATTCCATGTTACACATCCGGTGGCAAAAGGAGTTGGACTGGGTACTTCCGCACATGCGATCGGTACTGCAAAAGCACTGGAAATGGGTGAGATCGAAGGGGCAATGGGTGGTTTATCCATCGCCGTTGCAGGTATTCTGACGGTTATTGTAGCACCTATTTTTTCACATATCCTTTAGCGCACAGGGAATGCAGAGGACATTCTGTTACTGTTCACACGCGCCATTCGCAAAAGAGCTCGCTTGCGAGCGATACTTCTTGAACTTGGTTCAAGAAGGCAAACGCTTACGCTGCTACTTTTGCTCATAAAAAGGCGCTCCCTTCTCATTATGTATCCAAATATTTCCTCATGCAAGCATGATCAATATTTGAATACATATGATGAGTGAACTGTAACGACATTCTTGACTCGAATGGAATCAGGCTTGCAAAAACAGTGTATTATACTTATAATTAGTCTATGTCAGCTTACACTGACCAGAATCACGCATCAAGTTTCACGTGCGTTTGACTTGAATTAGCAAAAGATTCTGAATTAGTAGAAAGTGAGAATAGGATATGGCGTTTAAATGTGTAAACGAACTGGATAAATTTATGTTCCAGGATGCGGAAGTAAAGAAAATGGAGTTAAATCCGGGGCTTATGACGATGGTTCTGCTGGGCGTAGCAGCAAAGCATAACAATCCGTCGAATGATACTCTGACTGATCGATATCTGGATGACACAGAACTTCGTTTCAAATCTCCGGTAATTACAAGATTTTTATTGGAAGGCGCAAAGTATTATGACGCAAACAATGTGCTGCAGCGGGAAGTGCCGGATCAGGATATTCCGGAAGAACAGTTTAAAGAGATTTTCCGGAAAATACAGGAAGATGGAAAAGTATTTGTAGTGACACCGAAACCTGCAAAAAACGGTGGCGCATGTTGCTGTGAGATCGCTGTGGATGTAGAGGAAGATACTTACTGGATAGAAGTAGAGTTTGAAAAAGCTGTCGTGGAATGGGAGCATTTCTTAAACAAGGTGCAGGCATAGAAAAGATAAGAGATGCCATTTGTCTGAGCAAGTGAAAGAACATAAGCTGGCTGGAGTTATAGCCAGCTTTGCATGCATTGCATGACGTGCATCTCGCAGCAAAAATGCCTGGGCATTCTTGAAATGTACAGATGCGGAGGAAAATACAGAAATGATACTGGTATGGCTTTTTGTTGCTGCCGCAATCCTGTTTGGCTTACTGGGCTTAAGTCTATATATGCTTCGACCGGAAACAGAAAAAACACGGTCTTTTGCAGCTTTTGATCATACAATGATCGCTCATCGTGGTCTTTTTGATAATCATTCAGAAGCACCGGAAAACAGTCTGGCAGCATTTCGAAAAGCGGTAGATCAAGGTTTTGGCATTGAGCTGGACGTGCAGCTTACCAAAGATGGAAAACTTGTGGTTTTTCACGATTTTGACCTGAAGCGTATGTGCGGCATACATAAGAAATTAACAGAATTAACATATGCAGAATTAGAGCAGTATTCTTTGAAAGGCAGTACAGAAAAGATACCGCTTTTTTCTGCTGTGCTGGATCTGATTGCGGGCAGAACACCGCTTGTGGTTGAAATCAAAGTTGGTTATGATTACAAGGCGACTACGGAAGCTGCCGCAGAGATGTTATCTCAATACAGCGGTGTTTACTGTATGGAATGCTTTAATCCGCTGGCACTGGTCTGGTATCGCAGACATAATCCAAAGGTACTGCGGGGACAATTGTCTATGGATTTCTTTCACAGCGAGGATAAGATGCCGAAGATTGTGCGTTTTTTCCTGACAAATCTGCTGTTGAATTTCTGTGCAAAACCGGATTTTATATCGTATAATCACAAAGACCGACATATCCGGGGATTTCGGATGTGCCGAAAATTATTTAAAGTAAAAACCGCGGCATGGACGATAAAGTGTCAGGCCGAGCTGGAAGCTGCCCGCGGTACATTTGATATGTTTATTTTTGACAGTTTTCTGCCGGAGGAAGGAGAAAAGGTGAGATTGAGTTGAGAACAAAAAAACAGAAGATAGATGCGGGTAAGCTGCTCTTTTCCAATCACGATCTGAAGGTATTGCTGATACCTCTGATGGTGGAACAGTTGTTGAATTCTCTGATGGGTACTGTGGACAGTATGATGGTCAGCAATGTTGGAAGTGCAGCTATTTCTGCTGTTTCTCTGGTGGATTCCATTAATGTGCTGGTCATTCAGGTGTTCACCGCACTGACCGCCGGAGGTGCCATCATCTGTTCACAGTATCTGGGCAGAAAAGATGTGAAGGCCTGCAATAAGGCAGCCCGTCAGGTATTGCTGTCAATGTTAGTCATTTCCATTGGATTAATGGCAGTATGTATAGCCTTTCGTCATCCGTTGCTGCGGCTGATTTTCGGTAATGTGGAACAGGATGTTATGGATAATTCACAGATTTATTTTCTGATCACAGCTCTGTCGTTCCCGTTTATCGGTCTGTTTGATGCGAATGCGGCATTTTTCCGGGCTGAGGGAAATTCCAGGCTGCCGATGACGATTTCTGCATTATGTAATCTGGTAAATATTGCCGGAAATGCGGTTTTGATCTTTGGATTCCATATGGGGGTAGCCGGTGCGGCAATTTCCACACTTGCTTCCCGGATTCTGATGTCCATCATTATGATCTGCCGTCAGCGTGTGCCGAAGCAGGAGATTGTGATCCGTGATTATTTTAGTATCCGTCCGGATATGAAACTGATTTTGATCATTCTTTCTGTCGGAATCCCGTCCGGTATTGAAAATGGTATGTTCCAGTTTGGTAAACTGGCAATCCAGTCCACAGTGTCCACACTTGGAACTACCGCCATTGCAGCACAGGCCATGACGATCATATTAGAGAATTTAAACGGTATTGCAGCAATTGGTATTGGAATTGGTCTGATGACCATTGTCGGTCAGTGTATCGGTGCCGGTGAAAAAGAACAGGCCGTGTATTATATCAAGAAACTTGCCGTATTGTCCGAGGTGGTTGTTATCATCTGCTGTCTCATCATCTGGGGATTGACGAAGCCGATTACAATGATCGCAGGTATGGAACCAGCCAGTGCGGATATGTGTTTTTATATGATGACGGTAATCACGATTGTAAAACCAATCGTCTGGGTTCCGGCATTTATCCCGCCGTATGGACTGCGTGCAGCCGGAGATGTCAAATTTTCCATGATTTTGTCCACCTGTTCCATGTGGATCTTCCGAGTGAGCCTGTGCATCTATCTTTGCCGGGCACAGGGATTTGGACCGATCGCAGTGTGGATCGGAATGTTTACCGATTGGACCGTGCGGAGTATTGTGTTTACAATCCGGTTCCACAGACGGAAATGGCTGGATCACAAAGTTGTTTAGGGTGACTTAAAATTTATGGCTATACTTTAAGATTATGAAAGCGGACTCAGACAAATTTTTCCTTCCAGCTAACAATCGCTTGGAAGGAAAAATTTGCTCTGAGCCCGCTATTTACGTAGTGCAACCAGAAAAGTTGAATTTATGATAGCGAATCCTTATCCTTTTTCAGCAGCGGTGGCGCAAAAGGAAACACATCCTGATAAGATTTAATTTCGTCATCATTTTGTGGTCCGGATGGGATCAGACCAGTCTGGTCATTGGCAGAAGCAGATTTTCCCAGATAATCATAGTCAAAATCATCGGTTCTATCTGCCTGCTCAAACGTACCAGTGGTAACAGCATCCTTATTTGGACCACCATAATTTCTGTGACAATTCGTGTCATGTGTATTTCTATTTGTATACATATTTTTACTCATGTTCATTCCTCCAAATATAGCGTTTAATTAATATTCGCTGTACTAGTATTGGTAGCATGACAGAAATTATACAGGCATTGAATATGGACAGCGGGTTTACAACGTAAAAAGAAAAGAAACATAGCTTGGTGCCGAAAGGCATGTCTCGGGGCCGGAATAAAGACAGTGTGTTTCACAACGTAAAAAGGAGAAGAACTCAGATTAGTGATGAAGGGCGTCTTAGCCCAAAGCACTCATCTGAGTTCCTCTCCTCTCTACCTATCGTAAATCACGCTGTCCAATATGAAGGCCATCGTTTTATCCATCGTAAGCTGATCGGCGATATTCTCCACATCTTCCTCTTCCAATGTCTCTACGAATTCCTCCGGATCTTCATCCTCCTCTATTGCAATTGCCCGAAGCTCCTCAGCCAGCTCTTCCTGCGTGATGCTGATTTTTTCTGCAGCAGCAACGGCATGGAGTACACTCTGTGCCTGAATTGTTTTAATAGCTTCCTGCTCTTTGTCAGCATAGATTTCATCTTCGGTATGACCGGAACGCTTGCAGTAAAGTTCCAGTGGGATCTGATTCATTTCCAGTTCATCCAGAAAGTCATCATAATAAATCTGTGTTATTTCTTCCTTCATGTCATCATCAATCGGGATATCAGAATCGGCAATGATTTTTGTCATTACTTCCCGGGTCAATTTTTCCTGTACCGAAGTTTTTCGCCGAGCCTGCAGATGGGAAAAAATTTCATTTTCCCATTCATTCAGTGTTGTATATTCAGAAAAATCCTTTGCAAACTCATCATCAATCGGCTGATAGTCCATCAGACGGATTTTTTTTAATGTTGTGTGGAATACAACGGAGCGGTTCTGCATAGTGCTGATGCGGTAATCTGTCGGGAATGTAACATTGATATCAAAGGTATCACCGATATTTTTTCCAATCAGAGCGTCATCAAATTCCGGTAAAAAAGCTTTGGCACCGATGGTCAGTGCAAAATCAGAACCGTTTCCATGCGGGATGTCCTGTCCATGATACATGCCTTGAAAATCAAGGATTACCTGATCGCCTTCCTGTGCACTGCGGTCATCAATGTTTGTGGCAACGGCATATTCCTTTTGTTTCTTTTTTAAAACGTTCAGGACTTCGTGTTTGGTCACTTCCGTATTTGGGCGTGTCATATGAATGCCCTTGTATTTTCCTAATCTCATAAGAGTAAACCCTCCATGTTATTTTTATGTATTCTTGAAATTTTTTAAATGTGTCATTCCAGTATAACTATTTACGAAACGATGTACTGGCTATATTTCTGAAATACTGTTTTCGTAAGTAAGTGGCGGAATCCGATTGCAAATGCCCACCACATTGTTGAATAAAGATATCATAGCACAGAAGTGACAGCACCGTATAGCAATATTATAAAAATTCTTTTTTTCTATTGACAAAATGATTCATAAGTATTATTGTATTAATCAAGTAATACAACAGTACAATAATACAAACGATGCATAGAGATACACAGAGAAACAAAGAAAGGATGGAGAATGGATATGGCGTGGAATTTTGTAAATGACAAATCAATCTATCTTCAGCTGGTTGATATTATTCAAAACAGAATAGCAACCGGATATTATGCACCGGGCAGCAAGCTTGCATCGGTGCGGGATCTTGCCAGTGAGGCGGAGGTGAATCCGAATACAATGCAGAAGGCCCTGGCAGAGCTGGAGCGGATGGGACTGGTTCATTCGCAGAGAACAAGTGGAAGGTTTGTGACAGATGATGAAGGGAGAATTCAGAAAATGAAACGTGAGACAGCAAGGGAAACCATACAGACATTTTTACAGCAGATGAAAAATATGGGGTTTGAAAAAGAGGAAATTATAGATTTGATCCGAGAGGACAAGGAGGGAGCGTGTCATGAGCAGTAGACTGGAATGTAAGAATCTGACAAAAGATTATGGAAATGTAATGGCTTTGAGTGATGTGAATCTGACGTTAGAAAGTGGCAGAATCGTAGGATTACTTGGACCGAATGGAAGCGGAAAGACCACATTGATCAAACTGGCAAATGGTCTGCTTCAGCCCACATCCGGAGAAATTTTGTTAAACGGTTTGAAACCGGGGCCGGAGACAAAAGCATTCGTTTCTTATCTGCCGGATGCAAATTATCTGCCGGACTGGATGAATGTGGAAGCACTGGTAGGAATGTTTGACGATTTTTATGCAGACTTTGACCGGAAGAAAGCGGAGGAAATGTTAAAACAGTTGAATTTACGGGAGAAAGACCGGCTAAAAACATTATCCAAGGGTAATAAAGAAAAAGTACAGCTGATACTGGCGATGAGCTGGAATGCAGAAATCTATTTTCTGGATGAGCCAATCGGCGGTGTAGACCCGGCGGCAAGAGATTATATTTTAAATACTATCATTCGGAATTATTCTGAAGATGCACTGGTCGTAATGTCTACACATTTGATTTCAGACATTGAGCGTGTACTGGACGAGGCAGTATTTATCAATCGGGGCAATATTGTTTTTCATCGCAGTGTGGATGAAATTCGTGAAACAGAACATAAATCAGTAGATGAGTTGTTCAGGGAGGTATTCAGATGTTAGGAAAATTATTGAAGTATGAGTTGAAATCGACCAGCAGGCTGATGGGTGTGCTGTATCTGGCTGTTTTGATCGTGGCAGCGATAGTTGGATTCCTTGCCAGAGGAACTATCTGGCAGGCGACACAGGGGAATGCAATTGCAGTTGTAGTCAGCGGCCTGATCTATACACTATTGATCATGACACTGATGATCGTGACGGTTGTTATGATCCTTCAGCGATTTTATAAAAATCTGCTGAAAGGAGAAGGTTATCTGATGCATACCCTTCCGGTTCCTACATGGATGCTGGTTGCATCTAAAACCATCAGTTCTCTGATCTGGGTTTTGCTGAGTATCATAACATTGATCGTATCTGTGTTTGTACTTGCGCTGACCAGTGTGGCTGGCAGTGGAAATCTGTTTGCACTTGACTGGTGTTCCCTTCCATGGGGAGATTTCTTCAAATTTTTTCAGGAAAGTGCGGGAGAAATCATTCTGACCATTGTAACTGCGGTGATTCAGATTGTTCGTATCATTCTGCTGGTTTATACGGCTATGGCAATCGGTGCTGCTGCAAAGAGACATAAAGTGTTTTACAGTGTGCTGACCTTTATCGTAATTCTGATTATTATTGCGATTATCGGTACGCTGACAAACTTTAATCTGATTGAGATGCTCAACGGTTCCATGGCAGTGGATAATGCCGGTATCGGAGTTCATGCTGATGCAGGAAAAGGTATGGTCGTAGCCGGATATGTCAAACTTCTGGCGGGACAGTGCATCACCGATGCCATTTACAGTGTCATCTTCTTCTTTGTGACGACATGGTTTTTGAAAAATAAATTAAATTTGGAGTAAAAATGACATATTTCATACACCCTATGATATAATGAGCGTAAGTGAGCCAGAAGCGTGCTTGCACGGTTATGGGGAGCGGCGAAAAATGGGAGGAACAGGCTTATGGTATTAGTAAACACAGATTATATATCAGGAAAAGAACTGGAGATGCTTGGAATGGTAAAAGGAAGTACCATTCAGTGCAAAAATATTGGCAGAGATATCGGTGCAAGCTTCAAAAATCTGGTAGGCGGAGAAATGAAAGCCTATACCGAGATGATGAACGAAGCAAGAGATCTGGCGATTCAGCGTATGGTAGAAGAAGCCGAAGGACTTGGTGCAGACGCAGTGGTAAATATTCGTTTTGCGACATCAGCTATCATCCAGGGAGCGGCCGAAGTCATTGCATACGGTACGGCTGTCAAATTCGCAAATAAGTAAAAAGAGAAAGCAGACAAAGCGGATTGCGAATGTCTGCTTTACAAAAGAATGACCATAATGTAAAGAAAAAACCCCATATTTTTCATCAGAGTAAGGCGTTTTAGCCTGCGAGATGAAAAATATGGGATTTTTTGAATGGAATTTATCTTTTAAAAAACATGTAAAAAATCTTATTCACAACATCCGGCAAGTCCGATTGCTCCCGGACCGCTATGGCAGCTGATAACACATCCGGTCATGACATATTCATAGCTTTCAAAGCCGAAGCGGATTGCATTTTCTTTCATCCGGTCAAGGGCAACCTGGGAAAGTCCTTTGGAATACATCAGATACAGACATTTTCTGGAAACATCATGTTTCGCAAGATATTCTTCCATATAGGTATCCACAAATTTTTCAATAGAGCCGCGGTATTTCTTGGAGGCAAGAAGTTGTCCGTCCACGATCTCGATCAGTGGTTTCAGACGGAGCAGTGTAGCACCCAGGTATGCAGCATTGGACACTCGTCCGCCAGCTTTCAGATAGTCCAGATTTCCCGGAATGAAGGAACAGAAGACTTTCTTGTTCCAGGATTCGATTTCATCAGCCAATGCTTTATAGTCGGTGACAGTATCTTTTTTCGCCTGAACGATCTCATATGTTTTTGCAAGATGTGCCGTACAGCCACCGGATACGTTTCTTGTATCGATCAGATAGATATCCTCAAATTCGCGGATAGCAATCTCTGCATTCTGATAAGTAGAAGATGCCAGCGAGGAATAAGCCAGATGCATAATAACGCAGTCCGGATGCTCTTCGCGGATTTGTGTGAAGAAATCAATGTATTCGCCGACATTTACCGCAGAAGTTGTCGGGATTTTTTTTGTCTCATTATGGTATTCGTAAATTTTATCTACGCTGATGGTTCCGTCAGCATAGGAAGTGCCATCCATGACGATATGCATGGGAATGACTTTTATATCGTATTTTTTTACAAGGTTTTCCGGAAGATCGGAGCCACTTTCAGTGGAAATAATAATCTCTCTCATTTCAGTTGTATACCTTTCTTGTTGTCTGTTAAAACGACAACATCTAGTTTTCGATACTAGATTACACCTATAAGAGAAGTGTGTCAATAGAAATCAGGGAAAGGTAACCGGAGGATCTGCGAACAGTAACGTGTATGATGTAAAAGAAGGAGTATTTTTGAAGATGAGCAGAAAGGGAGTAGAAGAGGGAAGGAAATGCAAAAAGCAGGCATTGGTACAGTTATTTACGAAACACGGTACTAGTACAGCGATTTCTAAATAAGTACCACATATAACTTGTCTATTTTCACAATTGCGCAATTCCAAAAGCCTCGGCGTAGCCCGCTACGCCTGCATTTTTGGAATCACACACTTGTAAAAACATCCTGCGTTCTATATGCTACTTATTTCAGAAACACTGTACTAGAAAAGGCTACATCAATACTGTTTTTACAGATATCAATGTAGCCTTAATAACATATACTCTCCAAGGGATTTTTCCTCCTTAATCTTTCGATATGTCTCGTTATACAATTTTTTGATTCAATTTTCTTTTGAGCCTTTCCCGTTACGTTTTCAAATCTCCTTCTATCATGACCTTTTAAATCCGATTCATATCTGAACGTTGCCATCTGAACCTTGATTTTTTGATTTACTATGGTATCTGTCATGTATTCAATTCTGGTATCAGGAAAAACTGCTGATTACTTTAATCTCTGGTGGACTGTACCTCCAACTATGTATTCTAAGATTAAATTAATTCATTTACCTGTCCATTGGTCTGTTCTCCGTTTCAAGAATTTAAATTATGAAAAGAAAATAACTATTTCATTGGACTGTACCTCGTTTTCAAAAATTTAAATGATGAAAGATGAATAATTATCTCATTGGACCATACCTCGTTTTCGAAAAATTAAATTGATGGAAAACGAATAACTATTTCATTGGACTGTACCTCTTTCGTTATAATAAATGAAGATAAAATTTAAATGTAGATTGGACCGTACCTCCTATGCTTAGTATCGTTTTTTGAAGTTTAAATTATGTTTCCGGTGGACTGTACCTCTCTTTCTTTAATTTTGTAAGAACTGTAAGTTCTTTATTTGTTGTACTCAATATAACAGATAAAACATGATATGTCAATAGAAAAGTGAAAAAATATTTTAAATAAATAAGAATAGGCAGAAATGAGTGAGATGCAATGCCGAATTATCAGATAATTGCGGCCGATAGAGAAAGAAAAAGCATCTGTACATGGAACACAGAGATACAGATGCTTCGAATCCTTTTTCTTTATTAGTCATGCATCAGCTATGCATTCTGTGCTTCCAGGGCAGCACGACAGGCTTTTGCCAGCTGATCTCCGCAGGAAGTAGGACGTCCGGAACAGGAGATGCCGGAAAGCTTTTCTTCTACCTGCTCAACCGTCAGACCCTGCACCAGTTTTGGGATGGCTTTCAGATTACCGTTGCATCCGCCGGTAAATTTGACATCCTTTACAATATGTCCATCCAGCTCAACTTCGATCATTGTGGAACAGGTGCCTTTTGTTTTGTATAAATAACTCATGATAAAATCCTCCTTTTGTGTTTGTGTGTGCTCAGAATTCTTTATAGATTTCGAGCGTGCATGTTTCTTCCATGTTTTATCTCAGTCGAGAAGACTCCCACTTC
>NZ_KI271101.1 GCF_000469345.1 Eubacterium ramulus ATCC 29099
TGGTTCTGTATGAAGTTTTGAAGGTATATATCTTCAATAAAATATAGGGATATAGTTCAGTTGGTAGAACGTTGGTCTCCAAAACCAAATGTCGAGGGTTCGAGTCCTTCTGTCCCTGTAGCAGACACTGAAAAGCAGAAATGTTTTTCAGTGTTTTTTATTTTCTTGTATAGGCTCTAACTTCCCAAGAGAAAAAAATTGATGTATGATAAGAAAGAACAGATTTTGATACAGTAAAAGATGTAGAAAAAGGAGAGGAAGTTTTCGCTTATGAGTATGAAATTTATAATGATTGGTTGTGGCTGGCGGGCACAGTATTTTCTTCGCGCAGCTGAAATACTTTCAGACAGGCTGGAAGTATCAGCGATTGTAATGCATTCGGAAAAACGTGCGCAAGAGATCCAGCAAGAGACAGGGATATTAACAACGACTGATTTGGAAACTGCATTAGATACAAAGCCGGAATTTGCTTTGTTGTGTGTACCGAGAAGTGTTATGAAAGAATGGATTTTGCGACTATGCAAGTTGCAGATTCCCGTACTTTGTGAGACTCCGCCTGGGCAAGATATAGAAGAATTAAATAATCTTTGGAAAGAAGTTCAAATCTTGCATGGAAAAGTTCAGGTTACAGAGCAATATTTTCTGCAACCGTATTATGCAGCGGTTCAGAATGTGATCGACAGTGGGATTCTTGGAGAGATTTCAAATGTATCGATGTCAGCCATTCATGGGTATCATGCCATTAGTATTTTTCGGAAATTCCTTGGAATTGGAATGGAAAATTGTAAAATCAGTGGAAAAACGTATCAATTTCCAGTGACAAAAACAAGAGATCGGGCAGGGTGGCATACGTCCGGAGAAATCTTAACCGGAAATCGGGCACGGATTGATATTATTTTTGAAAATGGAAAAGCTGCATTTTATGATTTTGATGATGAACAGTATTTTTCTCCAATACGAAGTCGTTCCTGGGTGATACAGGGAGCAAGAGGAGAGGTTCGGGGAGATCAGATCTGTTACATGGATCATCAGAATCGTCCGGTAAGCGAGCAGATGCACAGAGAAGATGATGGAGTTTATAATATAGACGGTTGGAGTCACAGATATATCAGTTTCCGTGGAGAACGAATTTATGAAAATCCATTTCCGGGTGCACGGATAAATGATGATGAGATTGCAGTGACCGATCTTCTGGCTCACATGAAACAATATGTAGAGACAGGAAAAGAGTTTTATCCACTTCGTGAAGGACTTCAGGATGCCTATCTGTCTTTTCTGATGGATGAGGCAGTGAAGAATCCTGGAAAAGAAATTATATCGACAAGCCAAAGCTGGTCTGTCTAAAAAGTTATAAAACAAGTAAAAAATACTGAAATTCTATGTAATAAGAAGCATTTTTCCTGAAACAAGGTTGACAACCAGTAAGCGAATACTTATAATTGCATTGTTAAAAAATATTCAAATGCAAAAACTATGATGAAGAGAGTACGCTGACTGGGAGCATTACAGCGAGCCGGGACGGTGGAAGCCGGTATCAGTACCGCTCAGTGGAAAATCACTTCTGAGTTGCAGTTCTGAAACAAAAAGCAGAGTAGATCTGAATCATGATTCTATGAAATGATACAGATATCATAGCTGTTTTCAGAGAGTAGGAGCTGACGGTGTTTCCACCGTTACAGGGAACTGGTATCCGGCAAATATGTCGCGTACTTCGAACAGGTGGTTAAAACGATTGTTAAAAGCTTTCGTCCTTTTCGGGACGAAGGCTTTTTATTTTGCAGGAAATTTTATACAATTTTCTGTGAATTATAGAAAAAGGAAAGTCTGATTTTTCTATAATAAATGCGTTCCTGGGAGAATCATAAATGAGCAGAGACAATCTGCAAAGAAATAGGAAAGAAATATAACATGAAATGAGGAGAACAGAATGTACGAAAAAGTTTCAACAAATCTGAATTTTGTGGATCGTGAGAAAAAGACAGAAGAATTCTGGAAAGAAAATGACATTTTCCGCAAAAGTATGGAAAATCGTAAAGAAGGTGAGACATACACTTTCTATGACGGACCGCCTACTGCAAATGGAAAACCGCATATCGGTCATGTATTAACCCGTGTTATCAAAGATATGATTCCGCGTTACCAGACTATGAAAGGAAAAATGGTTCCGAGAAAAGCAGGATGGGATACGCATGGACTTCCGGTTGAGCTGGAGGTAGAGAAATTACTTGGCCTTGACGGTAAAGAGCAGATTGAAGAATACGGTCTTGACCCATTTATCAAAAAATGTAAAGAGTCTGTATGGAAATACAAAGGCATGTGGGAAGATTTCTCCGGAACCGTTGGTTTCTGGGCAGATATGGACAACCCATATGTTACTTATGACAATAACTTTATTGAGTCTGAGTGGTGGGCACTGAAAAAAATCTGGGACAAAGGCCTGTTATACAAAGGTTTTAAGATCGTTCCTTACTGCCCGCGCTGCGGTACTCCGCTGTCTTCCCATGAGGTAGCACAGGGATACAAAGATGTCAAAGAACGTTCTGCAGTGGTTCGTTTCAAAGTAAAAGATGAGGATGCATATTTCCTTGCATGGACCACAACACCATGGACTCTGCCGTCCAACGTAGCTCTTTGTGTAAACCCGGAAGAGACTTATGTGAAAGTAAAAGCTGCTGATGGATATACTTATTATATGGCAGAGGCACTGTGCGACACGGTTCTTGGCAAACTGGCAGATGAAGAGACAGACACAAAAGCATACGACGTACTTGAGACATACAAAGGAAAAGACCTTGAGTACAAAGAATATGAGCCATTATTTGACTGTGCCGTAGACATCTGCAAGAAACAGCACAAAAAAGGCTACTTTGTCACATGCGCTGATTACGTTACACTGACGGATGGTACCGGTGTGGTTCATATCGCTCCGGCATTTGGTGAGGACGATGCCCAGGTAGGACGCAGATATGACCTTCCATTTGTTCAGTTAGTAAATGGTAAAGGTGAGATGACAAAAGAGACACCGTATGAGGGTGTATTTGTAAAAAAAGCAGATCCGATGGTATTAAAAGATCTGGAAGAAAAAGGACTGCTCTTTGATGCCCCGAAATTCGAGCACAGTTATCCGCACTGCTGGAGATGTGATACACCATTGATCTATTACGCAAGAGAATCCTGGTTTATCAAGATGACAGCAGTCAAAGACGATCTGGTGCGCAACAATGCTACAGTAAACTGGATTCCGGAATCCATCGGTAAAGGACGTTTCGGTGACTGGCTGGAGAATATCCAGGACTGGGGTATTTCCCGTAACCGTTACTGGGGAACTCCGCTGAACGTATGGCAGTGTGAGTGCGGTCATATGGAATCCATCGGAAGCCGTGCAGAGCTGGCTGAGAAGAGTGGGGATCCGAAAGCAGCAGAAGTAGAACTTCACCGTCCGTATATCGATGCTGTCACCATCAAGTGTCCACACTGTGGCAAAGACATGCACCGTGTACCGGAAGTAATCGACTGCTGGTTCGACTCCGGAGCAATGCCATTTGCACAGCATCATTATCCGTTTGAAAATAAAGAAGTATTTGAGCAGCAGTTCCCGGCTCAGTTCATTTCAGAGGCAGTAGACCAGACACGAGGATGGTTCTATTCCCTGATGGCAGAGTCCACACTGTTATTCAACAAAGCACCATACGAGAACGTTATCGTTCTGGGACATGTACAGGATGAGAACGGACAGAAGATGAGTAAATCCAAAGGAAATGCAGTTGATCCGTTTGACGCACTGCAGAAATATGGCGCAGATGCCATCCGCTGGTATTTCTATATCAATTCTGCCCCATGGCTGCCAAACCGTTTCCACGGAAAAGCCGTTATGGAAGGACAGCGTAAATTCATGGGTACACTGTGGAATACTTACGCATTCTTCGTTCTGTATGCAAACATTGATGCATTTGATGCAACAAAATACAATCTGGAATATGATAAATTATCCGTTATGGATAAATGGCTGCTGTCCAGACTGAATTCTACGGTAAAGGCAGTCGATGACAACCTTGGAAATTACAGAATCCCGGAAGCTGCAAGAGCACTGCAGGATTTCGTAGATGATATGAGTAACTGGTATGTAAGAAGAAGCCGTGAGCGTTTCTGGGCAAAAGGCATGGAGCAGGATAAGATCAATGCGTATATGACACTGTATACCGCACTGGTAACGATCTGCAAGACAGCTGCTCCGATGATTCCGTTCATGACAGAAGATATTTACCAGAACCTGGTAAGAAGCATTGATAAAGATGCTCCGGAAAGTATCCATCTGTGTGACTTCCCGGTTGTTGACGAGGCAATGATCAATCCGGAACTTGAGAAAAATATGGCAGAAGTACTGAAAATCGTTGTACTTGGCCGTGCGGCAAGAAACAGTGCAAATATCAAAAACAGACAGCCAATCGGCGATATGTATGTAAAAGCACCGTTTGAAGTACCGGAGTTCTTTGTGGAGATCATCGAGGATGAGCTGAATATCAAGAAAGTAAGCTTCATCGAGGATGTCAGTGCATATACGAATTACAGCTTCAAACCGCAGCTTCGTACCGTAGGACCGAAATATGGTAAATTCCTGGGCAAGATCAAAGCTGCCCTGGAAAACATTGACGGACACGCAGCAATGGCACAGCTAAAAAAAGAAGGTTCCATCACTTTATCTGAAGTGGACGAGAGCATCGTTTTAACAGAAGAAGACTTACTGATTTCCGTAGCTCAGACAGAAGGATTTGCTACTGAGACCGGAAATGACATCACTGTTGTACTGAATACAAAACTGACACCGGAGCTGATTGAGGAAGGCTTTGTCCGCGAGATCATCAGTAAGGTACAGACAATGCGTAAAGAGGCAGGATTTGAAGTAATGGATAAGATCGTCCTTTCCTTCAAAGCAGAGAAAACAATCTGTGAAGTATTTGCAGCACACAAAGAAGAAATTCAGAGTGAAGTACTTGCGGTAGATATCAAAGAAGGCGCATTAGAAGGCTACCAGAAAGAGTGGAATATCAACGGCCACAAGGTTGAGTTAGGAGTGGAAAAACAGTAATGAAAAATATTTTATTTGACAAAAAAGAATTCATTAAATGTGTAAAAGACAATGTGAAAACACTTTACCGCAAAACCATGGAGGAGGCTTCCGAACAGGAAGTCTTCCAGGCGGTGTCTTATGCTGTAAAAGATGTTATCATTGACAACTGGCTTGCTACCCAGCAGACGTTCGACAAAGAAGATCCGAAGATGGTATATTACATGTCTATGGAGTTTCTGATGGGGCGTGCCCTCGGTAACAACCTGATCAATCTGACCGCATACAAAGAAGTAAAAGAAGCACTGGATGAAATCGGATTTGATCTGAATATGATCGAAGATCAGGAGCCGGATCCGGCACTCGGAAACGGTGGTCTGGGCCGTCTGGCTGCATGTTTTATGGATTCCCTTGCTACGCTTGGTTACGCTGCTTATGGATGTGGTATCCGTTATCGTTACGGTATGTTCAAACAGAAGATCAAAGACGGTTATCAGGTGGAAGTACCGGATAACTGGCTGAAAAACGGTTATCCTTTTGAGCTGCGCAGACCGGAGCATTCTTTTGAAGTCAAATTCGGTGGTTATGTACAGGCTGAGCCGGCTGAGAACGGACGTACAAAATTCGTTCAGAAAAATTATCAGTCCGTACTGGCTGTTCCGTATGATATGCCGATCGTTGGATACAACAACAATATGGTAAACACACTGATGATCTGGGATGCTGAGCCGATGGAATGTTTTGAGCTGGATTCCTTTGACAAAGGTGATTACAGAAAAGCCGTTGAGCAGGAAAACCTTGCAAGAAACCTGGTAGAAGTTCTGTATCCAAACGACAACCATATCCAGGGTAAAGAGCTGCGTCTGAAACAGCAGTATTTCTTCGTATCTGCCAGTGTACAGCGTGCCGTAGCCCGTTATAAAAAATATCATCCGGATATCCACAAACTTTCTGAGAAAGTAACCATCCAGATGAACGATACACACCCAACCGTAGCAGTTGCAGAGCTGATGAGAATCCTTCTGGATGAGGAAGGTCTGACCTGGGATGAGGCATGGGCGATCACAACAAAGACCTGTGCATACACCAACCATACCATCATGGCAGAAGCATTGGAAAAATGGCCGATTGAAATCTTCTCCCGTCTGCTTCCGCGTATTTATCAGATCGTTGAGGAGATCAACCGCAGATTCCTTCTGGAAGTAGAAGAGGAATATCCGGGAAATCAGTATAAAAAAGATAAAATGGCGATCATTCATGACGGACAGGTCAAAATGGCACACCTTGCCATCGTTGCAGGTTACTCTGTAAACGGTGTAGCGAGACTGCATACAGAAATCCTGAAAAAACAGGAGTTAAAAGATTTCTACGAGTTATTCCCGCAGAAATTTAACAACAAGACAAACGGTATCACACAGCGTCGTTTCCTGTATCACGGAAATCCGCTGCTGGCTGAGTGGGTATCCAACAAGATCGGAAACGACTGGATCACAGATTTAAGCCACATGGAAAAACTTGCTGTCTATGTAGATGATCCAAAAGCACAGCAGGAATTCATGCAGATCAAATATCAGAACAAGCTGCGTCTTGCAAAATACATCCAGGAGCACAACGGCATTGAAGTAGATCCGCGTTCTATCTTTGATGTACAGGTAAAACGTCTGCATGAGTACAAACGTCAGCTGATGAACATTCTGCATGTTATGTATCTGTACAACAAGATCAAAGAGCATCCGGATATGGAATTCTATCCAAGAACCTTCATCTTTGGTGCAAAAGCAGCTGCCGGTTACAAAAATGCAAAACTGACGATTAAGCTGATCAACGCCGTAGCTGATGTGATCAACCATGATGCAAGTATTGACAACAAGCTGAAAGTTGTATTTATCGAAGATTATAAAGTATCCAATGCTGAGTGGATCTTTGCAGCAGCAGATGTCAGCGAGCAGATTTCTACTGCAAGTAAAGAAGCATCCGGAACCGGTAACATGAAATTTATGTTAAACGGTGCTGCAACAATTGGAACAATGGACGGTGCAAACGTAGAGATGGCTGAGGAAGTCGGCAAAGAGAATATGTTTATCTTTGGTATGAGTTCCGATGAAGTCATCGCGCATGAGCAGAACCGCGATTACAATCCGATGGATATCTTTAATCAGGATCAGGAAATCCGTCAGGTATTGATGCAGCTCATCAACGGATTCTATTCCGGAAATGATACAGAGCTGTTCCGTGATCTGTACAATTCACTGCTCAATACACAGTGCACACAGTTCGCTGATACTTACTTCTGCCTGAAAGACTTCCGTTCTTACGCAGAAGCTCAGGAGCGTGTGGAGAAAGCTTACAGAGACGAGAAAGGCTGGGCAAAACTCGTTATGCTGAATGTGGCACATGTTGGAAAATTCTCTTCTGACAGAACCATTCAGGAGTACGTAGATGATATCTGGCATCTTGATAAAGTAAAAGTAACTGTAACAGAGCAGTAAATTCGAGTTGAACGTAGGTGAAACTTGGCGCGTGATTCTGATCGGTGTAAGCTGATGTATTCTTATTAGAATCACTGTGCATTTTAAGTTGGTATACTGTCTGCCGTACACAGAGTGCCCCACCCGATATAGGGATTGGGGTATTCCGTGAAGGCAGGCAGTTTTTTTGTGCCCCGAATCAGGTAAGCTTTTACTTTTTCACTGTACAGGTAGGGATCATTGCCTCGCACAATCCCCCATTCCATCAGCAGGGCACAGCTTCCTGTGACAAAAGGAGCGGCCATGGAAGTACCGCTTTTGGATGTATAGCCACCGCCGGGAGCGGCAGAAATGATATTGACGCCGGGAGCTGCCAGATCCGGTTTGATCCGGTGTTCCATCCGGGTAAATCCACGCCCGGAAAAGGCGGCATAACTGTTGAAAGCAGCATTATAGGCACCTACCGAAATGACTTTGGCAGCAGTAGAGGGAATCGTGAGCGTAGTGGTTTCTGTCGGATATAAGAATCCGGTGCCGCTGCCGATTACGGACTCTCCCGGAAGCCACAGGTCATAGGAACCGGCGGTGATGCGGCGGGGATTAAGCGTCAGTTCCCAGATACCAGCATCTATGTAGCTTCCCTGGGAAATAAAATCCAGATAGATTTCCTGGCTGATGCTGTAGGGACTTGGTTTTCCGTAATACACCAGAAGTTCGGTCATTCCGGCGCTAAATCGATAGGTGCCAAGCCGTTCCTGAAATGGCCCGACAATCGTGCCGTTCGGATGGCGCAGGGTTACTTCAATTTCATCCGCGTAAGATTTCCAGAGCTGGAGATTCAGACCGGATTCATAATCACTGACCGAAAATGGAATGGTGACGGGGGAACTATTTGGGAGAAATGATCCGGAAGTGTGAATCCGGGAAGCACCTTCGTTTCCGGTGCCGGTGACAATGCAGGACTTCCAATAAGAAGATACATTATCAAGGTAAGTTTCCAGCAGGGTTGCACCGTCATGGGAACCATAATTATTGCCAAAACTTAAGTTAATGGCCACGGGCATCTGCCATGAAAACGCTTTTTGTAGGACATAATCTACCGCACGCATCAGTTCCGTAGTGCGGGGAAAACCATCCGGATCGGAAATGCCAAGTTTTACGATCAAAAGGGAACTTAGCGGGGCAACACCGCGGTACTGGCCGTCCGATGCACGTCCGTTTCCGGCAGCAATTCCGGCTACATGTGTGCCGTGGCCGGATAAGTCCCGGCTTGGGACAAGTTGGTATCGTTCCTGAGACGAGGGCGCCTGCAGGGCTTCGTTGATTTCAGCTTGCGTGAAAATGCGGTCAAGACTCTGATCCCAGAGTTCAAGGATCCGGGTGGTGCCGTCTGTGTTGCAGAAATCCGGGTGGGCGTAGTCAATGCCGGAGTCGATGATGGCAGTGATGATACCGGAACCATAGAGATTGTTTCGTTCTGGAGCAGGTGTTATCTGAAGTGGCGTGATACAGGAAGCCGATCGCCCGCTATTGACAGCAAAAAAAAGCCGTTTCGGT
This sequence comes from Eubacterium ramulus ATCC 29099, assembly GCF_000469345.1. Classification (GTDB taxonomy): domain Bacteria; phylum Bacillota; class Clostridia; order Lachnospirales; family Lachnospiraceae; genus Eubacterium_I; species Eubacterium_I ramulus. The sequence continues at coordinate 9,091 of NZ_KI271101.1, forward strand.
TTTTCCATGTATTCAATTTCCGGGCGTTCTGATAAGGCATCCAGAAGATCGGCAGGTACTGTCAGAATGCCATATCCATTTAATAACGGATGGATCGTGATCTGTGGAAACAGCTCCGGAAGCAGATCAAAGCCACCGGAGGCTTTTACAATCACTTCCCAGCTGCGGGAAGCAGTATCATATCCAACATTCAGTTCTAAAGATTTTTCGCGTTCTTCCGGTGTGGCGTTCAATGCCAGATTCAGGAGATTTTCTAATTTTTCATTATTCATGATAGCAGATTCCTTTCCTGAAAGTTTTAAAAACTGTAATCATATGATTTGGGTGTCAAAACACCCAAATCTTGATTATACGGATTGCTCCGTACTTTCATATTATTGTATATGTGCAAAATGTAGAAAATACATCCGGAGCAAGATTATTTTGAAAGAAATGTATCGTCTACAGCCCTTGAAATAGCTGAAAAATGTGCTATTTATAGCTTTTCTTATGAAAGTTATGATAGCACATTTTGATATTTTACTATGGGACATATTTTGCTATGTGCCGTTGTGTTTCTGGAAACGCAATGTTATACTGATAACAATACAGAAAGGCAGGTGCAGCACTGAGATGACAAAAACAGTCAGTATAGGAAAACAGGATTTTGCGAGTCTGAGAGAACAGAACAGTTTTTATATTGATAAAACAGACTTGATCCGGGCATGGTGGGAATCACAGGATGATATTACATTGATCACACGTCCGCGACGTTTTGGAAAAACTCTGAATATGGATATGCTAAAATGTTTTTTTTCAAATCAGTATGCTGACAGAGGAGATTTGTTTGAAGGTCTTTCTATCTGGACCGAAGAAAAATGGAGGGGATTGCAGGGCACGTATCCTGTACTTTTCTTGAGTTTTGCGGCAGTGAAAGCAGATCAGTTATCAGAGGTGAAAAAACAGATCAATATGCAGATTGCACGGTTATATGAGGAACACCGCTATCTTCTGGATGGAAATTTGCTTAGTGAAAATGAGAAAGCAATGTATCGAAACGTATCGATGTATATGGAAGATGCGGAAAGTTCATTTTCAATCAATTTATTGTGCCAGTATCTGTATCGCTATTACGGGAAAAAAGTGATTGTGCTGTTAGATGAATATGATACGCCCATGCAGGAGGCATATGTACACGGTTATTGGGATACGTTTACCTCTTTTTTAAGAAGTCTTTTCAATGCGACATTCAAATCAAATCCATATCTGGAACGTGCAGTTTTGACAGGAATTACACGGGTATCAAAGCAGTCTATTTTTTCTGATCTGAATAATTTGAATGTGATCACGACAACGTCGGATGAATATGCCACTTATTTTGGTTTCACAGAACAGGAAGTATTTCAGGCATTGGAAGAATTTGGCCTGGCAGATAAAAAAGAACTGGTGAAACAGTGGTATGATGGATTTACATTTGGTAATCATACGGATATTTATAATCCATGGTCAATCACAAATTATCTGGATAAAAAGAAAATCGGGGCGTACTGGGCAGCGACCAGTTCCAACACGCTGATCAACAGCCTGATTCAGCAATCAGCAACCGATATGAAAGAAAAAATGGAAATTCTTTTGCAGGAAAAAGAGATTTTGGTTACCTTTGATGAACAGATTGTTTTCGAACAGTTACAGCAGGATAAAAATGCAATTTGGAGTCTGCTGCTTGCCAGTGGATATCTGAAAGTGTTGGAAGTGGAACAACGTGGCATTTTGCTGGAACCGTGGTATCATCTGAAAATCACAAATCTGGAAACACTTGGAATGTTTACCGGAATGTTTAAAAGCTGGTTTTTTGCAGGAAACAGTACAGGCGGCATTAATGCAGATTCAGGAAAAACAGTATGATGCGGAGCTGTTGGAGCTTCATATAAAACCGGAGCAGATTCATCATTATGGATTTGCATTTGAGGGAAAAATAGTATTGATCGGGGGACGATAAAGAATGAATATAAAAATCATAGACGAAAAAGAACAATTTGCACAGTGTGAAACATTTGAAATCACACATCTTTTATGGGGGACAAAAGCAATTCCAAAAACATATGGAAAAATTGCCTGTTGGAAAGAGCATGGATTTCTGGTGGAAATGATCTGTGAAGAAGCAGATCCGCTCCGGACCTATATCAAAATGAACGATCCGGTGAGTCGGGACAGTGGAATGGAGGCATTTCTTGGTTTCTGGTCAGAAGAGACACCTTTGTATGTCAATGTTGAGATGAATGCAAACGGAGCCACATTGATACAGTCTGGGACAGAGCGTACGGATCGAACATTTTTCACAGAAGAGCAGATCAGAATTTGTCAGCCGCAGGCGGTCATTGAAAAGAATTGCTGGAAAATCTGTTTCTTTCTGCCGTTAGAACTTCTGGAAGAAATTGGTGGTCCGATTCCGCAAATTGCGGGTACAAAAATTGCCTGTAACTTTTACAAAGTGTGTGAAGGCGGTAATGCCGAACAGATTCATTATGCAAGTTATTCGCCGGTAGATGTGCCAGAACCGGATTTTCACAGGCCGGAATTTTTTGAAACCGGAGAATTGCAATAGATCTGCATGGAAGAACAGTAAATTCAGATTCACCAGATGGTTAAGTGAAGTCAGAAGCACAGAATCTTCTTGCGAAAAAAATACTTATATAGTAAAATATATCAGAAATGCGCAGGAGACATACAGTAATTTTCTGTATGAAGGTAAATCAGAAGAGGGATAAAGAATGAATAAAAAATTATACAAATCAGAGGACAATAAAGTATTGTGTGGCGTATGCGGCGGTCTTGGAGAGTTTCTTGGTATCGATCCGACGATCATCCGACTGATCTGGGTGGTACTTGCATTTGCAGCAGGAAGCGGATTACTGATCTATCTTCTGGCAGCGGTCATTATTCCGAGAAGACCACTGGACTAAGATATGCTGTTTTCGTTCGTGCATTGATATGATGATGCTGCAGAAAAAATAGCAGGCAACATGCATGAAAAGTGTATGAAAATTAAAAAATATGAGCAGTGAGAGGACAAAAGTCTTTTCACTGCTCTTTGCGTTTATTGGAAAACCAAGAAAAACGCTAGGATATAAAAACCAAAATCCGATATGGGAATAAAAAATTCCGAAAAAGACGGAATGGAATGATTAAAAAAACAGAAAGAGAGAAACAAGATGCTGGAATTGAAAAATGTGTCTTTTGAAGTATCAGACGAAAAAGCACAAAAAGAGATTATCAGAGGAATTAATCTGAAAATTGACGACAACAAGTTTGTAGTCATTACAGGACCGAACGGCGGTGGAAAATCCACCCTGGCAAAATTAATTGTTGGTATCGAGAAACCAACTTCCGGTCAGATTTTATTTAACGGTGAGGACATTACAGAAAAAAGTATTACGGAACGAGCAAAAATGGGTATCAGTTTTGCTTTTCAGCAGCCGGTACGATTCAAAGGAATTCAGGTGCTGGATCTGATCCGTATGGCAGCAGGACGCAGAATGAGCGCAGCAGATGCCTGTCAGTATCTGTCTGAAGTAGGACTCTGTGCGAAAGATTACATCAACCGTGAAGTAAATGCGAGCCTTTCCGGCGGTGAGTTAAAACGTATCGAAATTGCTACGGTACTGGCAAGAGGTACACAGCTTTCCGTATTTGATGAGCCGGAGGCCGGTATCGACCTGTGGAGCTTCCAGAATCTGATCCAGGTATTTGAGCGTATGCAGGAAAAAACAAAAGACGGTTCTATCCTGATCATTTCTCATCAGGAGCGTATCCTTGATATTGCAGATGAGATTGTAGTGATCTCTGCAGGACAGATCATCAATCACGGTCCGAAGGATGAGATACTTCCGCAGTTGCTGGGAACATCTTCCGCAGTGAATATGTGTGATAAATTTAACAAGTAAAAATCTATATTGTGAATAAAGGACTAACACTGTTAGTTGAAAAGAGAAACCTTAATGGTATTAGGAATAAGAAGTGATCAAAAATGAATAACGAATGGTGTTAGTTGAAATTTAGCCAATCTATGAATATATAGGAAAGAACGAGGATTAGATAGATATGATGGATGAGATTCAGAAAAGACTTCTGGCGGAAGTCGCTGATCTGCATGGAGTTCCGGAGGGAGCTTACAACATCCGTGCAAACGGTCAGATGGCAGCCAGAAATACAACGGCAAATATTGATATTGTATCCAAGACAGATGTCAGCGGTATCGACATCTATATCAAACCGGGTACTGTAAATGAGAGTGTACACATTCCGGTTGTATTGAGCCAGAGCGGCATGAAAGAGATGGTTTATAACGATTTCCATATCGGAGAAGGCAGTGACGTGGTCATCGTAGCTGGCTGTGGTATCGACAACTGTGGGGATCAGGATGCAGAGCATGATGGTATCCACCGTTTCTTCATCGAGAAAAATGCAAAAGTAAAATATGTGGAAAAGCATTACGGTGCAGGTGACGGAAAAGGAAAACGTATCCTGAATCCGGGCACGGAAGTGTATATGGAAGAAGGAAGCTACATGGAGATGGAAATGGTCCAGATCAAAGGTGTGGATTCTACGGAGCGTGATACGAAGGCAGAACTGGCAGCAGGTGCCAAGCTGGTAGTCCGTGAGCGTCTGATGACACATGGTGACCAGCATGCAGTCAGTGGATATTCCGTCAGCCTGAATGGTGAGGGAGCCAGTGCAGATGTCATTTCCCGTTCCGTGGCAAAAGATACCTCTTATCAGAAATTTGATTCCAGGATCATCGGAAATGCACCATGCAGCGGTCATACCGAGTGTGATGCCATTATTATGGACAAAGCACGGATCCTTGCGATTCCGCAGCTGGAGGCCAATGATCTGGACGCAGCACTGATCCATGAGGCAGCTATCGGAAAAATCGCCGGTGAGCAGATCATCAAACTTATGACATTGGGTCTGACAGAGGAAGAGGCAGAAGAGCAGATTGTCAACGGTTTCCTGAGATAAACACTCCGCGAAGATGTGCGGTGATTCTGAGATAAATATGTCAGCTTATGTATTAAAACAGGTACAAAAAGTCAGTAATCCACTTTTTGCATAACAAAAATGGAATACAGCTGATTTTTCGTGAAAATTTGTTAAAAAATATACGCGTTATAAGAGCCCCGGGAGAATTCCCGGGGCTTTTTGATGCAAAATGTACATTTGACTAAAAAATAAGATAAATTTATAATAAAAATACACAAAGAAAAGCAAGATTGTGATATAATACGAGTAACTGGTCAGCTGGTAAAACCAGAACGGTTACAAACATTTGCTGTGCACGAAAACAGGCGATGAAATATAGAAATAGGATAGGATTTTGACACATAGGTTTGGTTTCATCATAAGAGTGACAATAAGAGTAATGTTGCATGATGATGCAGAAATATGACATCCGCTTCGTGAGGAAAATGCAAACGTATTTTTACAATATGGGAGAACGTATTATATCTAAATCAAATGTATGCAGGTAAATTAAAGGAGGACAAGTATGAAAATTTTAGGTGTTTCACTTGGAACAAAAAACGGTAACAATGACACAATGTGTCGTGTGGCTCTGGAAGCAGCAAAAGAAAAAGGTGCAGAGATCGAATTTATCCACCTTCTTGACTGGGATATCCAGTACTGCTCCGGTTGTGTTGCCTGTTCCCGTGGCCTTGTAATGGGCAAAGGAATGATCTGCTCCCGTCAGGATGATTTCAAAGCTTTCTATGAGAAAGTTGTCGAGGCAGATGGAGTTCTCTTCGTAGATCCGATTTTTGAGTCCGGTGCAACCGGTTTATATCATTCCATCACAGATCGTATGGGACCGGGACATGATACAGGTATGATGATGATGCTGGATGGCAAACTGAAAGAAGCAGGCAAAGAAGGTCTGAACCCAAGATACTTCCGTCAGAAAGCACTTTCTTTCGTAGGAATCGGTGGATCTGACTGGGCAGTTCGTTGTGAGACAGATCATGCGATGTTCGCTTTAAGTCCGGGATGGAAAGTAGTAAACAACGAGTTCTTCTCCTGGTGTAAAGACGTTATCATGCAGGATGACAAAGTTGAGCGTATGAAAGAAATCGGACGTAACCTTGCAGATGCTGCACAGCAGATCATTGATGAAGATATGCAGATCGAAGGATCCGAGAAAACTTCTCTCTGGAAAGGCAAAGAAGGCGCTTGCCCGCATTGCCAGGGTAATAACTTCTACATCTACCCGGGTACAACACACTGCGTATGTGAGCTGTGTGGTCTTGAGGGAACACTGGAGATCGTTGACGGAGCATTCAAATTCAAATATGATCCGGCTACAGAGCATCATGCACATGACATTCTTTCCGGTAAATTCTTACATGGACAGGATATCTTTGAGAATGAGGGTCGTCTGATGAACCTTTACAAAGATCCTGAGTTCAAAAAACGTAAAGAGCATTATACAGCAGTATGCGAGCCGACACCAGCTCCATCCAAACAGAAATAAATTCCATAAAGTTTATAACAGGCGGGGACAAAAAATGGTTCCCGTCTGATATAAGTTATAGAAATAAGAGAAAAGAGGGTATTTAGAAATGGCAGATTTCAAATTCGAACCAATGAGAAGTCTTATCTACGTTGACTGCGTAAGCGAAGACTACAGACCAAAACTTCAGAGATGGCTTTATAAAGTACATGTTCCGGACAGCATCTCTCAGTTTGAGCCGTATGTTACCAAATATGCATTTTATCCGTCCTTCCCGATTCCACCACAGGGTGATCGTTTCGGATACGCAAGAATGCAGCTGACAGAGCATCACTGGTTAGTAAGCGACCTTGATCCTCGTCTTGAGATCAAAGCAATCGCTGAGACATTCCCGATGGACGTACTTGTATGGCAGGGACAGATCCCGGCAGCAGCTCATACAGACGCTCAGATTGATTCTGACGGAGATGCAGGAAATGCAGCCCGTAAATCCAACAATGCAGAAGGAAATCCATTTATCTTTGCATTCCTTCCGATGTGGTGGGAGAAAGACCTGAAAGGAAAAGGACGTACGATCGAGGATGGCGCAAACTATCGTTTCAATATGACCATCGGTTTCCCGGAAGGCGTAGACAAAGCAGAGGGAGAGAAATGGTTATTTGAGAAAGTAGTTCCGATCCTTCAGGCAGCTCCGGAGTGTACACGTGTACTTGCAAGTGCCGTAAAGAAAGACATCAACGGATGCGCAATGGATTGGGTACTTGAAATCTGGTTTGAGAATCAGTCCGGATGGTACAAAGTAATGGTAGATGACATGAAAGCACTTGAGAAACCGTCATGGGCTCAGCAGGATGCTTTCCCGTTCCTGAAACCATACCACAATGTTTGCAGTGCAGCAGTTGCTGATTATACACCAAGCAACAACCTTGCAAATTATCGTGGATACATCACCATGAGATAAACCATAAGGTTGTGTTGGGCCGGAGGCTCAGAAAAGAATACCGCAGACGAAAACGTCCGCTTGTATGATTTTCTGAGCCTCCGGTCCTTTTTTTCGTTACAGATAGCAGAAGGTCATTTATCCACCATTGTGGAAGCACAGGTGGATTCAGATTTTTTGTACATCGTGACATAAGTGTATTCGTGTGGTATACTGAAAAATAGGGAAATGTAATATAGGATTCAGATAACAGAGGAGTACAATACATGAATGTAGGAATTATTACAGCCAGTGACAAGGGGTATCTGGGAGAGCGGGAAGATCGTAGCGGAGCCAGAATCGCAGAGATTATGGAAGCCCAGGGCTATACCGTCAGAAAGAAAGTAATCCTGCCGGATGATCAGCAGATGCTGCAGGATGAAATGATCGCCATGTGCAATGATGATATCCAGCTGATCCTGACCACAGGCGGAACCGGTTTTTCCAAACGGGATGTGACACCGGAGGCAACAAAGGCAGTGATCGAGCGGGAAGTGCCGGGAATTCCCATGGCAATCCTGCAATATTCGCTGACGATCACAGAGCGGGCGATGCTGTCTAGAGCGGCGGCGGGCATCCGTGGAGAGACACTGATTGTCAATTTGCCGGGCAGTCCGAAGGCTGTGGATGAAGCATTGAGTTATATTCTGCCCTCCTTAAAGCATGGGCTGGATATTCTGCTTGGTAACGATGCCGAGTGCGCAAGAAAGTAATGAATCAGAGCAAAGGCATGTATGAATGATAAAAAACAGGTGACAGGAGAGACAGGATATTATGAAACTGATAAAAACAGAAGATGCGGTAGGGCATGTACTCTGCCATGATATTACTCAGATCATCCGGGGGGTGACCAAAGATGCAGTATTCCGCAAAGGACATATTGTGACCGCAGAGGACATTCCGGTGCTGCTTTCCGTAGGGAAAGAGCATCTGTATGTATGGGAAAAGGATGACACGATGTGGCATGAAAATGAAGCAGCGGAGATTCTGTATGAAATCTGTGCCGGTGAGCATATGCATCCTTCCGATATCAAAGAAGGAAAGATCGAACTCATTGCGGATACAGACGGATTGCTGAAAATCAACCGTGAAGCGCTGGTTGCAGTCAACAGTCTGGGGGAGATGATGATCGCCTCCCGGCATGGCGATTTCCCGGTGCGTGTCGGGGATAAACTGGCAGGAACGAGAATCATTCCACTGATCATTGAAAAAGAAAAAATGGAACGTGCAAAGGAAGCGGGCGGCACGGAGCCGATTTTTACGATCAAACCATATAAAAAGAAAAAGTATGCGATTGTGACCACCGGCAGTGAAGTGTTCAAAGGACGCATCAAAGATACGTTCAGTCCGGTCATCCGGGAGAAACTGGCAGCTTTTCCATCCGAAGAAATCGGTCAGATCTATGTGGACGATGAAAAGACACATATTCTGGAAGCTATTCAAAAGCAGATCGCGGCAGGCGCAGACCTGATCATCTGTACCGGTGGCATGAGCGTGGATCCGGACGATTGTACCCCGGGTGCCATCATGGCAACCGGAGCAAGGATTGTCAGCTACGGTGCACCGGTGCTTCCGGGAGCGATGATGCTTGTTTCTTATTATACGAATAAAGCAGACGGAAGAGTAATTCCAATCCTCGGTCTGCCGGGATGCGTCATGTATGCAAAACGCACAATCTTTGATCTGGTGCTGCCAAGAGTGATGGCAGAGGATGAGATTACCGCGGAAGATATTGCAAGACTGGGTGAGGGCGGTCTGTGCCTGAACTGTGAGGTCTGTACGTTCCCAAACTGTGGATTTGGAAAATAATATTATCGTAAGCGATTCGAATGATACTAAAATGCAAGGAGAAAAAATGGCAGAATTAACACATATCAATGAGCAGGGCAGAGCCAAAATGGTGGATGTCTCAGAAAAAGCAGATACCAAGCGGATCGGCGTGGCTTCCGGCCGGATCTGTATGCAGCCGGAGACTTTTGCGCTGATCACAGACGGCAAAATCAAAAAAGGAGATGTGCTCGCCGTAGCGCAGGTAGCAGGTGTCATGGCAGCGAAAAAGACCTGGGAGATCATTCCGATGTGCCATCCGTTGCTGTTGACCGGTGTGGATATTCATTTTGAACTGTATCCGGAAAAAGCAGAGATCGAAGCCATCGCATCTGTGCGGACTACCGGAAAGACCGGGATCGAGATGGAAGCATTGCACGCCGTATCCGCAGCATTGCTGACCATCTATGACATGTGCAAAGCAGTAGATCGCGGCATGGTGATCAAAGATATTTTACTTCTGGAAAAAGACGGCGGAAAATCCGGACATTATATCAGAGGTTGATAAAAACGAAGAAACAAAATGAAAAAATATAATCATTAACCCTCTTGACGAAACAAGAGGGTTAATTTATACTAACTGCATAAAAATGAGCGGATAACCAGGAAATCCGCTTTCTTTTAAAAATTACGATTAGGAAATGCTAATAATAGATGAAGGAGGCTAACATGAGTATCGTAATTATCGGAGGACACGAAAGAATGGAAACACAGTACAAACAGATCTGCAAACAGTACAAATGTAAGGCAAAAGTATTTACGAAAATGAAAACAGATCTGAAAAACAAAATCGGAAGTCCGGATCTGCTGATTCTCTTTACCTCCACCGTTTCTCATAAGATGGTACATTGTGCCGTGGCAGAAGCAGAACGCAAAAACATCATAGTGGAACGTTCCCACAGCAGCAGCGCCAGCGCATTAAACGAGATATTAAAAAGAGCAGAGAGGAGGACAGCAAATGCCAACTGAAGCCGTATTAAACCAGCTTTCCAGCAGGAAAGTCACAGAAAGCCTCATGATGCAGATCATTCTGCATTGTGCACCGGTTTTAAAAGATATAAAAATGTCAAGTATGTTTACCGTTCCGGCGGCTTACCTGAAATTTGTACGGTCCGCATTTCGGGGTACCGGGATCCGGGTCAAATGTCTGTGCCAGGGAGCAGGACGTGCCGTGGTATATGTATACCGGGAAGCAGAGGTGCAGCAGTGTCTGGAAGATCCGCAGGTGGCTGTATTTTTACAGCAGTACGGATATGAAAGTACGCAGGCAGAAGCCTGTCTGAATCATCTTGGGGCGCGCGTTTCCCTGTCGGCCCGGGGGATGGAGCATTATCCACATGAAATGGGCATATTTCTCGGCTATCCGTTGGAGGATGTCAGAGGATTTATCCGGCATGAGGGAAAGGAAAGCCGCTATACCGGATATTGGAAAGTCTATGGTGATGTGACACAGGCGAAGCAGATTTTTCAGGCATATGATGATGCCAAAGAATGTGCTGTGATGGAATATATGGCAGGAAAACACATGAGTGAGATTGCCTGCTGATAATAAGGTAAAGCGTTCACGCAATTGCCACAATCGGAATAAATACAGAAAAGTGTGGCTAATACAACGAAAAAAAAGAATAAAAAAGGTTTAAACTGTATATCGATTCCAAAGCAGTCATACAAGTGTGAAAGAGCGGAATCTGTATACAGAAAAAATAAAAAATATAAAATCAAGGAGACAAAAAAATGGCAGAAGTTAAAATTATTTATTGGAGTGGTACAGGAAATACAGCAGCAATGGCTCAGAGCGTAGCGGATGGTGTTGCAGCAGCAGGTGCAGAGGCAAAGATCATTCCGGTTGAAAACGCAGGCGCAGCAGATATCGCAGATGTAAAAGCATTTGCACTTGGCTGCCCGTCCATGGGGGCAGAGCAGCTGGAAGAATCCAGTATGGAGCCGTTTGTAGAAGAAATCCTTGGCAGCGTATCCGGCAAAAAGATCCTGTTATTCGGATCCTATGGCTGGGGAGATGGCGAATGGATGCGCAACTGGGTCGAGCAGATGACAGGTGCAGGCGCTGAGATGATCGAAGCCGAAGGTATCATTGCAAACGAAGCTCCGGATGCAGACGCACAGGCCGCATGCGAAGCAGCAGGAAAAGCACTTGCAGCAAATGCATAACATATAAACTGATAGTAATCAGATAAGAAAAACAACAACTGAATCCTATAACCAAAAACCAAAAGATAAAAAATAATGTAACGTATGAACAAACGTAACTAGAATTCATTCCACCCGAAAATCTCACTTGCACTGGCAGGACTCTGCCCGTGTGAGTGGGATTTTTTATGTAATAGGAAATTACTACGTAATATTCCTATTACATAAAAACGCTCCGCGAGGATACGACCAGATGCATGAGGAATAATTTTTTACTCTTGCATTTATGCATAATCTAAGCTATGATAACAATTAAGTTGTCTGACAGAAAGAAAAAACCTCAGACAACAGAGTTGACCTATGCGGCAGGAGGAAAAAGTGATGAATTTAGAAGAGTTAAAAGTAGTTGATGCAGACGTGGCAGCAGCGATCGAAGCGGAGATGGACCGTCAGAACAGCCATATCGAGCTGATCGCATCCGAGAACTGGGTCAGTGATGCAGTTATGGAAGCACAGGGAAGCATCATGACAAATAAATATGCAGAAGGATATCCGGGAAAACGTTATTACGGCGGATGTCAGTGTGTAGATGTTGTAGAGAATCTTGCAATCGAGCGTGCAAAAGAGTTATTTGACGCAGAGTATGTCAACGTACAGCCGCACTCCGGTGCACAGGCAAATATGGCAGTACAGTTTGCACTGCTTCAGCCGGGTGACACTGTGATGGGTATGAACCTGGATCACGGCGGACATCTGACACACGGAAGCCCGGTCAACTTTTCCGGTACTTATTTCCACATCGTACCTTATGGGGTCAACGATGAAGGATTCATTGATTATGACAAAGTAGAAGAGATCGCGATGGAGTGCAAACCGAAAATGATCATTGCCGGTGCAAGTGCTTATGCGAGAACCATTGATTTCCCTCGTTTCCGTGAAATCGCAGACAAATGCGGCGCATATCTGATGGTAGATATGGCACATATCGCAGGTCTGGTGGCAGCAGGACTTCATCCAAGCCCGATCCACTATGCAGACGTCGTTACTACTACGACACACAAAACACTGCGCGGACCGAGAGGCGGTATGATCCTGGTATCCAAAGAATCTATGGAGAAAAATAACTTCAACTTCAACAAAGCCGTATTCCCGGGTATTCAGGGTGGACCGCTGATGCATGTCATCGCAGCAAAAGCCGTATGCTTCAAAGAGGCATTGCAGGACAGCTTCAAGACATATCAGCAGGGTATTGTAGATAACGCACAGGCATTGTGCAACGGTCTGAAGAACCGTGGCATCAAAATCGTATCCGATGGTACAGACAACCATCTGATGCTGGTAGACCTGACACCATTTGACCTGACCGGAAAAGCCATCGAGAAACTTCTGGATGAGGCTCATATTACAGCTAATAAAAATACGATCCCGAACGATCCGAAATCTCCGTTTGTCACAAGCGGTATCCGTCTCGGAACACCATCTGTTACATCCAGAGGCATGAATACAGAGGATATGGACAAGATCGCAGAAGCAATTTCCATCGTCATCAAAGAAGGCGATGAGGGCGTAACAAAAGCACGTGCGATCGTAGATGAACTGACCGCGAAATATCCGCTGAAAAAATAAAACACAGACAATATATCCATTGACATCATTGTAGAACAGAAAGAATCCCGTTATATTGCAGTTTGAATATAACGGGGTTCTATATGCTTTCTTGGTGGGTAAATAGTCTGTCAGATAGATATATAGTATTATTGTTTTGGGGATCAGGAATAACGGGGTTATATACAGCTGCAAGTAAATTACCAGCGATGATAAACTTAGTCACATCTATTTTCCAACAAGCATGGCAGTATTCTACTGCAACAGAGATTGATTCTGAAGATAATAGTTCGTTTTTTTCGAATATTTTTAGAGGGTATGCGTATTTTTGTGCGCTTGCTTGTGGCGGTCTTCTGATTCTTAATAAAATAATATGTAAAATTTTATTACAGTCAGATTTCTATTCTGCATGGAAGTTTGTACCATTATTGCTATTAGCAGCTACTTTTGGATGTATTGCGACTTATTTTGGGACATTTTATAATGCGGTGAAAAATAATAAAATGTTAATGGTTTCAACGATTGTAGGTGCAATAATAAATTTTGGCTTGAATTTTTTCTTAATACCGCAGTATGGTGGAATGGGAGCTGCAATTGCAACAGCTTTTAGTTATTTTGTAATAATGGTAATAAGAATGGTTGATGTATGCCGGTTTATAAATATAAAAATTGATTTTACAAGATTTTGGATTCAGTTTTTGACTTTATTTATTGCAGTTTTATTTTCTTGCCGAAAAAGCAATATATCATTGTTAATTCCGATATTCATGTTTGTCATTATTTTGATAAGTGATATGTGGCTATTGAAAAAAATTACTGTTGTACTGAAAAGATTGATTAACAGGTAAGAATAGTATGATAAAAATAGGAGAACATGTATATTATTACACGCAATTATTTGTCAAACCGATATATATAATAATATGCATTGTTATTTTTATGACGGTTGCAATGGTAAATCTTTGTATTATGCACAATGACTTCAAAAGAGGAATTACTTGGGCCTGTATGTATACATACATTGCATTTCTTTTATTCTCGCTAGTATTTAATAGAGAAAAGAGCGGATTATATAAGTGTAATCTTCAATTGTTTTGGTCTTATAAAGAAATTATAAAAAAGAAAAATTACACATTACTTGTGGAAGATTTTTTAAATCTTATGATGCTTAGTCCTGTTAGTATTATGATACAGTACTTAAAAAAACAGTATTCAATAGTTAAAATCACATTTTTAACATGTTTGATTTCATTATTTATTGAATCATTACAATTTATTACAGGAACAGGCTTGTTTGAACTGGATGACCTTTTCAATAACACTTTCGGTGCGTATATTGCTGTTTTTATTTGGAAAAACGTGAAGAATAAAGTTAATTAGGAGTGAATGGAAAATGCAGGATAAAATTTTAAAACGTTCTTGGGTGACTATTTCCATTGATAGTTTATTAAAAAATTTAAAAATATATTTAAACAATATTCAAGAGTCTACCTCAATTATGGCAGTAGTTAAAGCGGATGCTTATGGTCATGGTGCTGTAGAAATTTCCAAAGCACTTCAAAAAAAGGGAATCAATAATTTTGCTGTTTCTAACGTAATGGAGGCTGTGGAATTGCGACAATCTGGGGTTAAAGGGCAAATTCTGGTTTTGGGATATACACCTATTGAGAATTTAGAACTAATTTATAAATATGATATTACACAAGCAATACTCTCTGAAAAATATGCAACTGATATCATTGCATCTAATTATAAAATTAAATGTCAGTATGCAATAGATACTGGAATGAATAGAATAGGATTGGATGCGGACAATATTAGTCAATGTGAGAAGAGTATAAGGAAAGTAGCAAATAATTTGATATTAACAGGATTGTTTACTCATTTATGTGTTGCGGATACACCATCAGAAGAAAAATTTACTCGTGAACAACAATCAAAATTTGAGAATATAATTAAGTCGGTACAAGATTTGAATTTGCCATATGCTCATTCGATGAATTCGGCAGGGGGATTATGGTATCAAGATAGAATAAGTAATTTGACGCGTCTTGGTATAATGTTGTACGGTTTGAAACCGGATTATATGAATATTCTTCCGCCAGGAATTGAACCAGTAATGGAATGGAAATCGGTTATTTCTATGATAAAAACGGTTTTTCCAGGAGAAACAATTGGATATGGACGTTCATATAAAGTAAAAAATAAAATGCGAATTGCTACTATTCCAACTGGATATGCCGATGGTTATAATAGAGGTCTTTCAAATAAAGGGCATGTTTTGATTCATGGGAAAAAAGCGGCTATTGTTGGACGAATTTGTATGGATCAATTTATGGTAGATGTTACAGACATTCCGGAAGCACGAGAATATGAAGAAGTTGTGCTAATTGGAAAAAATGGAAACGAAATTATCTCTGCTGATGATATGGCGCAAATGATAGGAACAATTGGATATGAAATTGTATGTGATGTAGGTAAGAGGGTACCTAGAGTTTACATATAGAGGTGAAAAAATAGAAGGAAGAGCATTTGTTGATGAATGTGTGCTCTCCCTTCTCTATTTTTGCAGCTGATGGAATATCATCCGGAATATTCAGTCTGGATAAAGGACAAATGCTTGAATTCTCAACCTGCAGATATATTTCTGATGACCATCATATTATTCTGAAAGGTGCATCCGGGAATGGAAAGACCTATATCGCATGTGCGCTTGGTACTGCTGCATGCAGAAACTTTATCAAAGTACGGTATGTGTGCCTGCCGGATCTATTAAATGAGCTGACTGTCGCACATGGGGATGGAACACTGAAAAAGGTTATTAAGGCATATCAGAAGATTGACCTTTTGATTCTGGACGAATTCCTGTTAAGCCCGGTATCAACCGAGCAGACACGAGAGCTTCTTGAAATCATTGAAGCCCGCAGTGTAAAGGGTTCTGTTATCTTCTGTACACAGTTTGAGCCGAAAGGCTGGTACAGCCATATTGGAAGTGACTGCGACGCCACTACCTGCGAAGCAATCATTGACCGTATTATACATAAAGAGGATTTTATTATATGAATATACTTGAAGAATTGAAATTTTATTGTGAAACACAAAACCCAGTGGGAGCGTTAATGCTCTCAGGGGAATGGGGATGTGGAAAAACATATCTTATCGAAAAAACTTTGCCGGAAGACATTGTCGATACATGTATAGTTCTGAGGGTTAGCTTATTTGGATTGGGAACCGTAAATGAGATTCAGGCTGAGGTAAAGAAAAAATGGTTTGCTGCATTATCAGAAGAAAAAGGAATATCGGAAGATACTACTCCTAAAATAAAGAAAGTCATTGAAACTTCAAAGGGGATTCTTGGTACAATAAAAGCATTTCTTCCAGATGATTGGCAAAATATTGATCGAGGGCTGGCATCCTTAATAGATCTCGTTCCTTTACAAAATACAATTGGAGATAAAAAAGTCATATTGGTGTTTGATGATTTAGAACGATCATCTATTTCAACTGCTGAATTACTCGGTAGTATTAACGAGTATTGTGAAAATCAGTGTTTTAATATTATTATTGTTGCAAATGAAGATAAAATATTAAAAACAGTTCATGACAAAGAACAATTTTCTTATAAAGAAATAAAGGAAAAGGTCGTTCAAAGGGTTATACATTTTACACCTGATTATGATAGTGTGGTCAAAAACATTATTAAAGAGTTATCACCGAGAAATGATAAGTATAAACTTTTTTTGGAAAACAATCAAAGTATTTTAACAGCCATTTTAGCGGGTGAAATTGATGATGAATTAATTATCGAATCCTTTAAAAATGATAATCGGAGGCTTAAACAAGATGAACTGAAAAAAGAAACTGAGAGATTGAGAAATCTCTTGGAGCAAAGACCACACAATATCAGAAGTCTTAAATGTGCAATTCAAGATTTTGAGAGAATCTATACGATATTAGTAGAATTGCAATTTGAGAATTGCGAAATATGGCTCAGTTCTTTTGTTGCATACATGATGGTAAGCAAAGCGGGTCTTATAATAGAGAGTCAGAGATATAATAACTTATTTTCTAAGCTAAACGTGGAAAAATTATATCCAGGATTTTTTGAAACTTCTTGTATGGTATCCGGAATTGAAGATTGGGTGTGCTGTGGGGATTGGGATGAAAACAGAATTCGGTTTGAACTGAGTGCTGAACTAAATAGAAGTAAGGCTAAATTACCGATAGAAATAGTGAAGTCTTATTTATTACCTGAGGTAGATGATTCTGTAATTAAAGATGGCTATCCAGAACTACTGCGACAAGTCTATAATGGTGATTTGACGCTAGATGAATATGTTTTATTTATTGAAAACAGTTATTACGCAAGAAAGTATAAAGTGGCGTTAGGAACTATCGAATGGAGTCAAGTACAGAACGGTATTAGGTTACAAATGAAGCGACTTATTGCCGATAAAAGAGAAATTGGTTATTCATACAGAATGATTTCAGAAAAAAACAAAGAGCTATTTACTGACGAGGAATGGGAATCATATTGTTTGATTCAAAAATTTCGAGATAATGATGTTCAAATTTATGAAAATAATCAAAGAATATATATAGAATTATTGCAGACTAATATCAATAAGGCATATCAGGAATTGGGAAATAAAAGATACAATGCACTAACACAAGAAATGGTTGATGTATCATTTGAAATATTTAAAAATAGTGGAAATGCAAATAAGAATAGTTTTTCTATGTGGTTTGAGGGAATGTGGCATCGATATAAGGATATGCAGGACATCAATATAGAAATTACAGAAAAATCATTGATGGATTTCAAAGAAAAATTGTCCAGGCTATGTGATGATTATAAGAAGAATGATTGTCCAATTGCATTAATGCATACAATAAAATTTATAGAAATTATTAAAGAAATTCTCTTGGGAAATGCTACTGAGGAATAACATAATCTATTAAAATCCTCCGCCCGGAGTAAAGCCCTAGGCGGAGGTGATTTTTTAATCGTGAGTTAGAAAAAACCAACTAATCTCTTCTGAAGATATCTCTTGTGTAAACTCTATCAGCCACATCATCCAGACAGCTGTCATAGCGATTGGCGATGATTGCATGGCTCATTTCTTTGAATTTCTCCAGATTATTTATAACTTTAGAACCGAAGAAAGATGTGCCATCTTCCAGAGTCGGCTCATAAATGACAACGGTAGCACCTTTCGCTTTAATACGTTTCATAACACCCTGAATACTGCTCTGGCGGAAGTTATCAGAATTAGACTTCATCGTTAAACGGTAAACACCAACGGTCACATCTTTTTCCATAGAGGAATCCCACTGATTGTCATCATCGTAAGCATAATATCCTGCCATCTGCAGAACACGATCCGCAATGAAATCCTTACGTGTTCTGTTACTCTCTACGATAGCACTCATCATGTTCTGAGGTACATCATTATAGTTAGCCAGAAGCTGCTTTGTATCTTTTGGCAGGCAGTAACCGCCATATCCGAAGGATGGGTTATTATAATGTGTTCCAATTCGTGGATCAAGGCAGACACCATTGATGATAGCCTGAGTGTTCAGTCCCTTCATTTCTGCGTAGGTATCCAGCTCGTTGAAGTAAGAAACACGAAGAGCAAGGTAAGTGTTTGCAAATAGCTTAACGGCCTCTGCCTCTGTGAATCCCATGAACAGAGTATCAATGCCTTCTTTGATCGCTCCCTGCTGAAGGAGTTCTGCAAAGGTGTGAGAGGCTTTAACCAGTCTTTCATCGGATTCATCTGTGGAAACGATGATGCGGGACGGATATAGATTATCATACAGAGCCTTGGATTCACGCAGGAATTCCGGGCTGAAGATGATGTTCTTTGTATTGTACTTCTTTCTGACACTTTCTGTGTAGCCAACCGGGATCGTGGACTTGATGACCATGATGGCATCCGGGTTCGCCTTCAATACAAGCTCGATAACAGCCTCAACTGCAGAGGTGTCGAAGTAATTCTTCTTGCTGTCGTAGTTGGTCGGAGCAGCGATAACAACATAATCAGCATTCTTATAAGCAGTTTCACCGTCAAGTGTGGCGGTCAGATCCAGATCCTTTTCAGCGAGATACATCTCAATATAATCATCCTGAATCGGAGATTTCTTATTGTTGATGAGTTCGACCTTTTCCGGAACAATATCCACTGCAGTCACATGGTTGTGCTGTGCAAGAAGGGTGGCAATGGACAGACCAACGTAGCCGGTACCGGCAACAGCGATGTTCATCGGTTCATGCTGCTTTTTCTCCTCGGTAGTACCGTTTACAAACAGTTCAGTCAGTTCAAAGCCTAAAACTTCTCCAAGTACCTCTAACTGCGGGATAGAAGGCATGAAGTCTAAGGATTCCATGCGGCTGATAACAGCACGATTGATGCCGGTCGCATCTGAAAGTTGTTGTTGAGTCATTTTCTTTTCTTTTCTCTTGGCAATAATGGTTTGTGCCATGAGCGACTGTGATAGTTTCTTCATAATTACTCTCCTTAAAATGTTATTAAACATAACATATACTATTGAATACAAAATTTGTTTATATTATAATATATAGCGTAAAAATGTCAAGAAAAAGGAATAAAAAAGATATTCTAAATATTTTTAATATAAAAAATAGAACATAAATGTTATAAAAAATAACATTTTTTAAAAGAAAGTGAAGAATGAAATAAAATATAAGGGGAGACAAAAGTGGATAAAATACATTGGCTACATTTATCAGATATACATTTGAATAAAAGAGATGTAGATAGTCGGCGTATGCGTAACAGGCTATTAGACTATATGAAAGAGTTAGGAACACAGATAGATTATATTTTTATTACCGGAGATCTTCGGTATGCTCCGATGGGAGAGTTTGCGGCAGATACTGTTGATTATATCAACAAACTTTTAAGTGTAACAAATCTTACCGTGGATCGGTTGTTCATTGTACCGGGGAATCATGATATTGAACGAGATGCGGAGGGACGTGCGGAGGCTATTTTAGAAAGTATCAAGGATTATTCTCCGAAGGATGGTGCTTTAGCCTCAGATAAAATGGCAGCGGTACATTGTGGACATACAGAATTTCGGAAGATGATGCATATAATTTATCATGAAAATCAAGAACAGGCAGCCAGCTATGACGATGATGAAAAGCCACATTTTGTAACAGAAACAAAGGACTTTAACGTAATATGCATAGATACAGCTCTTACTTATACAAAACAGAGAAATGATAATCTGTTTATCGGTACAGAATATATCATGGATCTGCTTGAAGAATTGAATCAAGATAAACCATCTATTATATTGACACACTATTCTTTTGATTTTTTAGAGAGAAGTGAACAGATGCAAATTGTCCAGTTGTTGAAAGATTTTCATGTTCAACTGTGGCTTGCCGGTCATGAGCATACAGTCTTAATGAGAAAACAATGGGACTACTTTTATGAATTTCAAAGTGGAAATTTGATGCACGAAGGGGAGTATACGAGGAGTACAATTATGATTGGAACGTATGACCCGGCATCATACAATGGCATTGTTGAAGTGCATGAATGGGATTCAGATAATGGCTGGTTTAAAATGCAGAATGTTGGGGTTCATAAGGAAGATTATTATGCCTATGAATTACAAAATACAAAGACAATGATTGACCAGATTGTCAGTGCATCGCACCGGAATGCAGAAAGCCCGGTTCGGATGGAAGCAGAGTTATCTGCAGTACCTGATAAGATGGAAATGGATACATTTTGCGGAGAACTGTCGGCTGCAGCGGATATTCATCAGATGCCATGTGAGATCAGCAGTGGGTATTTGTATGTGGATAATAGAATTGCACCTACTGCACAGGTAGAGGTTTTGGAATACAATATCTATGGTACAAAATATTATGAAATACGCAACGGTGGCTTTGAATTTAAGTTTCTTGAAATACAGCAGTTTGAAATTGGAAATTTATTTTTTGGCTATGAACTGAGTGTATACTCTAATGTTGCTGATAGGTTATATTGGTTTAATATGATTTCTGAGATTGTGAATGCGTCAACAATAATCATTAAGTTTGAAGCAGCAGATAAGGAAAGAATATTAAGAATGTCTATACCGGGTGCAGGAAGCAGTTTTGACAGGATACGTGAAGAAACTGCTGTATGGAAAGAACAGATGGAACGAATCGTCAAAATAGAAAATTATTATGGTGTTAAGTTTTATCTTCCGAAAAAAGCAGATGAGAGTGTCTATGTTACGATTGAGATTTTGAGTGATGCTATCGAGGGACTTCCGGCACGTAGACTTCCTGTTGTAAATATGAAGTCGCGAGGACTTTTTAAACATTTTACATTGGATGAGGAGGTTTGGTATGGAGATGGATCAGATCTCATGAGTTTGAATTTGTTTGGATACACCTTCAAACCTGTTGCGGAGTATATTATGCCGGGAGAGTTTGTTTGGAATCGAAAGGAGCATGGATGGGAGTCTGATAAGAAAAATGGTGGTGTCTCTGTGCGAGTTGAGTTTATGGTAGATACGGATATTTCAAAAGATAAAAAACTTATGGATGTGATGCCTGTTTCTGATCTTAAAGATGAACTCAATTTAGAAGAAACTCCAATTGTTACGGGTGAGTGTGCGGATATAATATCTGATTATATAAATGTAAGCCATAAGGTGCAGGAAATATATAGACAATATCAGATATATCAGGAAGCACTTGGAGAATGGATTCATTATGATTTAGATGAAGACAACCATCTTGTGAAAAAATATAGTGGAGCTGTCATAGATAAGGTTACTGTAAACAAAATGACAAAAAACATCTTGCATGAGGGAATGTTGCTAGTAAGGAAAGCCGGTGCGTTTGTACAAAAGTTAGGTTTGCAGAACGAAACAGACTTTTTAGCGGATTCTATGGGAGACAATCTTGGATTCGAATTTATGGTGCTTGCTGCAATATACATGGATCATGGACATTGGGCGGTTGAGTTTGAAAATGGAGACAGCTTTTATAATCTTTTAGAGATGTGCACGGTGTTGCGTACTGCAGATGAAGAAGATAGTGCCGATTTATTAAAAACATTCACCTTGTTGAAAAATGAAATGGAAGAACAGGGAATGGATATACGGCATATTGATCATTATAATATGCTGCGTAATTATATTTATACGGTTGCTGATATCTATAAAATATTCTTTGATGCAATACAAAAAAAGCTAGAGGCCATGGTTGTGGAAATAGATTCTTTGGTAGATAAAAACCCGGATTTTATTGCAACGGAAGGCAAATTTAAAGGCTGCAT
This sequence comes from Eubacterium ramulus ATCC 29099, assembly GCF_000469345.1. Lineage (GTDB taxonomy): Bacteria > Bacillota > Clostridia > Lachnospirales > Lachnospiraceae > Eubacterium_I > Eubacterium_I ramulus. The sequence continues at coordinate 31,448 of NZ_KI271101.1, forward strand.
TTTTTATCAGACAGACACTGATTCGAATCGTGTAGATGTATTTGATCCAAGTGGAAATATTATGGCTGATTTTTCTATTTTTCAAAATGAAGCGATCAGAAATTATGAGAAAACTCGGCTTGGAATCCAAGGAGCGGTGGAGCATAACTAAAACAAACAATGAAAATATCAAGATAAGAGCAAAAATCAAAAAATGCTAACTTCCCAGAAACTATCATACTCAATCGGAGTTATTATATTATCAAGTGAGGAGTTCCTGCATTCGTGTCGGAGCATTTCTTGTAATTAAAAAGATCATTGATGATTATAAACTTCAAGAAAAGTGTATATATAGAAAGCAGTCTTTGCCAATAATGAAACTTTAAATTGTTTTTTTTATAATAATCCGTTATACTAAAGACAATGTATAGCGGATTTTTATTAGTGGATTTAGTGAGATTTTCAGATTCACTAATGTTCAGGAAGGCGGCATATTGTATGTGTGAATTTAATATCCAGGAAATAGAACTTTTTAATTACAGGCAGTTTGAAGATAAGAAATTTGTGTTAAATTCAAGAATGAATGTTTTTGCAGGAAAGAATGGCTCTGGTAAAACAACAGTATTGGAAGCGGCTAATGTCGTGCTGGGGGCATATCTTGCAGCGTTTAAGAGATATGTACCTTCCAGGTTTGTGTTTAATATCAAATCAACTGATGCAAGACGAAAGACTCAGATTTCAGATGATAGCAGAATTCTTACTGCTGGTGCAATCCCACAGTATCCTTGCAAGGTTAGTTGTAAGGCTGCATGGAATATTGATTATGAGTCTATTGGTTTTCAGCGTGTTCTTTTGAAACAGGATGGCAGAACTAAGTTTGGTGGAAAAAATCCAATGCAGCAGACTGTAATTGAATGGGAAGGCAAAATCGCAAATGCAGATCACTCTGATGAAGAGGTTATTCTGCCATTGGTATTATACCTTAGTTCAGCACGACTTTGGAAAGATGGAAATAAAAGAACAGTAAAGACAGGCGTATTGAGCAGAACAGACGCATATAGCCACTGCCTTGATGCGCAGCATGGATTGGATATTGCGTTTCGATATATAGATACGCTTAAAGCTGTTGCAGTTGAAGAAAATGATGGAAAAATTTTTCCGGCTTATGAGGTCATTTTGTGGGCGGTTAATGAGGCGTTTAGAGATGAGTTAAAATCAGGTGAAAAAATTATATTTTCTACAAAATATGAGGATGATATTATTGCACTTAAAACGTCTGAAGGAACCGTTCTTCCATTTCAGATGTTGAGTGACGGTTATAGAAACGTTATCAAGATAATCTTGGATATTGCAGCAAGAATGTGTATATTAAATCCATATTTGAAGGAGAAAGCCTTACAGGAAACACCGGGTATTGTTCTTATTGATGAAATTGATTTAAGTTTGCATCCAACTTGGCAGAAAAGAATTATTGGGATTTTAAAACAACTGTTTCCTAAAATTCAGTTTATCTGTGCAACACATTCGCCTTTTATTATTCAATCACTTGAAGAGGGCGAGCTGATCACATTAGACCAGCCTCTGGAATCTGAATATTCAGGAGAGAGTATTGAAGATATTTCGGAGGATATTATGGGGGTTGTGTTACCGCAATATAGTGAAAAAAAGAGAAAAATATATGAAGCTTCAAAGCTGTATTTTGAAGCACTTACACAGGCAAAATCGCAGGAAGACATAGACAGACTGGGAAAAAGACTGGCGGAACTGGAGGCTGAATACAGCGAAAATCCTGCTTATATGGCGTGGGTACATCAGCAGTATCTGGAACAGAAATGGAAAGTGAAAAAGAATGAGACCAATAAATAAGGGGGAGTCTCCATATAAAAAAATAAATGAATATAAGGACGCATTGCCATATTTAGAGAGACGGATAGGAATGTATTGTTCTTATTGTGAATTTTCTATACCACATGTTCCTGAGGTAGAACATGTGGTTTCAAAATCCAAAGGTGGAGATTTAACAGACTGGAATAATCTTAACCTGGGATGTAAATATTGTAATACACGAAAAAAGGCACAGACAATGCCGAAAAATAAAAAAAACTATTTGTGGCCGGATGAAGATAATACTGCTATCGCATATTCGTACATTAATGGTATCCCAAAGGTGAATGAAGAGTTATTGATAAAACTGGATTCAACAGGGGATTACCTGAAAAGAGCACGTAATACATATAAACTTGTAGGTTTAGGCAATTTTCCTACGGGAAAAGATAGAGATAGACGATTTGGACAAAGAAATATAGCTTATCAAAAAGCATTAAACTCGCTGGAAAACTGGAATCATATGAAAGACCTGTCAAAAGAATATCAGAATGATATGAAAAAGCAGATTATTATGACGGCCTTGGGAGATGGATTTTTTTCGATATGGATGGAGGTGTTTTGTAATGAACCGGAAATACGACTAGCACTCATAGAGGCTTTTCCAGGGACGAACCTGAATTATTATGATGAGAAAGGATGCGTTAAAGAAATTATATGACAAGGATTCAGTATAATCCGGATGCGATAATAGTTATCAAGTCTACGATCCCGGTTGGCTTTACAGACAGTGTGAGAGCGAAATATCACTGTGACAATATTATTTACAGGGGATGAGAAAAGGACAATTTGAGTGAAAGATAATATATTATAAGTATAATCAAATAAAAGCATTGGAAATACTTTTGTTAAAGACGCTATGAAATATGTTAGATATATTATTGTATGTGAACTTCCATAATAAAGTGCAACTCAAGTGAATCATACGGATTGAGAATACCCTGAAAATACTGAAAAAATAAGGAAAAACCTGCATTTTTTTATTGCAGAAATGCAGGTTTTATTGTTACACTATATTTAGTCGTAAAAACAACTACAAAGAAGAGGGATGTTCATGTATCTGGATTATGTTGTTGATATACCTGATGTAAAAGGAAAAATCACATTTCGAACCAAAGGTCAGGCTCGCTATGTTTATTATGAGTACAGCCGTGAGTACGATCCATCCAAACAGTATACAAATGTAAAAAGGGTTACTATCGGTAAGGTTTTGCCGGAAGATGAAAATAAAATGAGACCTAATGAAAATTTCAGGAAATATTTTCCGGAGGTTGAGCAGCCCGAGGAAAAAACAGTTTCATGCAGGAGCAGCTGTTTGAAGACAGGAGCATATATGATCATCAATAAAGCTGCAAAAGATCTTGAACTGGATATAAAACTGCAGGATTCATTTGGGGCAAAAGCAGCCGGGATCATGCTTGATCTGGCAGCCCATTCCATTATTACAGAAGGGAATGCTGCGCAGTATTATCCTGATTATGCTTATAATCACCCGCTTTTTACTCCGGATATGAAATGTTACAGTGATTCGTTTATTTCAGATTTTCTGAGGTCAATAAAAGAAGACCAGAGGCAGGATTTTCTGGATCAGTGGAAGGCGGACAGATGCAAACGCGAACGTATTTATATATCGCATGATTCAACAAATAAGAACTGTCAGGCCGGAGATATAGATATAGTGGAATTCGGAGCAGCAAAGGTGGATGCAGGACTTATCGCCGCCTTTATGAAGGAACGCTGTTGGAAAACAATGTAAATCAAATACGAATCTATATTGGGGAGAAAATTCTATCGTCTATGACAAAATTTGTTCCCCAATGCTATATCTGTTTCAGAGTCGAGAAATCGGTATCATTCGAAGGTTTGAGTGGAAATATAAGAAAAATTATCCGATAGAGACAGGAAAAATCATGCGCGAAAAGTATGAGAGTGGCTTGATTCGGAATGAACATGAATTTAAGGAGATGCTGAATAATGTGTTATCTAGTAGCGAAAGATCGTGATGCACATGGCTGTTTTGCTCTGAAAACAACTCATGGAAAGCATCTGGTAGAATTAAAGAGGGAATTGAATAAGGCCGTTGGGTATAAGGGAATACAGCTTGTAACAATCAGCAGGCCAACTGCGTATGGCGAGTACGCACCTTACCACTTTGTGGATACAGAGCAGGAGTTTCAGGCTATCGTCAAGGGACTTCGTCCATGAAATGTGAACTTCCATAATAAAGTGCAACTCAAGTGAATCATACGGATTGAGAATACCCTGAAAATACTGAAAAAATAAGGAAAAACCTGCATTTTTTATTGCAAAAGTGCAGGTTTTTTTACACACTATATTTAGTCGCAAATACAACTATAAAAAGGAAGAAATTATGTACTTAAATTACGTGGTGGATATACCGAAAATCAAAGGAAAAATTACATTTCGTAACAAGGGAAAAGCCCGCTATGTTTATTATGAATGTGATCGAATTTACGATCCTTCGAAACAATATACAACCGTCAAAAGGGTGACAATCGGAAAGATTTCAGATGATGATGAAACGAAGATGAGACCGAATGAGAACTTCAGAAAATACTTTCCTGAAGTGGATGTGCCGGAGTCTTTAGCGGATTCTGAAAGGAGCAGCTGTCTGAAAGCAGGTACATATATGGTAATTAATCAGGTGGTTAAGAATACTGGATTGAACCAGAAACTTGAGGACGTTTTTGGAGCTAAAGCAGCTGGTATGATTCTTGATTTTGCAGCATATTCAATCATTACGGAGAGTAATGCAGCACAGTATTATCCGGACTATGCGTTTAACCATCCGTTGTTTACAGAAGACATGAAAATTTATAGTGATTCCACTCTTTCGGAATTCTTCAGAAGTATTAATGAGAATCAAAGGCAAGGATTTCTGGACAAATGGAATGAAGAAAGAAATCATAGAGAACGGATTTATGTCTCTTATGATTCTACGAATAAGAACTGCGAAGCCGGAAATATCAGTATGGTCGAGTACGGGGCTGCTAAGGTGGATGCTGGTCTCCCAATCTTTAACTATGCCGCAGGATATGATCTGAATAATAGTGAACCATTGATGTATGAGAAGTATCCAGGAAGTATTAATGATGTTTCTCAGGTGCAGTTTATGATTGAAAAAGTTAAGGGATATGGCTATCGAAACATTGGATTTATTCTTGATCGAGGATATTTTAGCAAAGAAAATCTGAGATACATGGACAATAATGGATTCAGTTTCATCATTATGGTGAAAGGATGTAAGGAATTCATCCGTGACCTGATTCGTAAACACAAAGGAAGTTTTGAAAGCGATTGGGGGCATCAGATATCAGAATTCGGAGTGTATGGAAAAACAGTCCAAACATTTGTATATGCAGCTGACACAAAGAAAAGATATGTTCATGTTTACTACAATGCAGCTAAAGCAGCTGGAGAACGGTCACGACTTGAAGAAAATATCCGGGAGATGCAGAACTATCTTGCAAGATTTCAGGACACTGAGCATGAATTCGGACCGATGTTTCATAAATACTTCCATATGCATTATAACAAGGAAACCGGACATTTTGTATATGGAGAACCTAACCTTTTGGTAATCAGGGAAGAGTTGGATTTGTGTGGATACTTTGCTATTATCTCATCTGAGAAGATGGAAGCAAAAGAAGCGATTGGTCTGTATAAGAACAGAGATGCATCAGAAAAAGTATTTCGTGCAGATAAATCGTATCTTGGTAACAACTGTCTGCGGGTAGCTTCTGAAGAATCTGCGTCTACTAAGATATTTATCGGATTTATTGCGCTAATCATACGTTGTAAGATTTATCAGGCTTTGAAAAATAAAGCGAAAGAGCTGGTAAAGAAGCCGAATTACCTTACTGTTCCGGCGGCAATCAGGGAATTGGAAAAAATAGAAATGAACAGACAATTAGATAAAGTATATCGCTTAGATCATGCAGTTACAAATACACAGAAAGTAATATTAGACGCATTTGATATCGATGCAGCACATGTCACATACAAAGCAAACTGCATCAGCGAAGTTCTGAAAGGAAGAGGATAAATGGCAAGGAATATTAGTAAAGAGGATCAGTTAGAAATTGATTTTGTAGCCAATCTTGGCAGCAAAGTTTATACAAGAGATCTGTTCCAGAGAGACTAAACGGAGTTGTGATACAGGAGGAATATAAAATGACCATTATAGTAACCGGCGGAGCCGGATTTATCGGAAGTAACTTTGTTTTTCATATGCTAAATAAATATCCGGATTACAGAATCATCTGTCTGGATAAATTGACCTATGCGGGAAATCTGTCCACACTGGCACCGGTGATGGATAATCCGAATTTCCGTTTTGTAAAAGCTGATATTTGTGACAGAGATGCGCTTTATCAGTTATTCGAAGAAGAACATCCGGATATGGTTGTAAACTTTGCAGCAGAGAGTCATGTAGATCGTTCCATTGAGAATCCGGGAATTTTCCTTGAGACAAACATCATAGGAACTTCTGTATTGATGGATGCCTGCAGAAAGTACGGAATCAAGCGTTATCATCAGGTTTCTACCGATGAAGTGTATGGTGATCTGCCGTTAGACCGCCCGGATCTGTTTTTCACAGAGGAGACTCCGATCCATACAAGTTCTCCGTATTCTTCTTCCAAGGCAGCAGCAGATCTGTTGGTACTTGCATACCACAGAACTTATGGTTTACCGGTTTCTATCAGCCGTTGTTCCAATAACTACGGACCGTATCACTTTCCGGAGAAACTGATTCCGCTGATGATCGCCAATGCGCTGGCTGACAAACCGTTGCCGGTATATGGTGAAGGTCTGAATGTGCGTGACTGGTTGTATGTGGAGGATCACTGCAAAGCGATTGATCTGATTATCCATAACGGTCGTGTTGGTGAGGTTTATAATGTCGGTGGACACAATGAGAAGAAGAATATCGACATTGTAAAGATTATCTGCAAGGAGCTTGGCAAACCGGAGAGTCTGATTACACATGTAACGGATCGTAAAGGCCACGATATGCGTTATGCGATTGATCCGACTAAGATTCATAATGAGCTTGGCTGGCTGCCGGAGACAAAGTTTGAGGATGGTATTAAAAAAACTATTCAGTGGTATCTGGATAACCGTGAGTGGTGGGAGACTATCATTAGTGGTGAGTACCAGAATTATTATGAGAAGATGTATGGTAATCGGTAGGATCGCGTAGTGTGGAAGGCCGTCTCAGTGTTAACTTCCAATAGAGAGTGCAACTGCACCAGAAGCAGAAGGCGATTCAGAGCCAGGAGAAGTTAGCAGGTAAAAATATAGATTACGAGATTATCCTGTGATATACTTTAAGAACGAATCTGTGAATAGAAAGCATAGCATTAGATGGTTTTGGCTGTGCATGGAGATCCAAGAAAAGAGGTCATTGCGTTAGGACAAACGTATTTTGCAAAACTGCAAACATGAACCCGATTGATACATCGAAGAAAAACTAAATTTGCATGAGAAACAAAAGGTGGAACTGAAATGAATAAGAGTGTCTATTTATATGAACTGGATTCTGTAAGAAATTCAAAAGAAGAGATTCAATATGCACAGGAACGGATGTTCCAGGAAATTATACTGAATGGGAACCAGGTGATCTTGACCATGAATCAGTTAGCGGATTCTCGTGCATTTCTTGCTGCGATTGAAAATGAAAATACATTTGAACCATTTTTTGAGTTATGTCAGATGGGGGTGATCCGAATTTCGCAGTATGGAGCGTTGCGTACTCCGTCGCAATATTTTCAGGGAAAGATAGAAGAATTTCTGAAGAAGGCAAAGAAAACCGAGTCTGAAAAGAGTGCATTTATTTATTCAGGGGTTCCCGTTGCACATGATGATGTTGTGATGCTGAGACAGTTGTTGACAGCATTGCGTTATAGTGACCCGGAGTGTCTGAGGGAATTATCTGGTTATAATGAAGAAAATTATAGTGAAGAAAAGATAGAATATTTGATCCGCTATGTGAAGACGTTGCTGGCATTGAGTGTCAATGCATTTTCATTGAATCCACCTAAAAAGGTAAAGCAAAAGAAACTGACAGAATATCTTCATGAAATTGCATATCCGCTTACTGATCAGGATACAGTAGAAATTCTGAAAAGAGTTGAGAAAGATTTGAGTTCACAGGATCGTCAGGAATATCGGAGTGCCTGGCATATTTATCTCCACGAAAAAGAGAAAGGAGAAAAGGCAGAATATGCAGAAGCGGTGCTCGATCTATGTTATAATCTTACAACGGAAGACAGTATTTATGGAATTTCCAAGCATTATGATCCGGAAGATATAGAATCCTGCCGTGAATGGTTCAAAAGCAAATTGAAGGATTACTGGGAGAAGGATATTGCTCCTAGCCATGTTTTCCCTGCAAAGGATAGTACAACGTGGGAACTTTATCAAGGAAAACTCCCGGACTGGAGTTGTGCTATTCGGATTTTGCAGATGAAAAATGTGCAGGAAACGCTGGAACTGAAACCGGCTCTTGAAGATGAAAAATTACAGACGGGAAGCCGTTATGAAGTGGGGATGGAGAAAGAGCTGAAAGAGTGGGATAAAAGTATACATAAAGGAATAAAAAGAAATATCATAGATGCACTAATTGGGGTGGTGATCTTTGTAGGAATTGAGTTGGGAATGAACTATCTACAGGATATTGTGTCTGTAGAAGGGGAGCTTTCATTGGCTGCGACCATAGGATGGGCGGTCTTGCAGGTGATAGCTTTTGGTATTCTGAGTTCGTGGATTTCGGGTATGATATCCCGTTGGTGGACAAGTTGTGATATTTTAGACAGTATTGAGGAATTGACAAGAACGTGGGCGGATCTGAAAATCGTAAGAAAATGTCGGGAACGCCTGAAAGTTGAAAAAGGCTGAAATAAAAAATGAAAACCTGCTCACAAGAAGTTGGTAAGAAATAGGGATGAAAGGGAATGGAAATAAAAGGAACAGAAATGGATTCGATTGAAAAATATCTGGAATTAAGTCGGACGTGTACGGAGCTTTTTGCCCAGTCTGAGGAACTTCCGCTGGTACTTGACCCGAAGGAACTGTATGCATTTGCACAAAAAAGTGGCAGAAGAATCGGAATTGTATACGAGAGCCATTACCATTTAATGGTTGTGGATGTTGTGCGTGCAAAAAATGGAAGTCTGTTTGCATATGAAAGACTGATGAACCGCGTTATGAGAGGTGCGGTTGTTATCGTTCCATATTATAATGGAAAGTATATTTTACTGCGGCAGTATCGTCATGCTCTCAGGGAATATCAGTACGGTTTCCCAAGAGGTTTTGGAGAAGAAGGAATTTCTGCAAAGGAGAATGCGGGAAAAGAATTATGGGAAGAACTTGGTGTGCAAGCAGAAAAATGGAAAAGTTTCGGAAAAATTGTGCCGGACAGTGGTGCAATGAGTTCAAAGGCAGATGTATTTCTGGCAGAGTTGAATGAAGCTCCACAGGTGATACAGGAAGAAGAAATAGTAGGACATATTGCATTGGATTGGGAGCAGTTGGGCGAATGGATCCGGGATGGAAAAATTACGGATGGTTTTACTCTGGCAGCATATGCAAAGATGAGTTTACAGAAATAATGAGGATAGAAAAGAGGAAAAGACAGTACAAAATCTGCTGCAATGGTGTCAAAGATCAATATGATGCAGTCATCATTGATTGTATTTCCTGTGTTTAATAAATTGGGGAACATTTCAATGTGATTTGTTAAGAAAAAGTTCCCCAATTCGTATTGGATATTAAGAGCAAAAATCAAAAAAGGAGAAACTGTTTAAAAATGAACAGGGTGCAGGAGTTTATGGTATAGATGGATATTTATCAGATATGGACAACGTATAATAAGCAATGGTCAAGGTATGAAATACTGGCTTTTGGGCTGGTATTAACGGGGGTGTGCATCGGAATGGCGGTGTGTGTATACAGAAAGAAGCTGCGTATCATACAGGCATTGGCAGTCGTGGCATTGGTGGTGTTTCTCGGAATTGTATTTGGCTCAACGGTATTTACCAGGATTGGAACGGTCCGTCAGTATGAATTATTGCCATTCTGGTCGTGGCGGGAGGTAATCTGTAACCACGACCGGGAGTTGTTAAAGGAAAACCTGTTGAATTTTATCTTGTTGTTGCCGGCAGGGATTCTGCTTCCGCTCATTGCGAATCATAAAATTAAGTGGTATCAGGCTCTGGTGATCGGAATCCTGATGTCAGCGACAATTGAGCTCAGTCAGCTGATTTTTATGCGTGGTCTGTTTGAGTGGGATGATATGATTCACAATGGGTTGGGGTGTATGGCAGGATGTCTGTTTACGAATAATTTTGTGAAAAGTGGAGTAAAACATTAACAATAACATTGCTTTGAAACAATGATGATGTTGATTCATGGATTTGCCCATGATAAGATTGATACAATGAGAATGATAAAGAATATAATAATTAATGGTTTTACAGATAACGGAGGGAGTTCAAATGAGAAAAAAAAGATTTGAGGCGCTGTTATTAAGTTTGGTGCTGGCATTGTCTCCACTGAGCACCATGCAGATACAGGCGAAAAATGTTTCCGATGATACGAATGTGAAAACGGCACAAAACACGGGATATATAGAAAGTGATCTGGATAGGAATGTGCCTGTACACAGAGCAGGCGTTGCTGCATATGCGATGCTGCCATCTGCTTATTCGACAGATATTGATGCATGCAGACGCGAATATCCGGCAGTGCGTGACCAGAATCCATATGGTACCTGCTGGGCATTTTCTTCCCTCGGTCTGGCAGAGTTTGATCTGATCAGTGATGGAATCGCAAAGAAAGACATTGATCTGAGCGAGTTGCAGCTGATTTATTTTACTTATAATTTTGTGACGGATCCATTGGGCGGCACAAAAGGGGATACCGCAGAATACAACAGTGCAGAGGCGAAAGGCAGTTTTCTGAATTTTGGCGGTAATTATGAGATGGCAGCCCGGAGAATGAGCCAGTGGGTCGGCGCGGTAAAGGAAGCGGATGTTCCGTATACGGATGCTGAGAAAGTGGAGCAATCAGGACTGAAAGACAGTTATGCTTACAGCCGTGATGTGGCGCATCTGGAAAATGCATACTGCATGAGCCTGAAGGAAGATACGGATGGTGTGAAGGCACAGATCATGGATCATGGTGCGGTAGGTGTGATGTATGATCATCTGGATAAGGCGATGGCGAAGAATCAGAAAGGAGAATATACCTACTATGATGCCGAAGCCAGCGGCAACGGACATGCGGCTATGATCGTTGGCTGGGATGATGATTATTCCAGAGACAATTTTGCAGGATATGCAAAACCGGCACACAATGGTGCGTGGCTGATCCGAAACAGCTGGGGATCTTACTGTGATTATTTCTGGATGTCTTACGAGACGGTTTCACTCGGTGAGGCTGCGTGGGCGTTTGATTTTGATACGACGGATGCGTATGACAATAATTATCAGCTGGATGGTGGTCTGAACGCATATCCGACAGAGTTTGATACGCTTGCGAATGTATTTACGGTTCAGGATGCAAAGGCTGGTGTGGAAGCGGAAGAGCTGAGAGCAGTCAACGTATCTATGATGCACAATGCGAATGTATCTTATACGATCAGTGTTTATACAGATCTGAAGGATCCGAAAGATCCGACCAGCGGTACAAAGCAGGAAAAGGCAACGACAACCGGTGAGACTTCTTATGCCGGTATCTATACCATTCCGCTGGAGAATGCTGTGGAGCTGCAGCCGGGAACGACTTTTTCTGTTGTGGTCCAGACGGATACCAATGCGGTAGAGTGTGAGCTGGAGATGTCCATCGAGAATGGAGGCCAGGTCATCTGGTCCTGTGATGTCAGCAAGGGAAATGAAAAGACGTTTTATCAGTACCACAATAAGTTTTATGCATATCCATATGGAAATGCCTGCATCAAGGCACTGACGTCAGAGGTGAAGAATCCGGCTTATAAAACCGGTATTTATACTGAAAATGGCGAGGATGTCTACTATGTAGACGGAACGCGCCGGCATGATACCGGTCTTGTGGAGGTAGATGGCGTACGCTACTATATGAATGACGGTGTTGTACAGAAGGAAGAAACGGTTGTTATGCAGGAGGATGGCACCTGGGTATACATTAATGAAGAGGGTGTCGCAGATGATTCTTACTGTGGTTTTGTTTCTTACGGCGGAAGCTGGTGGGAGATTCGAAACGGTGTGATTGATTTTTCTGTAAATAGTGTGGATGAAGGTATTGTCAATGGTGAATATGGCTGGTGGAATGTGGTAAATGGCCGTGTGGATATGGGAAATACGGTCGCACAGAATGCCGGTGGCTGGTGGTGTATCCGGAATGGTAAGGTAGATTTCTCCTATACCGGAGTCGCACAGAATGCCGGCGGCTGGTGGAGAATCGAAAACGGCATGGTGAATTTTGCTTATAACGGTGTGGTAAACAGTGAGTATGGCTGGTGGTTCATCCGCAACGGCAGCATTGATTTTACTTATACCGGTCTGGCGCAGAATGAATATGGCTGGTGGAGAATCGTCAACGGAACGATTGATTTTGGCTGCAACAGTGTCGTAGACAGTGAATATGGCTGGTGGTATGTCAGAAATGGCCAGGTCGATTTCGGTTATACAGGCGTTGCGCAGAATGAATATGGCTGGTGGAGAATCGAAAACGGTGCTTTGAATTTTGGCTTTACCGGTCTGGCGCAGAATGAATACGGCTGGTGGTATATCCGCAGTGGTATGCTGGATTTCTCCTATACAGGATATGTGGGATGGTACGGTGTAAATTACCGGGTGCAGAATGGTCAGGTGATCTTTTAACCGGAACAGGGGAATCTTGTAGAAGTGGTTTCGCAAAACGACTTCAGGGAATGATTTTTATTTCATACTTATAGTGTGAATTAAATATACGGTTTGAATGGAGATTGATTTATGAGAAATTAAAGGTTAACTCCTTCTTGCACGAACGAGCGTTCTTCTGTATAATGTAGTTGTAAAGATTTGAGTTGAAAAATGTGGAGTTTGTAGCAAAAAAATTACGAACTCTGGAGTCTGTTTGCCTGTGAATGTATATTGTAAAATTCACGGCGTATGCTATAATAAGATCATAAAGATATAATTATTTATTAGTAGCTTTCAGTTACTTTGTTTTGATTAGGGACATTCCCTTGAGAATTATCAGGGAATGTTGGATCACTTTCCCTGTTCATATAGATAATTAAAAATCTGCTATTACGCAGGGAAAGAGAGGAACGAAGGTAATGGATTTAGGAAAGGTAGTTATTACCCTCAAAGAAAAAGAGGAAAAAGTCAAAGACCTTCGTCCAATAGATGATGTATTCTTTGAAGTTTTGGCAAATGACGTTAATTTCTGTCAGGAAATGCTGCAGATTCTTCTTGAAGATAAGAATCTTGTAGTTAAAGACGTTGTTGTGCAAAGCAGTGAAAGAAATCTATATGGTCGATCGGTGCGATTAGATGCTTTATGTGTCTTGGGAAATGGAAAGAAGTGTAATGTCGAGGTACAACGCTCGGATAATGATGATCATCTCCGCAGAGTGAGATTTAATGCAGCTAGTATTGCGGTGAAAGATTCTCAGGAAGGTGAAAAATTCGAGCAGATTGAAGATATTATTGTAGTGTACATTTCTCAGTTTGATATTTTCAAAGCCGATCGTGTACTATACCATGTGGATAGTACAATCCGAGAAACGGGTAATCGTGTTGATGATGGTCTTTACAGAGTTTTTGTTAATACGGAAGTAAAAGACGGAACTACAGTTTCGGAGTATATGGAATGTTTCCTTAAAAAGGAAGTTAACAACTCGAAATTTCCGGCATTTACGAAAAGAATGAACGCTTTAAAGCATGAAGAAAGGGGGCTGAATGCCGTGTGTGAAGTAATGGAAAAGTATGAACAGAAAGCTGTTGAGGAAGGACTTTCTTTATTTGAAAAAGCAATTACAATGCTTGCGAGCGGGAAATCGCCTTCTGAGGTGGTGCTTACGGGTGTCCCTCAAAACATTGTAGATCGTGCTAGTCGCGCTATGAAACCTAAACTTAATAAGTAGAAAGTTGGCAGTAATGAAAGGATCATCTCAAACCGAGGTGGTTCTTTTTCTATGCAAACTTTTTGATATCACATATAATTACTTATTTTCCATCAAAGTTATTGCAATAAAATTTCGTAAGCGTCCAATAAGAGGGTGTATCGAAATT
>NZ_KI271102.1 GCF_000469345.1 Eubacterium ramulus ATCC 29099
AAAACTGCCACAGCCACAGAACGCCTGACCGCCCGGGCAGTGGAATTTGTCAAAAGTCATCCCGCATGTGCCGTGGTTGCGGTGCTCTGTGTGTTACTCCTGTTTGCTATGCAGTCCTGTTCCTCTACCATGCTTATGCTGGGGAACGCCGGGGCCGGTGCATTAGGGGCCAGCACCTATCCTTGCGAGGATCGTGATATGCTGGCCGCCGAAGCTGCCTACTGTGCGCTGGAAGATGATTTGCAGCATTATCTGGACACCTATGAAAGCACCCATGACTATGACGAATACCACTTCGATCTGGACGAAATCGAACATGACCCCTATGTGCTGCTTTCTCTTTTGTGTGCGCTCCATGAGGGGCAATGGACAATAGGCGAGGTACAGGGAACGCTGCAAATGCTCTTTGACCGCCAGTACATTTTGACCGAGGATTTGGTGGTGGAAACCCGGTATCGCACGGAAACCGACACATGGACGGACGAGGACGGCAACTCCCATACGGACACCTATCAGGTGTCTTACGATTATTACATCTGTACGGTCACGTTGGAAAACTTTGATTTGTCCCATGTACCTGTGTACGTTATGGGCGAGGATCAGCTTTCCCGATATGCCATCTATATGGCAACGCTGGGAAACCGCCCCGATCTGTTCCCGGATTCTCCCTATGTGAACAAGTACATTACCGGGAAACCCGGTGATTACGAAGTGCCCGGAGAATATCTGGACGATGAAACCTTTGCCGCGATGCTTGCCGAAGCGCAGAAATACATCGGCTATCCCTATGTGTGGGGCGGCAGTTCTCCCGCCACTTCCTTTGATTGCTCGGGGTACGTTTCGTGGGTTATCAATCACTCCGGCTGGAATGTGGGCAGGCTGGGAGCCCAGGGGCTCTATAACATCTGTACGCCGACCAGTTCTCCAAAACCCGGTGATCTGGTGTTCTTCAAAGGCACCTATGACACGCCGGGCGTGAGCCATTGCGGGATTTATGTCGGTGATGGAAAAATGCTGCATTGCGGAGATCCCATCGGCTACGCAAACTTGAATACAAGCTACTGGCAATCTCATTTTTACGCCTACGGGCGTTTACCGTGACAGGAGGTTTTGAAATGGCAACTACCAAAAGCATGAAAATTCAGGCCGAGATTGATAAGGTCAAGGCTAAAATCAGTGAACAGCAGGCCCGGCTCAAGGAGCTGGAGCAGAAAAAGCTGGATGCGGAAAACAGCGAGATCGTGGACATTGTGCGCGGTATGAGCATTTCCCTTACGGAGCTCCCGCTGCTGTTTGAAAAGCTGAAGGACGGAGGCACTTTGGGACAAAGTGTCCCGAAGTCCGAAGAAGAAAAGGAGGAAAACTGAATATGAAACACTTTCGTATGTTGGCGGCGGGGCTTTGCTCCGCCGTTCTTTTATGCGGCTTTGCAATCCCGGCCTATGCCTATTCGGACGGCGGGAATGAGGAACCGCCTGTTGTGGAAGAAACTCTG
>NZ_KI271103.1:0-10254 GCF_000469345.1 Eubacterium ramulus ATCC 29099
AGAAGCGATTGAAGCAAGAACGCAGGCAATCAGCGGTTATCTGACAAAAGAATTGCAGGATTTGAATGTTGATACAATCAGAACGGATATACCGACCAGCTCCACAGTTACAGATGTGATTGTATGGCATATCGAGCAATCGGGAACGGACACTTTTTCTGCTACCTACGAAGTAGATCAGCAGATAAAAGAGGGAGAACAGACAAGTAATGTCACGGCAACCTATACCGTAAAAGTCCATGTGGACGCTGACGGGGATATGGTAATCGTTCAGAACCCTACCCTTGCACCAGCAATCGAGAAATCAGACTATGAGCCAAAGACACCAGAAGCAGACACAAGCGTAGACGCTGATACTGTCAATGACGCTACCGCATTTCTGGAAACATTCTTTAAGCTCTATCCAACAGCCACAGAAAAAGAACTTGCTTATTATGTGTCTGGAAATGTGATTGAACCTATCGGCAGGGACTATCTTTATTCTGAACTGGTAAACCCTATCTTTACAAAGGACAGGGACAATGTGAAAGTCAAAGTTGCCGTGAAATTCCTTGATAATCAGACAAAGGCAACACAGGTATCGCAATATGAGCTTGTGCTACATAAGGATAGTAACTGGAAAATTGTGGGATAAATCACAAGAAGTAGTTTGCATGTCATAGAAATATGATTTGCAAACTACATTTTCATCGAATTATGTTCACAAATAGTTCTGAATACGCTAAAATAGTAATTCACGCAAAAACCGCAATATATATTAAAACTTGAAGAAAACTATTTATTATAATCTAAGCTGAAAGGAGGGTGCTGTAATGGTCAATAAGGTTGAAAACATTATAACGGTTATCAATTACATAGAAAACAATCTCACAGAAAAACTGAACTTATCCTCTATTGCGATGGGTGTTGGTTATTCAAAATATCATTTGCATAGAATGTTTGTCGAAACTGTTGGATTGTCTATACATGACTATGTACAACGCAGACAATTAACAGAGTCTGCAAAACTTTTAGTGTTTTCTGATAAATCTATTCTTGAAATTTCGCTTATTGCTGGTTATGAAAGTCAGCAGGCATTTACAAATATTTTTAAGCAGATGTATAAGAAAACGCCTAACGAATATCGAATGAACGAAGAATTTTATCCGTTACAGCTTAGATTTGATTTGATACAGACAGTTAAACAAAAATTATCACAACAAGAAATGGAAGAAAATATCAGATTTGCTACAACAACAGATATACCTGCCTGCCTAGAACTAGCTTATTTAGTAATAGACGGTTTTCCAAATTTGAACGAGAATGAATACTTAACAGAATTAGAAAGAGGTATTTTAGAGCAAAGAGTGTTGATTTTAACTGATAATACTATTGCTATTGCTTTGATGTCTATTAACTATCATACGGGAAGTATTGATTTCTTTGGAGTACACCCGTTATATCGTAAATGTGGTATTGCAAAATTATTTTTAGATAAGGTTATGAATGAACTTTTAGTTGATAAAGATATTTCTGTAACAACATTTCGTGAGGGCGACAAAGCTGATACGGGGTATCGTAAGACTTACAAAGAATTAGGCTTTGCAGAAGCAGAATTATTAGTTGAATTTGGTTATCCTACACAAAAATTAGTATTATTTTCAAAAAATGGGGGTAGTACAAATGAATAGTAATCCTCTTGCAAAAGATTTTAATACTGGGTCTTTATTAAAATTTGCTTTCCCGACCATATCCATGATGTTATTTATGGGGCTTTACACAATTGTAGATACCATATTTGTATCACGATTTGTCAATACAAATGCTTTATCAGCAATCAATATTGTTTGTCCCGTTATCAATTTAATAGTAGGATTGGGAACAATGATAGCTACGGGTGGTAGTGCCATAGTTGCAAGAAAAATGGGGGCAGGAGAACCCAAACGAGCAAAACAAGATTTTACACTACTTATTTTATTTGGTTTTATTTTGGGAGTAGTAATTTTCATTCTAGGAATTATCTTTATTGATGAAATTATATATACTCTTGGAGCTGATAAGGTTTTATTTCCATATTGTAAAGACTATTTAACTATTATTTTACTGTTTACACCTGCAAGTATGTTGCAGGTACTATTTCAAAATTTATTTGTAACAGCAGGAAAACCAACTTTAGGACTTGTTCTTTCTGTAAGTGCTGGTGTAATGAATATCGTATTTGATTATCTTTTTATGGTTATATTTGACATGGGGATTGCTGGTGCAGGATTTGGAACTGGAATTGGTTATTTGATACCCGCAATTACGGGGCTAATTGTCTTTTGTAAAAAATCGGGAACATTGTCTTTTGTAAAACCTATTATAGACATTAAAGTACTTGGAGAAAGTTGTATAAATGGTTCATCAGAAATGGTTAGTCAGCTTTCAACGGCAATTACTACATTCTTTTTCAATCGCACAATGATGAATTTATTAGGTGTAAATGGTGTGGCTTCTATTACTATAATTATATATACACAATTTTTGCTTACAACATTATTTATTGGTTTTTCAATGGGGGTTGCCCCAGTCATTAGCTATAATTTTGGAGCAAACAATTATTATGGATTAAAGAAAATATATAAAATCTGTATTTCTTTCATTTTTGTAGGTTCATTATTTATTTTTGCGTTATCCTTTATAAATGGAAATACTTTGGTACGTTTATTTACTGGTACGAATGAAGCGGTATATAAAATTGCAATAAACGGGTTTATGATATTTGTATTTAGTTTTCTTTTTTCGGGTTTCAATATATTTTCATCAGCAATTTTTACTGCATTATCTAATGGTAAGCTATCTGCTTTGATTTCTTTTTTAAGAACATTTGGCTTTATAATGATAGGCTTGTTAATAATGCCACAGTTTATTGGAATAACAGGTGTATGGTTGGCTGTTCCCATTGCCGAAATATTAACACTATGTATTTCATTATATTTGAATTTTCGTCTTTGGCTTTCGTGGAATAATCAGAATAACAGCTATGAAAAAAATACAGAAAGGTTATTATGATAGGTCTAAAAAAACGAGATATTAAAAAAGCTTTGAAAGCAGGTGCAAAGGCTGGCGGTGTTTCATTGGCTGATATACGGGCTGATATTGAAGCAACGATTGATGAAGCCATGAACAGCCCAGACCCAGAGGTGCAGGCAAATTTCAAAAAATATTTTGGTAATAAACGCCCTACCCCAGAAGAATATATTTACAAGATTACCAAAAAGACAAAGATTTGAAAAAAGGCTTGCTCCATACATTTTGTATGATCTGCAAGCCTTAATCTATTTCAGAGGAAATTTAACAGTAAAAGTAGCACCGCCACCAGCAGTATCATTGATAGTTATTGTGCCGTTCAGCATTTGGGTTAATTCTTTGGCGATACTTAGTCCCAGTCCAAAATTTGATTTGTTCGTATGGGACTTGTCGCCACTATAAAAGCGGTCAAAAATATACTGCTTATCTTCATCAGAAATGCCTTGCCCGTGGTCTACCACAGAAAAAGCAATATTCTTTTCATTGGCGATTACTTCTATCTCTATCAAAGAATTATTCTTGGAATGTTGAATGGCATTATCCATAAAGACACACAAGATTTGAAATAGTCTGTCTTTGTCAGTAAGCATGGCAGGATAACTTTCTTCGGATAAATGCAGTTTTAGTTCTAAATTCTGCTTCATGCAGACTGGTTCGTAGGTTTCATATAACGTAATGAGCAAGGTATCTACATTGATTGTGCTTTTATGCAATGTCCATGTTTTTGCGTCAGAAGAAGCTAAAAGTAACATATCTTTGACTAAACGGGATAACCGCATACATTCAAAATCTATGGTCTGTACGGCTTGCCTTGCCTGTTCGTTTAAGGGAACATTATCAAGAAGCATATCCGTGTTGGAAATCATAACAGCAAGTGGAGATTTTAATTCATGGGACGCTGTTGCAACAAAATCTTTTTGGCTTTGCAGTATCCGTTCCGTTGGAGCAAACGACTTTTTCAGCAGATAACGGGTCAGCACGATAACAACGATACAAGCCAAAAACCAGATAAGAAGATAGATAGGCAATGTCTTTTGTAAAATATCCGTCAAACTGGCTGTCTGATAAAGAAAGGTTGCATGATATACGGTATCATTTGCTGTCCGAATGGTAGCAGGAATAACAAAATAAGTATCGTGATGTTTTCCTCTTATTTCCAGAAAACCGCCTTGAGAAGTTGTGTCGCTTTCTGTTCGGGATAATGGCTGTGTGGAAATCTGCTTTTCTACATCATGCAAGAGATTGTCCGCAGGCGTTGGAAATGGAAAATCACTTTGATAAATGGTATTCCCTTTTGTATCGTTAATCAAAGAAAAAATATGATAACTTTTTTCGTAGGCTGTGAGTGATTTATCCATATCCGAAGAAGCACTTTCAACTTGATAAATCAGCAAGGTTGTCAATCTTTGAAACAAGGTGCTTTCGTTGATTTTCTCTGTATGAACTGTGTTCGCAACGACAAAGGAAATCACAAGGGTAATAATCAGCATAACAGAACTTGCAAACAGAATATGAAGTTTTCGGTATAAATTATTTAACATGTTTCTTTCTCCAGTTTGTACCCTGCACCGTAGACCGTTGTTATTTTACATGAACTTTTTAATTCTTTTAGGCGTTTTCGCAGAAAAGAAATGTAACTGTCTACATTGCCAGTTTCTACTTCGGAAGAACTGCCCCAGATTTTAAGGATAAGCTGTTCACGGGAAAATAGTGTTTCTGGGTTCTGCATAAATACAAAAGTCAACTCGGTTTCTTTTGAAGTTAATAAAAGAGAATTATTTGGTGTGGATAAGGTTCTACTGTCTTTATCGAAAGTTAAATCTCCATATTGTAATTTAGACGATAACTGGATATTGGCAGGTCGCCTTGTCAATGCTCGAACTCTTGCAAGCAATTCTTTGATATGAAACGGCTTTACTAAGTAATCATCAGCACCGCCGTCTAAACCCTCAACCCGATTGTCAAGGGTACTCATGGCAGTAATGATAAGGATAGGAATAGATATTCCTTTTCTACGCATAGATTTTATGATTGTCAAACCGTCAATAATCGGTAGCATACGGTCTACAATGGCAATGTCATAAGCATAGTCTGTATTTAAAGCATACAGCATAGCGGTTTCCCCGTCATTGCAACAATCAACCATATAGTTTTCTTTTTCCAGCGAAATTTTTATATTTTTACATAATTCTAAATCATCTTCCAGAAGAAGTATTTTCATAATGTATCAATCCTTTTCTATATAAATTATAGACAGTATAACAGAAAAGTCTGTAAAAATCCTCTAAAAAATGATGATGATTTTCTTACTTTTTTACAGGATTTTTAGAATGGTTTGCTTTTACAATAGGGGCATATCGAACAAGAAAGGTGGAATACAAAAATGAAAAAAACAAACATCAGTAAATTCATAGCAGTTGGATTATGTATCTGTGCATTGACGGGGTGTGGTGCAAGTCCAGATGAGAAACCAGATACGTCTAATCCTATTGTCAATTCTAATACGAATGAAGAAAATGCAAATGGTTCTTCAGAAAATAAAGGAAACGACATATTAGATTCTGCTAATTTGATAGGAAGTGTTTTGGAATTTACAGACAATGGTTGCTTGGTAAATCAAGCAAAAGATATTGAGGGTGGAGCTGGGATAAAAATAGAAGCACCGGGAATGGAAAAAAAAGAGAATGCTGTTTCTGTAACCTATAACCCAGATTGTGAATTTGTCATTGCCACAGTAAATGCACAGTCTGGTGTTACAAATGTAACAACGGGTTCTATATCCGATGTGAAAAAGCAATCTGAAGTATATCTCTATGGAGAGTTTGCAGACACAAATCATTTCAATGCAACAAAGGTTGTCATAGCCCATTGGGAATAGAGGTGTGAAGTATGAAGTTTTATCAACTTGGTTTTCGCTATTTACAGCGAAAAAAAGGGAAAACCATTCTTCTGTTGATTGTTTTGATACTTGTAAACAGTATGATTTTAGGTACAAGCATGATTTTAAGGACTACAAATGAGTCCAAACAAGCCATGCAGGAAAAGACAAACTCTAAGATTGTGGCTGAAATTACAAGTAAGGACAGCAAGATAACAGAGAATGAAGTAAACAAGATTGAAACGCTAGAAGATGTTTCGTCTATCAACCGCATTGGTAGACAAGAGGTATTTCCGAATAATTTTGCTCCCGTTACGCTCAATACTTCTACGAATGAGGAAAATTTGAAAATAGCACTGCTTTCCTATGATGATTTGGAAAAGGACAGCCCTTTTTCAGAAATGCAGTACCGCTTAGCTTCTGGCGATTATATCAAGCGTGAGAAAAAGGGTGCTGTTATCAATGCGAACCTTGCAAATCAAAATGAGCTAAAAGTTGGAGATACGATTGAATTAAGTACAGAAAACGGAACAAAAGTATCTGTTCAGATTATTGGAATTTTCATGTCCGCAGGAAATGTGGAAAAAGACCAGCCGTCAGAAACTACCGCAGTCAATCGAATAGAAAATCAAATCTTTATTGACAACAGTACTTATAAAGAATTGTTCAAAGAAGCTGAATTTGAAAAAATCTGCATTTACTCAAAAAGACCAGAAAAATTAGATGTGCTGGAAACCAGCCTGCAAAAAATATTCGGAAATGATGTAGCACTTAGCACGTCTGATACCCTTTATCAACAGATGTCTGCTCCATTAGAGCAAATCAGTAAGGTGGCAAATCTTATGCTGGTACTTACATTGGTAACTGGTACTGTTGTTGTTTCCCTGCTGTTATGTATGTGGATGCGGACAAGGCAAAAAGAGGTGGCAATCTTTATGAGCCTCGGCAAGACAAAAAGTGAAATTTTCCTGCAAACTTTATTAGAAGCAGGCAGTGTATTTACACTTTCGGTTTTAGGAGCAACAGCCATTGGTAAATTGTTCTCGGGCGTTTTGCAAAACGTCATTACCGGTTCAGAAACAGTAACAGAAAATCTGAAAGTGGTTTTGCAGATACAAGATATTGGAATGTTGTTCCTTTTAGGCGGTGCAGTTATTTTGGTGGCATTGTGCTGTTCCATTCTTCCGATATTACGAGCAAACCCAAAAGATATATTAGCAAAAATGGAGGGATAGTACATGAATTTTTTTGGATTGGCAAGGCGTTCTGTGTTCAGAAAGCCCGTAAAAAGTATTCTCTTATTGTTGATTGTTTTTGCAATCAGTACCTTGCTTCTTGCAGGTGTGGCGAGCAAAAATGCCAGTATTGAGGTGCAGGACAAAACCAGACAAGCCATAGGTGCAGGCTTTCTTTTAGAAAGAAATGCAGAGTACCGAACAAAGCGAGTTCGTGAATACTCAGAAAAGATTGGTAATGATAAGGAAGGTAGTTTTGGTGGCTACCATCAGGAAAAAGAGATTATCAATGGTGTGGAGACTTGGACAGGCTGGACAACAAATGAATTTGAAAGCTTAGATATAAAAGACATTGAGAAATTGGCAAAAGCAAAAGGAATTGCTGATTACAATATTACAACAGTAACAACTCCCGTAAACCCTGTAAATTTCAAAAGGATTGAAGATAAAGATGTAGACCAGAATGCAGATGTTGGCGGTGTAAGTTTAATTGGAAACAAAGATATGAAACTAGACAGAAATGTTTTATCTGGAAACCTGCATATCAAAGAGGGACGAATGATAACCCCAGAGGATAAAGATATGTGTGTCATTTCAGAGGAACTGGCAAAGCAAAATAATCTGAAAATCGGCGATAAGATTTCTTTTAATGATTACCACGATACTGAAAATTCAAAGGTATCAGAAGCTGAGATTGTTGGAATTTATCAAGTGGATCAAAAGATGTCCCCACTTATGCAGGGAGATACTTACCGTTCGGAAAATGTAATATTTACAGATTTGAGATTTCCAGAAAAGGCAGAGGGTGAAACAAGTCCATTATATGAAAGAGCCTATTTCAAAGTGGAAGATGTGGAAGCTTACGACGAAGTAAAAGAAAATCTGCAAAAAGTAGACATCAATTGGGAGCAATATGATTTGATTGACAATAACGGAAATTCCGAAACCATGTCCTCAAACTTCAATGATTTAGCAAAAGTAAGCGAAATGATGATATTGGTAATCTCTGTTGCAAGTTTTGTTATCCTTGTTTTAGTATTTCTGTTCTGGCTGAAAAATCGAGTGCAGGAAGTCGGTATTTTCTTATCTCTCGGTGTTCCGAAATTTAGAATTATCGGACAAATTTGGAGCGAAGCGATTATGATTACTGTTCTTTCCCTTATGTTATCCTTTGCTGTCGCTCCTGCTGTTTCCAAAGTAACGGCAAATTATCTGGTATCACAGCAGGTTCAGCAAATGCAAGAGGAAGAAAAGAATAATGAGGGAAAAGTATCCACAGAATACGTTGCACCAAAGCAGGACGTGCAGAGTATCAGCGTAGAGGTTACGCCAGAAATGTATCTGTTGGACGGTGTAAGTGTTCTTGTGTTGATAACGGCTTCTGTTCTGGTATCTGGAATTGTAATACTAAAGAGAAACCCGAAAGATATTTTATCGGAAATGAGTTAGGAGGACGACGAAAATGTTAGAAGTAAAGAATGTAAGCTATGCTTACAAAACAAAAAAAGATAAAACCATTTTGAATAATGTATCTGCTACTTTCGAGGAGGGTATCTTCTATACCATTGTCGGTCCGAGTGGTGCAGGAAAAACAACACTCTTATCGTTGTTAGCAGGCTTAGACACAGTGGTAAAAGGGACTGTCCTTTGCAATGGCGAGGACATTACAAAAAAAGGGCTGAATTACCACAGAAAGCATAATATCTCATTGGTATTTCAAAATTATAATCTGATTGATTATTTGACAACGGTTGAAAATGTCAAATTAGGTGGTAGTGGAAATGCTGAAAAATTATTGGAAGAAGTCGGCATTGGAAAAGAATACTGGCAGAGAAATGTATTGCAACTATCTGGCGGACAGCAACAGCGTGTGGCGATTGCAAGAGCATTAGCCAGCGACGCTCATGTACTTTTGGCAGATGAACCGACGGGAAATCTTGATGAAACTACCGCTGATGAAATCATTGCTTTGCTGAAAAAGACTGCACATGAATTAGGAAAATGTGTTGTTGTGGTTACACACAGTAAGCATTTGGCAGAAGAAGCCGACGAAATCTTAGAAATTAAAAACGGTGCAATTTCTTTTCTGTCTGAATAAACAAGAATAGTGCCGTAAAGGAGCTGTCATTATGGAATATTTTAGATATACCTCGACACAATCAATTTGACCCTAACGGCATTGTTATAAGAACTAAATACAATACAGTTTCAAAGGCTCGTACAGACTATATGTTTTGTGCGGGCTTTTTTCATACCAGAAAAAAATTTTTTAAGTTTTTTTTGATTTTGGTTACGCTGTCCCCCACTTTCAACGCGGTATATATGAAAAGGGGCAGACACCTCTTTTCGACTAGCGAAAGGAGGTGAGGAAAATGAAACCGTCAGAACTACAAGAAAAAACCTGTCATCAATTCGATTGTGCTATTAAAACAGTTATACGTCATAGAGCGATTGACTTCTATCGAGCGATACGTCGTTCAGAGAAAAAAGAAATGCCATTCGCCGAAATTATGGACGACCTCTTAAATTCCATAGGTACAGAAGATACATATTCTACGGATTATGTTGCAGTATTTGAAGTTTGTGGAGAAAAAGTATCAATCGAAGATGAACAACTGGCTCGTGCATTGAAAGCTATTGAAGAACGAAAGCGTAATATCGTTTTACAGTATTTTTTCATTGGGGACACGGACACTTACATTGGGAAAATGCTTGACTGTTCCAGAGCGAATGTAACGAAGTGCAGAATACAAGCACTAGACAAGTTAAAGCAACTGATTGAGGAGGAAAAAGAAAAATGCCAAAAGAGCTGACACCGACTTTCACGGTTATTTCCAAAGCCTGCGACGGCGACGAAACAGCAATTTCAAAAATCTTGGAATTTTATGACCCATATATCAATCAGTGCTGTATGCGTCCGTTTTACGACGATAACAACAACTTACGTCTTGCGGTAGATTTGGAAATGAAAGGTTTTATCAAAGAAGCGATTATTCGTAAAATCTTAAA
Organism: Eubacterium ramulus ATCC 29099; assembly: GCF_000469345.1. Classification (GTDB taxonomy): domain Bacteria; phylum Bacillota; class Clostridia; order Lachnospirales; family Lachnospiraceae; genus Eubacterium_I; species Eubacterium_I ramulus. The sequence continues at coordinate 10,171 of NZ_KI271103.1, forward strand.
CTTTGATATTAAACGCTTCTAATTCATATCGGGATTGATTATGCCCGTCTGGTCTTTGACAACTGAATAAAGCAGACAGATACG
>NZ_KI271103.1:10354-11487 GCF_000469345.1 Eubacterium ramulus ATCC 29099
TTTTTCTATACACTGTTTTATTTGACGCTTACGAAAGAGGGATAACCACTTTTCACGTCGTAACGGAAAGGGGGTGCGATTGATGAAACCGTCTGACTTCCAGAAAACAGTTCAATGCCGTTTTGAAAGTTGTTTGAAGAAAGTTGTCCGACATGTTGTTAAGGACTATCAGAAGAAATTAAAGCGACGACAAAAGGAAGAAACGCTTTTTTGTGAACTTCCAGAAATCGTTGTAGAAAGTCTGGCTGTCTGGGACGACTATGATACGGACTATACGATTTTCAATGTATGCGGTAGTGATATTCGTATTTGTGATGATGAACTGGCAGAAGCCTTGAAACATTTGTCTGAGCGTAATCGAGAAAATTTGCTGATGTATTATTTTTTGGAAATGAGCGATACCGAGATTGCAAAAAGACAAAATATTTCAAGAAGTGGTGTTTTTCAAAACCGACACAATTCACTAGAGCTTATGAAAAAAATACTAAAGGAGAAATGATAGCAAATGAAACACACAATGAAGAAGCCGTCCTACTATTTGCTTTCGCAGGCAATGGACGGGGACGAAAAAGCGATTGAAAAGATACTGGCATTTTATGACCCGTACATATCAAAGTGCTGTCTGCGTCCACTCTATGATGAATACGGCAATGTTTATATTGTTGTAGATATGGAGTTAAAGGGACTCATCAGAGAAGCACTTATTAAAATGATTTTAGGGTTTGATATTGCCTTAGAAATCGAAGAAGAATAACAAGCAGTAACCGCAGAGCATGATTGGTTCAATCCCCTCTTTCCTGCTCTGCACCTGTTTTTACATGAAAGCAACACGCTTTCGCCACAGCTCTTTGACAACTGAATAAAGCAGACAGATACGTTTGTGAGATAGCAAGCCACGGGGACTGTACGCCATGACCTTTCCAAAAGAAAGCGAGCGACCCACGCAGTGATCCGAGAGCGACCGTTGGAAAAGTCGCTTTGCCACGACCTATCCTCACAGAATAATGATACGTCCGCATGGTGCGGTTCTGCCCACAAGAATGGGAATAGTTGAGATACTAATGGAGCTTTCCAAAGCCGTCTGTCTGCTTGTAAAAAACAACACACAGTAAAGGGGGTGCATAGATTATGAA
>NZ_KI271103.1:11587-12010 GCF_000469345.1 Eubacterium ramulus ATCC 29099
GCCCACAAGAATGGGAATAGTTGAGATACTAACGGAGCTTTCCAAAGCCGTCTGCCTGCTTGTAAAAAAATGACACACAGTAAAGGGGGTGCATAGATTATGAACAATACTGATGTGCCAATCTGGGAAAAATATACTCTGACGATTGAAGAAGCGTCTAAATACTTCCGCATTGGCGAAAAGAAATTGCGTAAATTAGCCGAAGAAAATCTTGACGCTGGCTGGGTTATCGTGAACGGTAATCGTATTCAGATTAAGCGAAAACAATTTGAAAAAATCATAGATACATTGGACGAAATCTAATGTCATTGAGCCGTAGATATGGTATAATAAGGTATAGCGTATCACGGCTCATTCCATGACGGAAAGGAGCTTTACACTATGTCTAATGTAAAACGAAAAGACAGTAAAAATCGCAATTTG
>NZ_KI271104.1 GCF_000469345.1 Eubacterium ramulus ATCC 29099
TCAGATGTTTAAGTGCTTGTCAACAACTTTTTCAACTTTACTTAAAAGTTATTTGTTTTTATCGTGTCACTCACGCGACAGCTTGTATATATTATCACAAGCCCATGCGCTTGTCAACAACTTTTTTCAATTTTATTTTTCACCCTCATTTTAAGGCAAAAAAATAACGGAGAAAGAGGGATTTGAACCCTCGCGCCGCGCGAACGACCTACACCCTTAGCAGGGGCGCCTCTTCAGCCTCTTGAGTATTTCTCCATATTTTTTTATAAAATTGATGCGCCGTAACGCTTTATCTACTATACAAAACTTTGTTCCGTTTGTCAATAGCTTTTTACAACTTTTTCATCACTTGTAAAATCAGTTATTTTTAAAGGCTCTGCATTTATAGAAATTCATAGAAAGAAACTATTTCCAAATGTCAATATTTCAAGTCGAACGCACGTGAGACTTGGTGCGTGATTCTACTGAAAGGTCGCAAATCGGCTGCGTTCATGAGCAAGTAGCAAAAGCGGATTGCGAATGTCTGCTTTCCCTATGCCTGAGACAAGCGCTCTTTTAAAAAAGTATTTCTCTTTGTAACTGTCACATTTCTGACCGCATAAGACAATGCCTTTCTGGTTCCTACGATAACCAGAACCTTTTTTGCACGGGTAATTCCTGTATAGATCAGATTGCGCTGCAACATTACATAGTGATTCATCAGAACAGGCATGACCACGATCGGATATTCGGAGCCCTGCGCTTTATGTATCGTTGTCGCATAGGCATGCACCAATTCATCCAGCTCCGATGCTTCATATTCTATGATATGCTGGTCAAAGTTTACTTTCAGCGTCCGTTCCTGCAGATCTACAGACTCTACTGTTCCAATATCTCCGTTAAAAATTTCTTTCTCATAATTATTTCGGATCTGCATGACTTTATCCCCAGTGCGAAACAGATATCCTCCCCGACGCAAACCGTCGCCCTGTGGATTCAAAGCTTCCTGAAGTGCAAGATTCAAATTCGCTGCTCCCACAATTCCTTTCTGCATCGGTGTCAGCACCTGAATATGATTCCAGGGCGTTTTGTAATAACGCGGAAGGTTGTTTTTTACCAGCCGGACAATTTCCTGCACCGCTTCCTCCGGATCTTCTTTTTCTATATAGAAGAAATCCGTATTTTTGCCATTGGAAATATCCGGAAATTTTCCTTCATTGATGGCATGCGCATTCATGATGATCCTGCTGCTCTGTGCCTGTCTAAAAATCCGGGTCAGGCGAACCACCGGAAACACGCCGGAATCAATAATGTCACGCAATACATTTCCCGCTCCCACAGATGGGAGCTGATCGATATCTCCCACCAGTATCAGGCGCATCCCCTCCGGAATTGCTTTGAGCAACGCATTCATCAGTATCATGTCAATCATAGAACATTCATCAATGATCAGTACATCTCCATCCAGGGGATTGTCCTCATTTTTCTGATATCCTTCCGGCGGTTTGCACTCCAACAAACGGTGGATTGTCTTTGCCTCTAATCCGGTTGCTTCTGTCATACGCTTGGCGGCACGACCTGTAGGTGCTGCCAGCAGGATTTTTAATCCAAACGAACGGTAAGCAGCGATAATTCCCTGCGTTGTCGTGGTTTTTCCGGTTCCAGGTCCTCCCGTCAATACCATGACTTTGGAAACGGCTGCTTTTCGAATGGCATCTGCCTGAATCTCATCATATTCCATGTGTACTTTTTCCTGAATTTTACCGACATCAATGGACAGGCTTTCGTTTCCAGTCTTCTGCCGTGCATCCATCAGTGCATGCCAGAGCCGGTCTGCTGCCGGCGCCTGTGCCAGACGTTTTAATTTGCCTGCCACACCTGCTTCCGCATAATAAAATGCCGGCAGATATATAGCTTTCATTTCTGCCTGATCTGTTTTATAGTCTACCGTTTCACAGATCAGATCTTTGTCCGCGATCATCTGATCCAAAGTCATTACGATACTGGATTCTTCCGCTTCCAGTAATTCTGCTGCCTTCGCGATCAACTGCTCCTGATATGCAAACACATGTCCCTCATCTGCCAGATTACTGAGTGTATACATAATACCACTGCGCAACCGGACATAAGCCTCCTTCGCAAAACCAAGCTTCTGTGCAATTCCATCTGCTGTCTTAAATCCAATCCCCCAGATATCATCTGCCATCTGGAACGGATTTTCTTTCATTTTATCCAGACTTTCATTTCCGTACTGACGGTAAATTTTGGCTGCAAAAGAGGTACTGACGCCATGATCCTGCAAAAAAAGCATAACATTCTTGATCTCTTTCTGCCGTTCCCAGCTGTCCCGGATCATCTGGATTCGTTTTTTACCGATGCCGTCCACTTCCTGCAGCCGGGAAATATCCGTCTCAATCACTTCCAGCGTTTCTATGCCAAACTGTGCTACGATCTTTTTCGCATATTTCGGACCAACGCCCTTGATCAGACCGGAACCAAGATATTTTTCAATACCAAATACCGTCGCCGGAAGCGTTTCTTCCCAGCTCTCTGCAGCAAACTGTCTGCCGTAACGACTGTCCACTTTCCAATTTCCATAAATCAGCAATACAGAACCAACATTCACATCCAGCAGACTTCCGATGACTGTCACAAGTTCTTTGTAACTTTTTACGGCACATTTGAGGACCGTGTAGCCATTTTCCGGATTTTGATAAGTAATGCGTTCCACCACACCCCGGATTTTTACTGTAAAATGCTGAGGTCGCTGCTGAACCTCTACGTCTTCCGATGCCTTTTTTCTGACTTCCTCCACACGCTTCTGATGTGCCTCACGCATCTCAGCCACCATGCACTCATACACTTTTTGGTTCATGTAACAGTCATTCAGTGCTCGATGCGCACCTTCCGATGAAATACCATAATGCTCCGCCAGATCCACCAAACGATGATGCTCCATCTTCGGCAAATGTTTTCGCGCCACCTGCAGCGTATCCACATAATTGTTCTGCGGAATTTCGCCAAAATACTGCTCGGCGTCACGCCAGATGAACTTCATGTCAAACCGTGCAATATTATGTCCCACCAGAACAAGACCTTCCGCAAAATCCAGAAACTCTGCCAGAACATGCGAAAACGCCGGTGCCTCCGCAACCATCGCATTTGTGATTCCATTCACTTTCGTCGCTCCAAATGGAATCTTGCGGCCCGGGTTCACCAGCGTATTAAATTCATCCACTACTTCGCCACCTTTAACCTTCAGCGCCGAAATCTCAATCACTTCATCATAGTTCGGAGAGATTCCAGTCGTCTCAAGGTCAAAGATGACATAGTTTGGTGTGTATTTGTTGATCAGAGTTCCTTTCTGTGTGGACATGAGTATCACTACTTTCTATTCATTCTTTTTCGTATCTTATCATATCCCATTTTAAAGTACAATCATCAATAGTTTATCTCAGTCTGGAGTAACAAAATTTACTCATATCTCAGTGCATCAATTACTTCCATCTTTGCTGCTTTTTTCGCCGGATAAGATCCGAAGAACACACCGATCAGCATTGAGAAGCATACGGAAAGGATAATTGCTAATACAGACGGATGTACATTCATGATAATATAACCTGCATAATCGCTGTAGTAGCTGTTGATGACAAGCATCGCCACTTTTCCGAGGATAAATCCAAACAGGATTCCAATCAAAATTCCAATGATTCCACCAACGAGGCAAAGTACCACAGATTCGATCAGAAATTGCTGCTTGATGGCCTTATTTTTAGCACCCAGCGCTTTTCGGATACCGATTTCCTTTGTTCTTTCAGTGATAGACACCAGCATGATATTCATGACACCAACGCCACCAACGATCAGGGAAATTGCTGCAATAAAAGAAATTGCCACAGTTACTACATTAATGACTGTATTAATAATGCCCATATCCGAAGACATATTGTATGTTGTGACCTGCCATTTTTCATTTTTCGCATATTTGTCTGCAAAAAAGCTCTGAATATCTGTTTCTGCCTGTTTTTGATCCGCACCTGTTTTTAAAAGGACACTTATATACGTATATCCATTGGTCGTTTCACTATGATTTAATTTATTTGCAGTTGTGGCGGGAATATACATGGTAGTACTGCGGTCTTTTTCCGGAATCGTCGTATCTTGTTTACCAAAAATAGCAGCATTATATTCATACACACCTACCACTGTAAATTCATAAGAATAACCATCACTTCCACTGTAAATAATCTGCTGTCCGATAGGATCTTCACTGCCGAAATAATAGGATGCCATCGTATCGGATACAACGCATACACGTTTCTCCTTTTTCATATCCTGCTTTGTCAGATTACGTCCACGAAGAATCTTAATTTTCATGTGCTCCAGTTCTTCTTTTGTCGTTCCTGTTGCGTCCACATTCGCATATTTATCACTGTTTTTGTAAATCTGACCGCTGCCAAGATAAGCTGAAATACCAAAACCTGCGATTTCGTCCGGGTATGTTTCCTGTAATTCATCCAGCATATCCTGCGTAATATAATCATCTGCTGTCATCTTCGGATATTCCCAGTTTGACCAGTCCGCATCATCCTCCGGATAAATAGCATCCACACTGGCGCTGATACTGTTTCCACCAAGGGAGTTTAATGTAGCATTCAACGTTGATTTGATAGATGTTCCAATGGTCGTGATCGTGATAACCGCAGAAATACCGATGATGATTCCAAGCATAGTCAGCAGGGAACGCATTTTATTGGAAAGAAGGTTCTGAAAGGCTTCTTTGATATTCTCTATCAGCATAGCGTTCCCCCCTCTCCGATTTCTGGCTTATTGCATCCATCATTCATCTTGTGATAACCTGACAAATCACAGCCTTTTTCTGTTTTTCTGCTATCAGATACGATCATACCATCATTTAATGTGACAATTCGCTCGGTCTCTGCAGCCAATTCCTTTGAATGAGTGATCAGTACGACTGTTTTTCCCTGTTCTTCATGAAGCTTGTGAAAAATATCCATGATCATATGACCGGTCTGGGAATCCAGTGCACCGGTCGGCTCATCTGCAAGGATAATGGAAGGATCATTAATCATCGCCCGGGCAATCGCAATTCTCTGCTTCTGTCCGCCGGACAACTCATTTGGACGGTGTGTGGCACGATCTGCCATTCCCACCAGTTCCAACATCTGCATACCGATTTCTTTTGCATTTTTCGGACGGTGCTCACTGTACATCAAAGGCAAAGTTACATTTTTTAAGGCATTTGCTCTCGGAATCAGATTAAAGTTCTGAAACACAAAGCCAATTTTTTCATTCCGCATGACACTTCGGACGGTGTCATCCATGCTGTTGACATCCTCGCCTTCCAGGAAATAATTACCGGAAGTCTGGCGATCCAGAATACCCATAATATTCATCAGCGTACTTTTTCCGGAACCGGATTCTCCTACAATAGAAACAAATTCGCCCCGTTTGACATCAAGATTGATTCCGTGTAAAATCTCCAATTCATTTGGCTGACCAATGTAATATGTCTTCACGATCTGTTCCATGCGGATCATAATTTCATTTGACATGTATAAAAACCTCCATGATTAATCCGCAGTTACTTCAGAACTTACACTTGTAGAACCGCCATCTTCCGTTTCACTTACATCACTTCCTCTTTCTCCCTGGAAAGTATCTCCTTCGGATATAGCGTAATCCATGATAATGTAATCTCCTGCTTTCAGATCGCCACCGGTCACTTCTGTATAATAATTAATCTCATCACCAACTGTAATATTTTTCTTTACAGCTGTATAAGTACCATCTTTATTTTCTTCTGCACAGAGGACATAACTTTTGCCATCCTCATCCTGCTGCACCAGATCATACGGTACAGACAGCACATTTTCACGATCTGTCAGGACAATTTTTGCCTTTGCACTCATGCCACTGATCAGATCACACGGATCTAATTTGATCTGTACCGAAAATCCACCTGTATTGGCGGCTCCGGAAGTCTCCTTCCCGGTTTGTTCCGTTGTCGGCTGGGAAGCATTATATACTTTTACTACTTTGATGATTTCGCCATTGATTTCCTGATCATCCAACGCATCAGAAGTAATGATTGCTTTCATACCTTCCTGCAGTTTCAGAATATCTTTTTCTGTTACACTTGCATTCACGATCATATCAGTATTATTTTCTACGGTTACTAACGTAGCATTTGCGGTATTTACATCACCGACAGAAACATTAACTGCAGTAACAATACCTGCACTTTTACTTGTGATCGTACAATCATCCAGTTGTTTTCTCAACTGATCCAGCTGTGTCTGTGTATCACTGTCATCCGTCTGGTTATATTTTGCAGATTCAATGCTGTTCTGGGCAGAATAAATCGCATCATCGGTGGAGGATTTCACGCTCGTATAATTGTTTTTTGCTTCTTTGCGGGCACTGTCTGCAGATGTAAGATCACTTTTTGCACTGGAAAGCTGATCCTGAAGGTCGGAAAGTTTTTCCTGAAGTGCTGCTTTTATATCTTCATCAGATGCCGCATTTACCTGATCTGATACAGATTTAATCTGGTTATTTAATGAATTTATAGTGTTTTGTGCTGCTGTATATGCAGCTTCTGCACTGTTGATACTGTCATTTGCCTGTGCCAATTGATTTTTCTGATCTTCTTTGGCACGCTCAAGGGTACGCTGATTCTGATTCGTTTCATTCTGTTTTAATGCAGCTGCATTTGACAGGGATTTCTCTAGCACATCAATCTGTTTCTGAATAGAATCTTTATCCAGAGTCGCGATCACATCGCCTTCTTTTACAACATCTCCAACCTGAACATTTACAGTTTTGATCTCAGTCGCAGCTGTAGAAGAATAATTGATCTTCGTCTCTCCACTTACCGTTCCTGTCAGAGATATAAAATCGGACAGGTCTCTTTTATCTACTTTTTCCAACTGTACAATCTTGGTCGCCTCTGCTACACTGTTTAACTTTCGTTTGGCTACGCCAACCAGCACAATGATTGCTGCTACAATGATAACCAGCACAATCACCAGTTTTTTGTGTTTGAATTTCTTTTTCACCTTCAATCCTCCTGTGTTTTATTTTTAGTGACAGATCGGATACTGTATGAATAACTTTTATTCTGATCTGAAGTATAGCTATTTTATAAAACAAAACAGTAAAAAAAATGTATGAATTTCTTAATTTTTTATGAGGTTAACATCATTTTCCGTAAAGCGGACATTCGCAATCCGCTTTCGCTACTTGCTCATGAACGCAGTCGCTTTGCTTATTCTGCGTTCAAATAACGTTTTATCAAAAAAGAACAGAAATACGGAAATGTACAAATTTTATCCTCAATTCCTATATTACTATCCGCCAATTTTATTCCCCAATAAATATCCCCATATGAATCACTAGATATTAACTGACGTAAAGATTTGGAACGATTGTTATTTGCTTTTACTTCTACTGGCACCAATGCATCTTTTGTCCTGACAAAAAAATCTTCTTCTAACGTTCCGTTATCTTTTCTATAATAATATAATCCTAATCCCTGCTTTACAAACGCCTCTGCCACAAAATTCTCATATAAAGCTCCTTTATAAACACCAAGATTTTTATTTGCACGTAAATCTTCCTGCGCTTCTTCATCTAATGACGCAATCAAAAGACCTGTATCCGGATAATACAGCTTGAATTTTGAATCATCGTAATTTCCTTTCAATGGAAGTTCCGGATATGAAAGACAATAGCATGTTGTTATTACTCCAGCATCCACAAGCCATGTAATACATCCCATATATTCCCGGCTTCTTGCTTTTTTATCTATTTTACTCAACTGGAACTTTTTATTTTCCTTTGCGAGCTGTACCGGAACATTTCGATAAACACTTACAATTTTTGTCTGATCCAGTCCCTCCGCATATTTTCGGATATCTTCTTCATAATCTAATTGTATCTGCTTCTGTAGTTCTAAAGTACCTGAAAACGTATTTGTCTCTATATACAAATTTACAACTGCCGGCATTCCTCCCAGCACACAGTACTCCAAAAACAATTTTTTATATACAGACATTTCTGTTTCTGAAAATGGAATACCTGTCTTCATGTGCTTCAACATATCTTTAATATGTGCTTCCGAATATCCTTTTGCCCATAAAAATTCTTCAAAATCCATAGAATACATTTCATAATCTGTTTTGTATCCCACACTGTTACTATGGATTCTTTTGTAATTTATCCCTAATAAAGAACCACTGCATATAACATCAAATCTCCCATCTATTTTAAAAGATTTCAACGCAGTTGCAACATCTGGATATTCCTGTAATTCATCAAAAATAATCAAAGTATCCCCTTCAATAAATTTCTTTGATGGATCTATTAGAGAAATATTTTTGATAATATCCTCAACACTGTATCCGTCGCTCAGTATTGTCTTATATTTAGGCTCCAATGCAAAATTAATATTTACAACATTCTTATAATTATCCATTGCAAATTGATTAATAGACTCTGTTTTTCCAATCTGTCTTGCCCCTTTTATAATTAAAGGCAGTCTGTCCATGTTTTTTTTCCATTCCAGCAAATAATCATCTATTTTTCTCTTTAAATACATTTCCATACCTCCTTATTTTCTTTTTCACGTTTTTTTATATTATTTTTTATATTATATCACGTTTTTCAGTATAAAATGTTTTATTTTTTCACTTTTTTCATTATCTATCAAAAAATCACACATACTTTGATATTTTCTACCACTATTAGGTACTTATCAAAGCTATGTGTGATTCCTTTATTTCATCATCTTCTAAATAAAAATTATAACGATTAATCTTCTACCGCAAATTCTTTGATTGCAGTTTCATACAGATTGTTTCCTTCAGAGTCTACGACTACGATAACCGGAAAATCTTCTACTTCAATCTTACGGATTGCCTCTGCACCGAGGTCCTCATAGCAGACAATCTCAGATTTTTTGATGCATTTTGAAAGCAATGCGCCTGCTCCGCCGATAGCTGCAAAGTAAACTGCTTTGTTTCGGATGACTGCATCAATAACTTCTTTGGTACGTTTTCCTTTTCCGATCATGGCTTTTTCACCAAGATCCAGCAGACGCGGAGCGTATTTGTCCATACGGCTTGCGGTCGTCGGACCGGCAGAACCGATCGGTCGTCCTTCTCTGGCCGGAGACGGTCCCATATAATAAATCGTGCAGTCTTTGATATTAATTGGAAGTTCTTTTCCTTCATCCAGTACTTCCATCATGCGTTTGTGAGCAGCATCTCTGGCCACGTAAAGTGTACCTGTGATATAAACATAATCGCCTGCTTTTAAGTCAGCGGTAATTTCTTCTGTAATTGGTGTATGTATATGTTTATCCATGATAATTTCCTCCTGTCCTACAGTTCTCTTACCGCATGTCTGTTGACATGACAGCAGATATTGATTGCCACAGGAAGTCCTGCGATATGTGTCGGATAGGTATTTATATTGACTGCCAGCGCTGTGGTTGTACCGCCAAGTCCACCCGGTCCGATGCCAAGATGATTGATCTTCGTCAGCATTTCTTCTTCCATTTCTTTGACATATGGAATATCGGAATGTTCATTCACCGGTCTGGTCAGAGCCTGTTTTGCAAGCAGCGCACATTTTTCAAAAGTTCCACCGATACCAACGCCCACAACCATTGGCGGACAGGCATTCGGTCCTGCATCTTTGACTGCTGTCAGAATTGCATTTTTCACACCTTCGATACCATCTGCCGGTTTCAGCATAAAAATACGGCTCATATTTTCACTGCCAAATCCTTTTGGTGCAACGGTGATTTTCACTTTATCACCCGGAACAATTTTTGTATGCAGAATTGCCGGTGTATTATCTTTTGTATTTTCACGGATCAGCGGATCTTTTACCACGGATTTTCTCAGATATCCATCCACATAACCACGACGTACTCCTTCATTGACCGCTTCCTCAAAATCGCCGCCCACAAAATGTACATCCTGTCCGATTTCCATAAAAATAACTGCCATTCCCGTATCCTGACAGATTGGAATCATCTCTTTGTCCGCAATTTCCAGATTTTCCTGAAGCTGGTTCAGAATTTTTTTGCCAAGCTCTGATTTTTCTGTCTCGACAGCCTGCTTCATACATACATCCATATCCGGCGACAGATAGTGATTTGCCTGTATACACATCTCGCTGATGTTGTCAGTTAATTCTTTTACATTAATTTCTCTGATCATTTCTTACTCCTCATAAATCAAAAGAAAACCATTGACACTTCTTATGCTTTCTTTGTGCTATTTATTATCATAGCTCAAACAAAAAGAAATGTGAATGGTTTTCTCTTTATATTATTTAGAAAGTAGACTTATAATTACACTTTCCTCTCCAGCGGCATACTCATACAGCGTGGGCCACCACGACCTCTGGATAGCTCCGAACTTGCCATTTCCAGTACCTCGATACCATGCTGACGCAAAATATCATTTGTCACATAATTTCGGTCATATACGACAACTTTTCCAGGCTCAATGCAAAGAGTATTAGAACCATCGTTCCACTGTTCACGCTCGGAAGCAATTCTGTCTTTGCCACCACATTTGATCAGTGTCACTTTATCCAGTTCCAGATATTTTGCAAGGATATCAGAAAGCATCGCATCGGACTCTGTCACTTTTAACTGCCCCTTCTGATCTCCCGGTTTAATTTCAAAAATACGAAGTGTCTGCATGATGCCCGGATGAATCGTGAATTTGTCATGATCTACCTGCGTACATACCGTATCCAGATGCATGAAAGCACGGACAGACGGAATATCCAGTGCTATAATCGTTTCAATTTCTGATGTCTCATCTGCAAATATATTCTGTGCCAGAATTTCAATCGCTTCCGGCGTTGTACGCTGGGAAATTCCGATAGCAATGACTTTATTGCTCAGATTCAAAATATCTCCGCCTTCAATGGCAAAATCCATCGTTCTGTCATAGTAAAACGGTACTTTTCCGGCAAAATCCGGATGATATTTTAAAATATATTTTCCGTAAAGTGTCTCTCTTCTTCTGGTCCGGGAATACATGTGGTTCAGACTGACACCGTTTCCGATACATGCAAATGGATCTCTCGTAAAATACAGATTCGGAATCGGATCCAGCAAAAACTGACTCTCTTTTTTCACCAGACTTACCAGCGGACAACTCATTTTTACATTTAACTCAGAAGCCCGGATTCCTGACATCGTCTTTAACACAAGTTCCTTTTCGTCTGCAATATTCATCAGATATTCGTATAACTGCTCCCTCACTTTTGTTGCAGAAGCACCACCCTCTGCAATAAACTCCTGAACAAACTGCTCCTTTTTCTCAGGATTTTTCAGCACCTCTGCCGTCAGATCCTCCAGGTATACGACTTCCACCCCCTGTCCCTGCATAATCTCCGCAAACATATCATGCTCGATTTTTGCAGTTTTCAAATAAGGAATATCATCAAATAAAAGCCGTTCCAGATCTTCCGGAACCAGATGCTCCAGTTCCTGCCCCGGTCTGTGAAGCATTACTTTTTTCAATTTTCCAATTTCGCTTTTTACATGGATTGCCATTTTACGGCGTCCTCCTTATCCCCTTCATTTATAACATCCATTTCATTTTAGCCTAAAATATAATTTTTTTCACTCTTTTTTATAAAATATTTCACGTGTATACAGACTGACAGCACCAAGGTACACAGTTCTGAGGAAGGAATCGCAACCCACGCTCCGTTCAGTCCCCATATTCGCGGCAACACGAGTAAAAATATAACGGTAAAAAGCAATGTTCTGCAAAAAGAAATCAGTGCAGATACTTTTCCGTTGGACAGCGCAGTAAAAAATCCAGAAGACGCAATGTTAACTCCACTGAACAGGAAATTTATTGCAAAAATCTGAAATCCTACAGAGGCCAGTTCCCATGTTCCCGGATCTTTTGTAAATATCGAAACGATTGGTTTTGCCAGAAGTGCAGCGACCACAGTGATCACAACAGATGATACCACTACAAAAATAAAAGTTGTCTTATATATCCGTTTCAGCTGAGCTTTATTTTGTGCACCATACTGAAAACCGACAATCGGAGCAATTCCAACAGCGAATCCGAGATGAAAAGAATTAAATAAAAATTCTCCATACAAAATGATCGTGATGGCAGCCACACCATTTGCACCGGCCAGCCGCATCATAACTGAATTAAATAAAAATGTAATAATAGCTGCTGCCAGCTGAGATACCATTTCGGAAGACCCATTATAACATGCATGCAAAAAATCTCTGACATTTACCTGAAATCTTGTAAAGCAAAGCCCCTTTTTATTTGCGAAAAAGAAAATCAGGCCCGCAATCGCCGGTACCGACTGCCCGATTCCGGTTGCAAGAGCGGCACCACGGATTCCCAGATGGCAATGCACGATCAATACATAATCCAGCACAGCATTTAAAACTCCTGCTAAAATAATCAAAATCAATCCAAGTGTCGGGCGTTCCGCCGTTACCAGATAACTTTGAAACAACGACTGCAGCATGCAGGCAGGGGTAAAAATCACAAGAATCATCAGATAATTTCTGCAATACATCAGCAATTCATCCGTAGCACCAAGCATATAACAAATCCGATTCAAAAAGCTCAGCGTAACCAGCATAATTATCCCACTGACAATTAATGTAATAACGACAAACATGGTAAGTCTTTCTTTGGCTTTTTCCTTTTTTCCTTCACCAAGATATTTACTGATGATCGCATTTCCTCCAGTCGCCATCATCGTTGCAATTGCGATCATAATATTTATAACCGGATATACGATATTGGTGGCGGACAATGCATTACTTCCCACAAACCGGGATACAAACATTCCATCAATGATCGTATACATTGACATAAATATCATCATAATGATGGAAGGCGCCGCAAATCGCAATAATTTTAAAGGAGTAAACTCCTGATTCAAAGACATACTCATAAAAACACCTGCTTTCTCAAACTTACATACTTTTTTATAATACTTCTATCCGTTATCTGCACATTTTCCCCATATGATACAACGTGACAAATGTGCTTTTTCACCTTTTATATCTTGACTTCTGACAGCATATACTATAGGGTAACCCTATAGTCAAGCAGATTTTTACAACATGTCTGCAGGAGATTTTTTACATCATTATCAAATTATAATCTACTCAAATCACATAATGCATAGGAATCACAGGATGCCTATAGATTGCAATTACAAGACAGGAGAAGTTAAAGTATATGGAACGCAAAGATTATCTGACCACCGGCGAACTGACCCAGCTCATGGGTATTACAAAGCATACACTTTTTCATTATGATGACATAGGTCTGTTTCAACCGAAATATATTAACGAAAAGGGTTATCGGTTTTATTCCATCGATCAGATTGATATTTTAAACACAATTCTGGTTTTGCGTGATCTCGACATGCCATTAAAGGAAATTCAAACATACGTTTCACAGCGAACCCCAGAACTTTTTCAGCAGATATTTCTGGAACATGAAGCACAGATTGCAAAGCAGATTAAGAAACTACAATCCATGAAAAAATGGATGCAGCAACAGAGAAACAAGATTCAGATTGCGGAACAGACCGATTTTTCAAAAATTGAAATCACGACTTATCCGGACTGTTACTATCTTTACAGAGAGGCAGAGCCAAATTCTAATCAGTCTTTTTCCAAAAATCTCAATAAGCTGATTTCATTGTTACAAAAGACCAATCCTTATCTGGATTATGATATTGCTTATTTTCAGTACGGAAAAAATGTGGAACATGGTATTTACGATGCCTATGATAATGTTGCTCTGCTCATGGGACAGAAGCCTGCAATAAAAAACTGCCAGATACTTCCCGCTGGAAAATATCTGACAGCCTATCATGTCGGTCATTGGAATACAATCGGTGAGACTTATGAACGAATGCTGAATTATAAAAAACAGCATCAGCTTAAGACCAGTGATCTTTACATTGAATACGACGTGGTAAATAATTTTATCACAAAAAATGAAAATGAATTTGTGGCGAAAGTTGAAGTAGAAATTATTGAGTAATATATATGCAAATTCTAAAAAGGTAAATTGACCGCACTAACTTAAAGTTGCTTTTAATCCCAACTCAGTTTCTGCCAGTTCCAGTAAAAGAGGGTGCTCATCTCCCGGTTGATTTGGATAATGCAGAAGGTATTTTAACGCACCTTCTTTTGTGTGGAAAAACATCCCATGCCCACCATCTGGACCAAAAACAATCTGCTCCAAATGTCTCCATGGGCCTTCTATTTTTCCGGAATCAGAAACTGCCTGACCAACGGTATAACCTTTTTCGCCCCAACTGGACCAGAGAATCAGCAATTTTCCATTCTGTTGACGATACACTGCCGGACCATCTGTAAAATATACATCACCATCCATTCCAAATTCTGCTTTTGCAAAAGGTATTGGAACAGCCCAATCCGCATCTTTTGCAGAAAATAATGTGATAATTTTACCTTTTATACAACTGAGATTTTCTTCCAGCTCAACCATACACATATCACCAGCCGGAACATCCTCAAAAGAATGGGAAAATATCAAATAGATTTTTTCCTTTTCCTGATAAAGCATCCCATCAATACAATTCCAATCGTCCGGTGTCAGAGGTGTTTCTGTCATAATCTGAAATGTTCCATCCGGTGTATCTGACTGTAAAATCTGAATGCCTTTATGTTTTTCACTACCAAATGTGGCAACCAGATAATACTTTCCATTAATTTCATAACATTCCGGAGCCCAGAAACAACGATCTGCCCAAAAACCTTCCGGTCTGTGAAAAATTTCAAACGGTCCTTCCCAGTTCTCCAAATCTTTACTTTTAAAACAGTCAAATCCTTCTGCCACTCCCCAACAGGTCTCTGCTCTGGTTCCGTACATATAATACCAATCTCCACTACGTAATATATATGGATCTCTTATATTAATATCTGTTAACTTCATTTTATTCCTCTTAATACTACTTATTTTCTGTATGCTGTTTTTCATATACAGCTCTTACTTTCTGTCTGATTTCATCCGTGATCGGATATTTCACTAATGCTAAAATAATTACAATTCCACAAATAACCGGAACCACAAATCTTGCAACCGTGATTCCTGTAATAACCGCCTGTGGCTCCTGTCCGATGGCATTTGCAATATATCCTGTTGCTGCAAGTGTAAAACTTACAATTGCGCTGGAAATAGCAATACCTGCTTTATTGGAAAATCCTTTCAAAGCTGCCATCGTTCCATTTACAACTCTTCCAGAATCAATTAATACCAGATCTGTCATTTCTGTCATCATCATTGCACTGAACGGCATGGATGCCGTTGCAAACATAGATGCAACGCCAGAGCAGATAAATAATACTGCCATGTTTCCATGGAAAATTACGATTAAAATATCACATATAATTACCGCAACCTGAGAAATTGCAAATGCTTTTTGTGTCTTGTGGAATAATCTCATAAACAGTGGAACAATGATAACAATTCCAAGAAGTCCAACCAGTGAAACATCCAACATGTACACGGAGATCAGATCCGGTCTGCATAAACAGTACATGATGTAATACACAGAAGATGACATCATTATATTATATGCGGTATAAGCTGCCAGCCAGACAGCAATCACACTTAACAGACCTTTTACATGAAATAAATTTTTAATTTCTTCCAGCAGTGGCTTCTGTTCATTATGTTGTACACAAGTCTCTTTTGTTGTTGCAAAGCACATCCAGCATGTAATTGTCATGATAACACCAGCCAGACCTACAACGATCATGTATCCCTTTGCTGTATTATCTCCGCCAAACAAAGAAACCAGCGCCAGACCAAAAGAAGTTGCAATGGTTGTGCAAATTCCCATAACCATTGTATAGGCGTTGATCATTTTGCTTCTCTCTGATGGTTCATCTGTAACAGCATTGATCAGTGCACCACTTGGAATTTCAATAGCAGTTCTGAGCATTCCGTACAAAATATAAAAGACAGCTGTCCATATAATTTTTCCATGTGTTCCAATATTTGGGCTTGCAAACAATAACACAACAACAACCGTCAAAATCGCTGGAATAAACAGAAAATACGGTCTGTACTTTCCCCAACGGCTCTTTGTTCTGTCGGCAATTGTTCCCATCATCGGATCATTAATTGCATCCCATATAGAAGCAACTACAGTAATCACACCAACAGCTCCTGCCGGTACTCCAAACGTATCTGTCAGGAAGATCATCAGATACGCCCCAACTAAAGAACCCATAATCTGATATCCACTTCCGGTTGCCAATGCATAAGACAAAATCGTTGACAACTTTAATTTTTCTCTTTTCATAACAAACCTCCTGCTTGTTTTCTTTTGATGATGAGATTATAATCTATAATGTCACAAATTTTATGACATTTATTTCAAAAGAAATGACAAAAAAAACTCATTCACATATTCATTCTTATACGATTGGAATGACTCATTTAGAAAAATTCCGAAAGTAGCTGTTGCAAAAGGAGACAGTTATTATGATATCAGAGAACAATTTGCTTCCACTTAATAACACTGAGCATTTTTTAAAAAATTTTTTGAAAAAATTTCCGGTTTATCAGACCAAAATCATTAATCCCTTAGCAAATGAGCAGAATTATATATATCTGCTGCATTTGCTGGAAGCGGAATGGCACAAGCAGCTCCCGGATCAGACTTTTTTTCTCACCGGTTCATCCGGACATCTTTCTGAAGATTTTTTTATCCCGGAAAATCAAAATGTCTGTATTTTGAAAAATCTGAGATATATGCCACTGCTGATGCATTCCCATCAGTTTATTGAGATCAATTATGTTCTGAAAAGTAATCACAGCCTGCTGATTGATGCGGAGAAATCCACCCCACTTCAGGATGGGGATATTATTTTATGTCCTCCAAACCTTCAGCACACATTTCAGACACAAAATAAAAACAGCATCATTGTTGATTTCATTCTACGTGTCACAACATTTGATACTGTTTTCTTTCATTTACTGAATAACAATAATTATTTATCCACACTGTTTTCCAATGTGATTTACGGAGATTCTAACGGCTATATTATCTGGCACTGTCAGAATGACTCTGCATTAAAAGAATTGGTCTTAAAGGTCTATGAAGAATGGGAAAATAATCTAAAATACTGCGATAAAATGATTGAACTGCTTGTCATGGAATTTATTCTGATTCTTATGCGTTCCCATGAAGATGAAGCTGTTTTTTCCACTTCATATATCAATAATTCTGATGAAAATTTCCGTTCCCTGCTGAATTATATGCAAATGCATTACCAGACAGTTACGCTGTCAAAACTTGCTCTTGCTTTCAATTACAGTGAACGTCAGATTATCCGTATTTTCAAAAAAAATACCGGGAAAGGCTTTTCTGAACTTCTGACGGAAATCCGCATGAATAAAGCCATTCAATTGCTGAAAAACAAAGATATTCCAATTAATGGCATCGCATCCATGCTCGGATATTCCAGCACCTACTATTTTAACAAAGTATTTCTGGAAACATTTACATTCTCACCGGAATCTTTCCGGAAACGAATTTTTCAGACATAACTCTGCTCTATTTTGATCACACAGCGATAGCACGGATTCCATTCAGTCACCCGCTTCTGCAAGTAGGATGTAATCTCGCTGTCGCTGGCTTTGAATCCAGCTGGTTTTACACAATCAAAAATTACATTACTGGACAAATTTCCCGGAACCAGACGTACTTCATGGATCGAAAGTCTCTCATCAAACTCTTTGGCCGCCTGACTGACAAAAGCTCGGATTTTTGCCACTTCCTCACTTTCCTCCACAATAGGGTCGTAGTGGATGGTCAGGATCATATGCTCCTGTTTCTGAAAATCACGCTCAATCTCATCCATAATTTCATGCGCCTCAATGACAGGTGTTTCCGCCGGAAATTCCACATGTACCGTGGCAAACAAATTTCCCGGACCATAATCGTGGATCATCAGATCATGTACACCGATCACACCCGGATAAGACTGGATTTTCTCTGTAATATGATTGACAAATTCTGCTGCCGGCACTTTTCCAAGCAAAGGACTTAAGGTTTCTTTGATCAGTCCAATACCGCTGTACAGAATAAATACTGCCACACCGATACCGGCGATACCATCAATAATATTCCATCCTGTCACTTTACATAAAATGGTTGCAATTACAACTGCTGACGTGGAAATCACATCATTTCTGCTGTCCGCCGCTGTTGCGATCAATGTATCGGATTCAATTTTCATACCGATTTTCTTGTTAAAAATACTCATCCATAATTTCACAGCAATGGAAATCAGCATTACAACAATCATCAGTGCATTGCAATCCACCTCAGATGGATGAATGACTTTTAAAATACTTTCTTTTGCCAGAGACAGGCCAATGGCAACGATGATAACGCAGACTACCAGACCTGCCAGGTACTCATACCGCGCATGACCAAAAGGATGCTCCTCATCTGCTTTTTTTGAACCTAATTTAAATCCAATCAGACTGACAATGTTGCTTGATGCATCACTTAAATTGTTTATCGCATCTGCTGCGATCGCGATAGAACCAAATATCGTTCCAATCAGATATTTTCCAACAAACAACAATACGTTGCACAAAATGCCAACGATTCCAGCCAGATTACCATAAGCCAACCGGACTTTTACATCCTTCGTATCTTTACTATTTTTTACAAATAGCTTTATCAATAGCTCTGTCATATTTCACACTCTCTTTCTTTACAAACTACTCACTTCCAGTTGAAATGATTCTGATCAGCGTAAGCTGACATATTTCTCAGTTATACCTGCCCTACCTTTTTTTTACATTTCTTACAAAAGATACGCAGTTCTAACTCCCTGTATACTAAGAAAAGCACCTCAGAATTTGCTCTGAGATGCCTTATATATTTTTTACGGAGACCGAATCCCTGTCATCCTATTTAAAAAGGTCATCCGCTTGGATGACCTTGTATAATGCGCCTTCAGGGGTCCACGAGATCCGGGGGATCTCGGGTTTGGACCGACCGGAGCGAAGCGAAGACCGAACCCGTAGGGGTTCACGAAATCCGGGGGATTTCGGATTTGAACCGACCGAAGTGGAACGGAGACCGAATCCCTGTCATCCTATTTAAAAAGGTCATCCGTTTGGATGACCTCATATAATGCGCCTTCAGGGATTCGAACCCTGGACAAATAGATTAAGAGTCTACTGCTCTACCAACTGAGCTAAAGGCGCATACGTCTTTAACGCAAGTGCTATTATAACGGATATAAAAATAAAATGCAAGCTTTTTCTGATAAAAAATATTCATTTTATGTGTTTTTTATGATACGATACCATCATTAACGCTAACCAAAGGAGCCGTTCTTCTTATGAAAAACCAAAAACGCACACTCATCTCCTGCGCCATGCTGGAAGACGAAGTAAACCACATTTTAGAAAAAACACACCTTACGCTTCCAGTCATATGGATTGACCGTGGCCTTCACAACAGACCGGAAAATCTGAACCAGCTGCTGCAGGAACATATTAACCAGCTGCAAAACCAGGATGAGATTCTGCTTACCTTTGGTCTGTGCGGCAACGGTACTGCAGGGCTTGTCAGTCCGAACACAATGCTGCGTCTGCCAAAATTTGACGATTGTATCAATATGCTTGCCTGTCGTCAGCCAAGGACAGAAAGAAAACAAACACAGAAAGATGCCCTCTATCTGACCCGGGGCTGGACTCTGGATCACGAAGGAATTTTACAACAATATAAAATGCTCTCTGAGACATATGATGAAGAGACCCGTAATTTTATCCTGCAGACTCTCTACAACGGCTATCATACTCTTACAGTCCTTGATACAGGATGCTATGACCTGCCCCCCGTGGAACAGTATGCTGATACGGCTGCCACATTTCTGGGCTTTGACCGGAAAACCGTTCCCGGAAATATCACAACACTGGAACATCTGATTACAGGGACACAAGATTCCAATATTCTGACGCTTGCACCCGGTGAAAAAATACATCAGATGCTTTTTGAATGCTAATCTAATAAAAATGCGATGTATCTTTTTCAGCATAAAAACAGCCTTTTTTTTTAATACATTTACTTTGCTGGTAGAACTGAAAAGATTTTATCGTTTTTTTATACAAAACAATAGGCATTTTCCTTGCATTTTAGGGCAAAACGTTTACAATAGAACTGACGAGTATATCAAATTATTAATGGAGGTAAACAAAACCAATGTTCAACAAATTAATACAGAAATTAAAAGAGAATCCTCGTACAATCGTTTTTACCGAGGGAACTGACGCACGTATTCTGGAAGCTTCTTCCCGTCTGCTTGCAGGTACATTCTTAAAACCAATCTTAGTTGGTAATGTAGAAGCAGTCAGAGCTGCTGCTGAAGAAGCAGGCTACAATATCAACGGTGCAGAAATCATCGATCCGAAAAACTATGACCGCATGGATGAGATGGTTGCACAGATGGTTGAACTTCGTAAAGGTAAAATGACAGAGGATCAGTGCCGCGAAGCATTATCTCACGGTAACTACTTCGGTACAATGCTCGTAAAAATGGGCGTTGCTGACTGCTTACTTGGTGGTGCTACTTATTCTACAGCTGATACCGTTCGTCCGGCTCTTCAGCTGATCAAAACAAAACCGGGTAACAAGATCGTATCATCCTGCTTCATCCTCGTTCGTCCGGCTGCTACAGGCGACAACGAAGTACTGGCAATGGGTGACTGCGCGATCAATATCAAACCGACAGAAGATGATCTGGTAGAGATTGCTCTTGAGACAGCTGATTGTGCTAAGATTTTTGGTATTGATCCGAAAGTTGCATTCTTAAGCTACTCAACACTCGGATCCGGTAAAGGTGAGGATGTTGACAAAATGCGTAACGCTTGTGCAAAAGCAAAAGCTGCTAATCCGGATCTGGCTATCGATGGTGAGCTTCAGTTCGATGCTGCTGTATCTCCGCGTGTTGCACAGACAAAATGCCCGGATTCAAAAGTAGCAGGACATGCTAATACATTTATCTTCCCGGACATCAACGCCGGTAACATCGGTTACAAAATTGCTCAGCGTCTTGGTGGATTCGATGCTTACGGCCCGATCCTTCTTGGTCTGAATGCACCGATCAACGATCTGTCCAGAGGATGCAACGCACTGGAAGTATACTCCATGGCTATCATCACTGCAGCATTAAGCTAATTTTAAAAAATGTTTTTAAACGATAAGTTATGATAAAGAAAAGAAGAAATTTACCTCCGCAGCTAATAAGTGCTTGCAGAGGAAAATTTCTTCTTTTCTTTTATGATTGTTAACTGAAAAAGTAAGATTGATGGCTGATGCATTCACAAGCCAAAATTTTCAGCCACCAAGAAAGATGCTAAAAACGCTTTCTGTCCCGCTGCGCCATCTCGTACATCATCTTCTCCCGCTGAGCTTCAAAATATACGTGTAAAACGTCCCAGGAGGCGTTTGTAGCCGTCATAACCATTTTATAGTCTATTTTTACGTTGCGATTACGAAAATCCATCAGAAGCCGATCCAGCTGCTTCTCTGTGAAGTCACACATCACGATCATGCTGCCTTCCGGATAAGCTCCTCCAAAATAGCCTTCCTCATCATCCTCCCGTTCAAGTTCTTTTAACGTCATATGAAACTTCGTCTTCGGAACGGACACCGCCTGAATCTTCATCGGAGTCAGAATCTGGCGGATCTCCCGCTCATTTTCACATTGAAACAATAATACTTTTGCCATCTTAACAGTCTGCCTTTCCGGAAATGATCCATGGAGCCGGCTGCTGTTCAAAGGAATTTTTGCTGTTCAATCTGGATACGGATACCTGGATAACTTCGGTATCTTTGATGCCATATTTTTCAAACATGGCGGAAATAGATGCAGCCACACAAAAATCAAGGGTATAGATCACAATATTGATCTTTGGATTTAATTTTGTCAGATATGCGATTTCCTGCTCCATGCTGGCTGATGCCACCATAAATACCAGTGACGGAACCGGACAGTCCTTCATGGTCTCCTCGTCCACATGATCGATAACCTGAATGTTGTGCAAACCGAAATGATCGATATTCTCTTCCATAGTCGCACGGTCGTCCTTATTATACTCCACGGCAATGACAGTGCCCTCTGTGGCGATCAGTGCCGCCTCAATGGCAATACTCTCGCCGCTGATGATACAGATATCGTCCTGATGACCTACATGCATCTTATTTAAAATAACGGAACGGATCTCACTTCCTACATAATGAATGGAACCACGTTTGAAATTATGGTTGTCCATACCAATCTTGTAAGTATTGCATGCATGCTCGTTGACAATCAACATACCTGCGGAAGCATTGATGCCACGATTGATCATATTGCTTACTTTATCATGTTTGATCTCGCCTGCCGGCTCAGATCCTTCGTTGTACCAGACTTCACAATCGCCAAGTCCCGCATTCCACATCCGGTAAAAAATATCTGCAATACCAGCTTCTGTAAATACGAGCACGGCTCTATGTGATTCTACCGTTGGAATCAGGTTCTTATTTTTTCGGGTGATATCGAGCATCTTTACTTTTTCCAGATCAATGGCTGTATTTTTTGCAAAATACTGTAACCAGGATAAAATGCTCTCGTTGGTAAAAATCTGCTGTTCCATAATGAAATACCTCCCATACTTTCGTGCAGGAATGCCGCCTGCATTCTGATATTTCCAGTTTATCATTATCAAAAACACACGTCAATAAATCCTTATCATACATTTAGGAAACACAAATCCTATTGTTACACTTCACACGCATTATGGAAATGCAGATCCAATTGTTGCAATTTACACCCAAATCTATTTAGATAACAAAGAGCATTCACATAAATTTATATGATTATAATTTGTTAAGAGATACTTTCCATTTTCTTCATATTTACGCCACAAAATGAACACAATTTCCAAGTAATATAACAGTATCAAATAAATCAAGTGAAACAGATGTAAGACTTGATACTTATAAAAAGCTTCTGAGGGTAGTCAGTTAACCAACACTGGCACATTCAGAGGCGACAAAAAACTATTTCCTTTATATAGATAAATTTTTCATAACTCACTCTCCCCATAAGACCGGACCCAGAAAGGATCCGGTTTTTACATTCAGTAAATAATTCTTAAAATGAATAATTATACATTTAATGTATAAAAAACAGCAGCGAATCCAATGTACAGAATTCGCTGCTGTTTTTCTCATCTTTTTATAATAAGTATTTCTTATGATACCGCCGGTGTTCCGACAAACTTCCCTCCAAATATACAACTTCCGGATATTACAGTTGTTCGTATTTCTTTACACTGCTTTTCAGCTGATCGATAATCTGATGTACTTCCTGATCTTCATTTTTGAATTTTCCGCTGAACATAAATACTTTTCGTGGACTGTTTTTTTTACATAACCAGTAATCTCTTCCTGCCAGAACAGATTTTTCTGTTGTAACTTCTACAAAATACTCCTTTGGACAATGATATCTTGCTACGATTTCAATCCCTTTTTCCATATTTTCACCTTCTGTTGATAATTATGTATTTTTTTCGTTATAAATTGTTGCTGTACTTATCAACAACAACCTGTTCCAGTATATCAGAAAAAAAATTTAAGTTAAGTATTGAAGTTTTTTTTCTTGTTGTTCTAAGAAGAAAAGAAAAAATCGGCATTGTGGATCAAAATAAATGGAGGTTATCGACAGGGAACAACGCCGTTGTTGATAATATTCTATTCTTTTTATTTATTTGTAAACAACAATCTTCTATTCTTTTATATTACAGGCATGAAAAAGGTCGAAAAGTGTTGATTTTACTGGGGTTATGAAAATAAAGTACGGACATTTATAGGACAATTAACGGTGAGGGGTAGGAAAAGTTGCGATAATACATGGGTAAAGAAACGGACAAATGTGGGATGGCCGGAAAATCAAAGAAAAAGCCGGCTCTGGGCGAAGAAAAAGGCATATTTAGGCAAAGAAAAAGGCATATTTGGGTCCTATATCTGTCCGTTAAAAAGAAAAAAGAGCTAAATTTTCATGCATTTTAACGAAATTACGGACATTTATGGGACTATTTCATGAAACTTACGGCAGAATTGAGGAAAAATGAATTGTTTTACAATTTAGAATCCGAAAGAAACGGACAAATGTGGGAGGCTATTGTATAAAGAAACGGCTATTTATAGGAGTCTTTTTTATTAACTAACGGACAAATGTGGGATGAATTTGCGGATATTTGGTTAACTAACGGACAAATTTAGGATAGTTTTCTGAAAGAAACGGCATAAATGAGGCAAACAGACGTTTTAACGGACATTTTTGGGATGCAGTGAAAAAAGGAAATCCCCAGATATTGTGCCGTAAGTTCCAGAAAATACTTTTTTAACGGACAAATTTAGGATATGAGTGGATGAATTAACGGACATTTGTAGGATGACCCCTTTTTTAACGGACATTTATAGGCCCATTTTTGAGAACAATACGACAAATATGGTATCGAACAGATGTTTTAACGGACATTTATAGGAACCGATTGTTTTTAACGGACAAATGTGGGATAGAAAAAATAAAGAAACGGACATTTATGGGGAGCAAATCTGCTATTTAGTGGACAAATATAGGAGGACATACAAGTTATAGCGGACATTTATAGGATAAGTATCCCAAATAACGGACAAATATAGGATGATTTATATTGTTATAGCGGACATTTATGGGTGTTGATAACTTTTCAGAAAAAGTCTGACAGTTTTTTCATTGACAAATTGAGGATTTAAAGGCATAATTAAGGATATAATTTTTCATGTTTATAAAGGGACGAGAAACACCAATGACAAAGAACGAAATTGCAAAATCGGAAAAGACGATGTTTCCTGATATATTGAAGAAAAGTAATTTCCTTATTTCTTCTGTATACCGGGCATCGCTTTTGGAAAATAAAGTGCTTGCACTGGCCTTGACAAAAGTACGGCTCAGTGATCAGGGACGTCCGGTAGCAACACTCCGGACAAAAGAAATTAAAGAAGTATTGCATGTAACAGGGAATGCAATGGGTACATATTTGAAGGATGTGGCTACTTCTCTGGCGGGACGTACTATGTTTATTGAATCTGCGGACGGCAGTTTCAAGTGTATGAGTCTGGTAGGTGTGGTAAGTTATGAATCCGGTTCCGGTACTATGGAGATTAAGTTTGAACCGGAGATCAAAGATTATATCTATGATCTGAAAGCTAATTTTACAATGTTGAATATTCCGATGATGTTATCATTTCGTTCCGGGTGGTCATACCGTCTGTACGAGCTGCTTTCTTCGCGCGCCTATCATTCAAAATATGATAAGGAAACCGGTAATGTTTTCCATATAAAATATGGAGTTTCTGAAATCAAACTTCATCTCGGTACAGTTCAGATCAAGGATGACAAAGGAAAGATCAATCGTGATATTCAGCGTGAGTTGGAGAAAAAAGAGATTGATTATGATTATATTGTAAATGAACTGGTGCATGAAAAGTTGAAATCCTTTGATAAATGGTGCGATTTCAAGCGTCGTGTACTGGATGTTGCGGTAAATGAGATCAATGAAAAGTCTGATATTTCCGTAAAATATGATCTGATGCGAAGCGGCCGTGGCGGTAAAATCTATGGTATTGACTTTGAAGTAACTAAAAAAGATATGAATGTAGAGCCGACGGTCGAGGAAGAAGTTCCGACACCGGATGATGTGGAACTGGATGATCTGATTGATAAAGTCATGGATATCATTGATGAAAAAATCAAGATTTCCCAGGCGAAAGCGCTGCTGAAAGTTGCCAATTATGATATAAACAAGATTGAATATGCATATGAACTGGCCTGCAAGCAGGAAAATATCCGTAATCTGATCGGATGGATGACTTCTGCGATTCAAAACGGGTATGAAGATAACCCAATCCATAAGGTAAAAGGTCAGGCACCGGAGGAAACGGTGGAATTTGATGAATATATGGAGCAGATGAGACTGGAACATTTTGCGAACATGGAAAAAGAAAGCGAATAGTCGATAAAGAGATAAGTATATGAGATTTAGAAACCGGCAGGTTGTCAACTGGACAATTTGCCGGTTTTTTGCCGACCGAAACAAAGTGTAGATGTGCAGTGATTCTGAGATGAATATGTCAGCTTACGCTGACCAGAGCCATGCACCAAGTCTCACGTCGTTTGACTTAAAAAGCAGCCAGTAAATGTCTGCAAGTAGTCCCATAAATG
>NZ_KI271106.1 GCF_000469345.1 Eubacterium ramulus ATCC 29099
TTTTTGTACAATGTCAAGGCAGTTGATTGCCTGCCTGTGCAGAAAGTGAGGTTATTATGAATGAGAACCGACCAAAAGGCAATCAGAAGCATATAGATCTATCAGGAAGAATTCGTATAGAACAAGGTCTAAATAATGGCGAATCATTTAGAACTATTGCTAGAAATTTAAACAAGGATCCTAGCACTATATCTAAAGAGGTAAGAGGTCATTCTGTTATTAAAGAACGTAAGCCTGATGCCTTTGCACCTATACCCTGCGCTAATAATTACGATGCCTCTAAACCGAAAGCCAATGTATGCAAGATACTTCATGGATGCGGAGATAATGAGTGCACTCATAAATGTGTTAACTGCAGAAAGGCAAGATGCAGTGAAATTTGTAATCACTATAAGCCGAGACAGTGTGAAAAACTTGCTAAGCCTCCATATGCATGTAACGGCTGTCCAAAGAAAACGAACTGCATGATGGATAGAAAAATATATTCATCCAAGTACGCTCAGGATACCTATGAGACACTGAGAACGACAAGCAGAGAAGGTATTAATCAAACGCCTGAAAGCATTCAGAAATTAAATGACCTGCTGTCTCCGCTCATTAAAAAGGGACAATCAATAGCTCATATCTATGCTTCTCATGCAGAGGAAATTGCTTGTTCAAGAAGAACTATTTACTCCTATATTGATAGTGGTGTTTTCGAAGTCAGAAATATGGATTTACGTCGTAAGGTCGTATACAAACCAAGGAAGAAAAAAACTGCCACCAGTACAAAAGATCGTGCATTTAGAAAAGATAGAGGCTACAAAGAGTTTCAAGAATATATAAATAAAAATAAACCTACATACATCGTAGAAATGGATACAGTGGAGGGTGTTAAAGGCACAAAACCATGTTTTTTGACGATGCTTTTTAGAAACTGTAAGTTAATGCTTATGTTCCTTTTGAAAGAGCAAACTCAGGATGAGGTCAATAAAGTTTTTGACTATTTAACTGAAGTCCTTGGCATTGAATTATTTCAAAAACTATTTGAGGTAATAATCACAGATAATGGACATGAATTCCAGGATAGATGGAATTTAGAGTGTGATGATAACGGTGAAATGAGAACGCGAATTTATTATTGTGATCCTAATTGTTCTGACCAAAAGGGTGCGCTTGAAAAAAATCACGAATACATAAGATATGTTCTTCCTAAAGGAACAAGTTTTGAGAACATAACAGAAGAAACAACACTGTTATTGCTTAATCATATCAATAGTGAAAAACGAGACAGCCTCAATGGACATAGTCCATATGAGGTGTCTCGAATCTTGCTGGATAATAGACTTCATGAAGCTCTTGGATTAATTGAAATCCCGGCAGATGAAGTAACACTAATCCCAGCATTAGTAAAATAAAAATAGTGTAAGCACAGGCAAGTTTCACTGCATAGAATTTAGTCTTTCCAACAGACATGTGGAATTTAGTCTCGCACACTATTTCCAGATGTCTCTTTCTCATGCAGAAAAACGTACAATCTGTACCGTATGAAGA
>NZ_KI271107.1 GCF_000469345.1 Eubacterium ramulus ATCC 29099
TATAACAATAACGACATGGTGAACTGATTGAAATGTTTTCGATATTTAACTCTATAACTGATTATTAAAAGAAAATGGAGATAAGATACGATGAGAACAATTTATGCAGAATACAACATAAATCACGATAGTATTGATGTTTACACAAGTGCCGGATATATGCTTCGCATTGATTGCTGGAAAGCTGAAAAAAATCTAAAAACCACATACGGATCAGAATGTGCGCTTACTTCATTGGCTGTGGATGAGCCTTTGGAATATGCAAGATTATATCTTGAGGGTAATTTACAGATGTGGGTAGATGCAGAAGACTCACTAGAGTTATAATCCTTATCCATATAAATAATATGCAAATATATATCCCATCAATATAGCGAATATACTGAAATAAAAGTATCTTTATAATCAATTTTAACCAAAAGAATATGTTCTTAGAGGAGGTGTCTCCCGAAAGAACATATTCTTCTATTATGGGTAATTATAAATATAGAACATGCTTTTCTTGTGCTACAATTTCTTCACTATGAGTTACAACAATAACTGTTTTTCCCTGTTCACTTAACTCATGCAATATATTCATAACAATCTCACTATTTTTTTTGTCTAAGGAACCAGTTGGTTCGTCTGCTAATACAATCGAACATTTCTTTAGCATTAAACGAGCTAACGCAACTCTCTGCTGTTCGCCACCAGATAATTGATAGACTTTTTTGTTAATTACTTTCTGTAAACCAACTTTTTCAAGAGCTTCATTTATTGAAATATCCGTTCTACCTGATTTTTTTATTATTTCTAGATTTTCTTTTACTGTTTTGTTTTCCAAAAGGGCAAAATTTTGAAATAAAAATCCAACAACTTCTTTGAAATATTTCTGCTTTTTTCCTTTTTTTGCCACATCAAAACCATTCACAATAATAGAACCTTTGTCAGGAGTTTCAATACCTCCAATCATATTAAGTAAAGTACTTTTTCCGCATCCACTTTCGCCACTAATTACCAAAAAACGGCTATCTGGAATTTCCAAATGAAAATTTTTGAACAAAATTTTATCATTATATGCTTTGCATAGATTTTCAATTGTTATCATAAGCAACCTCCTTTTAATGATTTCGGTATGTTTGTTTTTTCAACAATTGTGATATTAAAGAAAATAATTGTAAATTCTATTAGTGCCATAAATGAACTAACAAGAATGCTAATTCCTACTTCAGTCTGTACCGATAATAAAGAATAGATAAGCATACCTACTAATATCACAAAATTTTCCACTACAATCATTTTAAGAAGTGTTTTGTGCCGTTCAAATAAACTATATCCAAAGATTTTCATCAAGGAAATTTTCATTGCATTTTCTCGGAACTCTAGTCTACTTACTGTAACAATAATCATAATATTTAAAAGCAATACAATCGTACAAAGAGAACTTAAAAATCCCACGAGTTTTATTAAAAATGTGTGATTATATAAATACTGTTCATGTACGTTTGTAATTACTAGCTGATAATTTCCAAGCATATCTTCATACTTTTTGCTGATATTTCTTAGCTGTTTTTCATCACATTGAAATAAAACTGCTCCTGCTTTATAGCTTTCAAGATACCCACCATTGACTGCTAAATCTTTGTTTGCCTGATAAATAATTATCGGATTTTTGCTTTTTTCGATACCATTTATTCTACTTGTATCTAAATAGGAAAAGTATTCTGTTTCGCTATACTCTATGTACTGAATATTTAATTGTTGTAAATTATCATGATTTAAAACATGGCTCAAGGAGTCATAGGCTAATTGCTTGTTTTTAGCAAAATATCTATTCTTTGGAATGAAAATAATCAAATCAGAAGATTCATTCTCTACTGCATTTATCTGCTTCGTAAAACCTTGTAACATATCTTTTGCATGATTATTTACATATATCACATCATTTTTATCATTTAAAATATTCAAGCATATTACAGGCTTTAATGTGTTATATTCATTCTTGTATAGTTTATTCCAAAAAGCTTCTTCTTTTTCAGCATTAAAATCAGTAGTCTTTACGGTAAAATAATTTGCATCATAATATTCTTCTAACAAATGTTCATTTGTAAATAGGTTATTATGAATACTACTAATATTAGTGGTAATTGTAAAAACAGCGGCTACCCCTGCTATAAATTTTAACGAATAAATTAAAAAATCCACTCCTCTTTTGTGTGTTGCATTTGCGAATGCCTTTCTAATATCAAAAAAGCAAAAAGAACAATATGGAATAGTGGAAAGAATAATTCCAATGGAATATAAAATTGTGACGAGTCTATTCTCATATGCTCCCGATATATAATTTGACAGCAATATTTTTGCAACAATAAATAATGCAATGTCAAAAGTTACATCGAATAAAGCAGCCTTAAATGCTATGAAACCAGCACTTTCTCCTAAGGAAACTCGTACAACAACCTCTTTTTTTCGCCTAACCACTTCAATTACATTTAGAACAATCATCAATGCAATAATCATACCCCATATAATAAAAATCATGTCCTTTTCCGTAGAATTCCAATATTCTGGATAAGTTAAGCTATATTTTTCTGATAATTTCTGATATGCAGAGATAATATTGTCCTCATTTCCTATGTATGAGATAAAGTTTTCATAACCCACAGAGGTACTTTGCAATTCTGAGAGATTATGAAATTTTACTTTCGTAATTCCGGAAACTAAAGCGGTATATTCTGATTCTTCTATGTTTGCAGTATTTTTTAATGTTTGTCTGATTACTTTATCATCGCCATAAATATGAAGTGTTGAAAGGTATTTATTATTGATTTCATTGTACTGAGAAAAAATATGTACATCATTCTCCGTTGCAGTTTCTGATACATCTTTCAGAAACTGCGACATATCTTCACTAGCAACTTCATAGCGTGATGACGTAAAATATGCTGTAGAAAAGTTCCAAAGCTGATCTTGAAATATTTCAGATTGCATAAGTATTCCAAAAATCAGGAAACAAAACAAACATAAGTTTTTAATTGCTTTCATTTATTTCAACCCCAGATTCCATACTTTATTTGCTTTTTCAAATATCGTAGTCAATATTGTGCTATTTTCATCAACAATCCATTGATCTTCTTGATCTTCAGCTTTTTTGCTACTTGACAACATAATTTGAGTATTCAAATCCTTATAGTCATTAAATAGCACGCCTTGACTTATTCCTTGGTGAAATGGTTTTATCCAAATAATTAGTGCATATCGAACATCTGACTCAGCTATCGCAAGATTTCCATTCCAAAGCAAATAATCAGGGACAGACACACTATACTGGAATCCATCTTTATCTGTGTAAATTTTTACTCCAGATTCTTCTATTTCAGGGAAGTCTTTCTGAAATTCGTTATATGGTTTATAACTCCCGAAGTACCAAAATAAATTATAGCAACAGAACAAAATAACCAAAACAATTCCTATATATTTTATTTTTTTCTTCATTTATATACACTCCACAAAAAAGAGTGGTTGGAATTCCAACCACTCAGCCATTATCCCGAACCTTTGTTTAGTAGCTATTACCGTAGGTAATACTATTTCCTTTATGAGCAACCTCAATTTTAGACCAATTACCTTTACCAACATTTGAACCCGAAAAAGAACCATTTCCATTCTTGACATATGCGTAATGATCTTTAGTTGAATGATATGCGTGTGCATAATCTTCATTAATAGCAAGAGTATTATAACCATAAGTCAAAACACCTTTTCCGCCATCAGATGTAGTGCTCAATTCCCACTTTTTATCAAATGTCTTATTCCCGTTTGTAACAGAAAATGCCATTACTGGAATTGATGAAGAAATTAACATTGCACTAATAGCTACCCCTACAATCACTTTCTTTGCTCTCATAAGTTTTACCTCCTTTGATCTGCTGTATTTCTATTTATATTTTATCAAATATTTTGTATCTAGTCAATCAGTATCTTGACTTATATAGCGTCGAATTGTAAGATATATTCCTTGTAAAATTAACCAAAAGAACAACAGATTTATTGATAATGCTTTTTTAATTACTTCTCCAAAATAAATGATGACAGCCGCACTTGTCAGTATCATCAGTAGGGTAATAACATCCCAACAGTTTTTCTTATATAATTCTATAACCTTTATTTCTATCAGTATTGCCAGTATCCCTGTCCCTGCCACACATATTCCAACAACCAATATCATCAATAACCAATATATGATTCCGGCTATAATCTCATTTGGAATTTTTGTGCTGATTTGTGCCACAGATTGCCCGGCATCAATCGTCCAACCGATAAAAGTTTGTATGAATGATGCTGCATCATGGAAGAATGATTTGCAATCGGAAAGGAACACATCTGACTGTACTGCCTGAAAAAGAGTGGTTGTCAGCGAATACCATGCAAGAAGGAACAAGGTTGTTTGGAACATTACCGTTTTTGCTTTATATTGTCCTGCAAGTTGCTCTTTTTGTGTTTCGTATCTTGCTTTTGCATTCTGATAGGCTGTCCGGTCACAGGCTTCGCATTTTTTATAGAGTACCGGCTTTTCTACCGGTATCTCTACGATTTTCTGATGTGTCCGGGCATAATCCCGTTGTTGTGTTAAGCATCGTATTTTATCTTGACATTCCCCTATCGTGACGTTTGCGCTTCGCAGCTTCTCTTTCTCGCTCCGCAATGCTCTGTCTGCCAGCTTCAAGTCGTTCTTTAATGCTTGAATATTCCCGGCTCTGTTCTCTTTGTTTAATTTCTCGTTCAAGGTCAGAGATTCGTTGAGCTGCGTCTTCAGTTCCACGATAAGCTGGTCTTTCTGTTCCAACTCTTCTTGTATCTCCTCGGTCAAGAGCAGAAGTTCTTCCAACTGTTCGGCGTTCTTTAATTCTCTGGATTCGTTCATCTATATCACGTCC
>NZ_KI271108.1:0-15318 GCF_000469345.1 Eubacterium ramulus ATCC 29099
ACACCAAGTCTCACGTGCGTTCGACTTGAAAGAATAGATATAGGGATAAAATCGGACATAGGGATGAATGAAGACTGAAATAGAAAGAATCGGACATAGAAACGGAGCATATAGATACAGGGAGGAACAGAGGAGATGACTTTTAATCAGATCAAATATTTTGTAACGGTGGCGGAGTGTCTGAGTTTTACAGAAGCCGCGAAGTGCTTGTTTATCACGCAGCCGGCGCTGAGCCGTCAGATCAATGCTATGGAGGAGGAACTGGGAACCAGACTTTTTATCCGGGAAAAAAAACGTCTGAAGCTGACACCGGGAGGCAGTGTGCTATACAACCGGCTGCCGAAGGTGCTGTCGGATTATGCAGAGGCTGTAGAAGATGCAAAGCATGCAAATTCCGGTTATGAGGGAGAACTACGCATTGGTTTTCTGGATATTTATGATATTTCGGAACTGTTCGATGATGTGATCCGGGAGTTCCGGGAAGCATATGAGCAGATTGCGATGAGTCTGGAGCGGTTTGCCCTGGGAGAACTTCCGGCCCGTCTGGCTGCCGGAGATCTGGATCTGATCCTGACTTACGGCTTTTCGCTGTATGACAAACCGGATCTGGTGACGGTGAATGTGCAGAAATTTGACTCGTGCATTATGCTGAATCAAAACCATCCGTTGGCGCTGCAGGAGACGGTGGCGTTGGCAGATCTGAAAGATGAGCGGTTTATCCAGCTTGGACCGAAGGCCAGTGAAGAGGGATTTCGCTATATCACAAACCTCTGTGCCCGCTGCGGGATCCACCCGGATTTTCTGTTGGTGGAAAAGATGGAGGATGTCATGCTCTGGGTGCAGACCGGGAACGGCGTGGCAATTACGTCAGACCGGACGATCGAGGGTCAGAATCCACATGTAGTGCTGCGTAATATTGATATGCCGGAGGCGAAAAATCACAACATTACTATGGCCTGGAGAAAGAATAATTATAATCCGGCCATTGCCATTTTTATGGAAATGCTCGAGAAAAAATTAACAAAAATTTAATACAAATCGTGCATGATATATGAAAAAGCGGAGAAAAGTTTGAAAAAAGTACAGGAATAAAAACAATCTTGGGGGAAAATAACAGATTTTGTCATAACAAAAATGGATTAAAAAAACAGGATCCTCTAAAGAAAATGGTAAAAAAGCTTTAAAAATGGTAAAAAGCAAGGAGTTACATCCAAAAAAGAGATCATAGTAATGCAGAAAATGCATTATAATACACAGCATTTGTGCAATATGCATATAAAAACAGCGGACATACCAATGCGGTTTAGTGAAATGTGTTGACTTTGAGAATTTTTTAAGATAAAATAGCGGTGTTTTCAGGGCAGATAATGATGTATTTATCTGTTCCGGTGAAGTTGTTTTTGAAACAAATAAAAAATGGTTTTATGGTGTTTAGGAGGAAAGTTGAAATGAACAACAAAAAGACAAGCAGCTGGAACCTTGGTGTAAAAGGTTACATCATCGTAATTCTGGCATTTTTCTCATGTTATGTGTATTCAGCACTGACATCCGATTCTCTGAACGTAACCCGTGACGTATTTATCGGTCTTGGTATCAACCAGGCAGCGGTTTACGCAATGTCAACGATCGCAGTACCGTTCGGTATCATCGGTAGTATTATTCTCGGTCGTCTGATCAACAAACACTCAATCCGTCTTTATTGGGGACTGAGCATGATCATCACAGCTGTATTTACAGTTCTGATCGGTCAGGTACACAATACCGTTGGTGTTGTGGTATGCTATGTAGTAATCTACACATTCTCTCTTGCATCCGCTATGTTGCTTGCAGGTGAGATCATCGGACACTGGTTTCCGACAAAACGTGGTGTAGCTATGGGTCTTTGTACCGCAGGTTATCCGTTGTCTGCAGCTACAACATCTGCAGTAGCAGGTATGTTCGTCGGAACAGTTGGATATTCCGCATATTATATAGCAATCGCAGTTATCGCAGTTATCGTTGGTATTGTCGTTATCGTATTTGTTCGCGATTTCCCGGAAGAAAAAGGTGGTTACCCGGATAACAATCCTGCATTTGATGGTGAAAAAGCAAAAGCTGAGCATCAGGCAGCGCTTGAGTACTTAAAAACATCCAAATGGACTGCTTTAAAATGTCTGAAAACAGGACGTATGTGGGTGCTCTGGATCGCAGTTGGTATCACAGGCTTCATGTCCATGGGTATCATGTCCAACTTCGTAACAAAATTCATGGTTATGGGTTATGAACTTCCGACCGTACTTCAGATGCTTGGTATCGCAGGTGTGCTTGCTATCCCGGGATCTATCGTAGTAGGTTGGTTAGACGTTAAGATCGGTACAAAGAAAACAGGTATCCTGATCAATGTTCTGGCATTTGTAGCAGTTCTTTGCTGTTTAACACATGTAACTGTATTACATTACATCTCCCTTCCGATCCTTGCTGTAATGTTAGGTGGATCTTCCAACTTAATGGTATCCTGTACAGCAGCTATCTGGGGACGTTATGATTTCAAAAATGCATTCTCTGTTATTCAGCCTCTGAACTCTGTAATGACAGGTGTTGGTATCACAGTAGTATCTGCTTGTAACTCAATCGATCCTACTTGCCAGCTCGCTTACATTATCATGGCTGTTATGGCTGTTATCGGACTTATCGCTATGTGTGTATTAAAAGTAGAGCCGATCGACAGTGAGGTACGTTAATTGAATCTCGTCTGAGACATTAGAAAAGTAAATACATCGTCTTTATAAAAACATATTTATAAGATGTTCGGACAAAAAGAAACCTGTCGGCATGTGGAATTACCATGTACCGGCAGGTTTTTTCGCAAAAATAAGTATATCGACAGGTAAAAATATGGTATGATAACAGGTATGTTCTGGCTTTCGATAGTGTCAAATGGCCTATGAAAAAACAGAGACAAAGAAAAAGGCTCAATGAACCTTGAGAATGGTACATTATTTTTAAGGGGGAAAATACATGTATAACGAACAGCAGATACAGGCGTATCTGAACCGGCTTCACTATAATAAGGAGATCACGCTGACACGGGAGGTGCTGGATGAACTGATCTATGCACATCAGTGTTCCATTCCTTTTGAAAATCTCGATGTCTATGATTTTCAGAAGGAGATCTCGCTGACGGAGGAAGCGTTATATGACAAATTTATCGTACAGCGGAGGGGCGGTTACTGCTTTGAGACGAACGGATTTTTCTGTGTGATGCTTCGCTCTATGGGATTTGACGCACGCCCCTGCCTGTGCAGAGTTATGTTTGGTCTGACGGAGCCGTCGCAGAATCTGTTTGATCACCGGGCAACCATTGTCACGCTGGATGGAAAAGACTATTTCTGTGAAGTCGGTCTGGGCGGAGCCATGCCGCCGGCATCTATGAAAATTCCGGATCAGGGACTGTGGACAGCGGATACCGAAGATGTATGGCTTGAAATGAAAGGAGAAGAATTTTCTATCCGTGCCATCGAACCGGGCTGGTATGGAACAATGCGCCGAGTACGGTTGAATCGGGATATTTATGATGATCCGATGGACCGAAAGGAACGTCTGGAGGTTATGTTTACCACGATTGCAGTACATGAGATGGATTTTACATCTTTGAATTATTATCTGTCTCATGCAGAGAAATCGCTGTTTCGCTGCCAGCGGATTGCCAATCTGCGCACAGAGCGTGGATATCGTGCACTGACGGGGCTTGTTTATCGGGAAGTGACAGACGGAATACCCAGAGAGCAGACACTGATGCCGGAGGAACTTCCGGTGATCCTGAAGGAAAACTTCGGAATAGAACTGACAACAGAGCAGATTCGGTATTTTGCGGGATAAGTAGAAAATAATCAGAAAGAGCGGTGATACAATCAGATGGAACCTAAGCAGAAGACAGAACAGGATACGACAGTTGGAAAGGAACATTTTGTCCAAAAAACAGAATATCTGGATGAAAAACTGCTGGCATACAGCCAGACAGATGCCTATCCATTTCACATGCCGGGACATAAGCGCCAGTCTATGGGAAACTGGACCGGAGAAGTAATTGACATTACGGAGATTACCGGTTTTGATAACCTGCATCATGCGGAAGGGATTCTGCAGGAGGCGCAGTGCCGGGCTGCGGAAACGTTTGGCGCGGATGAGACCTTTTTCCTGATAAACGGAAGTACGGCGGGGCTGCTATCTGCCATCTGTGGAACCGTCAGGAGAGGAGGGCGGCTGCTGATGGCACGCAACTGCCACAAAGCCGTCTATCATGCGGTCTATCTGATGGAACTGAAGACTGCATATCTATATCCGGAGCAGACAGACTTTGGCATTCAGGGAAGTATCTCACCGGAACAGGTGCGTGACATGCTGGAGCAGTATCCGGACACGGAAGCTGTTTTGCTGACTTCCCCGACCTATGATGGTGTCGTTTCCGATATTGCAGCGATTGCAGCTCTGGCGCATGAAAAAGGTGTACCACTGATCGTGGATGAGGCCCACGGTGCGCATTTCGGTTTCTCACAGGGATTTCCGCAGAAGGCGCTTGCCTTTGGCGCGGATCTGTGTATCGAGAGTGTGCACAAAACGCTGCCTGCCTACACCCAGAGCGCACTGCTTCATTATCGGAAAAATCCGTGGATCGATCTGGAGCGGGTAAAACAGTATCTGGGAATTTATCAGACCAGTTCTCCATCCTATATTCTGATGGCTGGGATTGACCGCTGCACCCGGATCCTGCGGGAGCAGGGAACGGAACTTTTTGCGGCATACGAACAGCGGCTGCATGATTTTTATGAAAAATGCAGAACATTACAACGGATCACTGTGCTTTCACCTGATGGGAAAATCGGAGAAAACAGGGAAAATGATCCGGGCATCTGGGCACGGGATCCGTCCAAAATCCTGATCTGTGCCGAGGGCGCGGGACTGCACGGGCAGGAACTGGCGGAACTTTTGACGGAGCATTATCATCTGGAACTGGAGATGGCCTCCGGTCACTATGCGACGGCCCTGACAACGCTTATGGATACACAGGAAGGGTTTGACCGGCTGTTCGCTGCACTGCAGGCGATTGATAGAAAGAATCGTAAAAGCGGGATGTTGCATCAGGGGCAGGAATTGGAGACAGCAGATTTATTTACCACAGATGACATATACTGTGAGGCAGAAAAAGTGCTGGAGATTGCAGAGGCAATGGATGCACCGAAGACGACAATCCCTCTGATGAGTGCGGCAGGCTGTGTATCCGGGGAGTTTGTCTATCTGTATCCGCCGGGAATCCCAATCCTGGCGCCGGGTGAGCGTGTGACGGAGGAGATTCTGGAAACGCTGCGCATCTGTCAGGCACGGAACATGCAGATAGAGGGAATGAAAGATTACAGTGGACAAAGCTTGGAAATCTGTAATATACTGTAATCATAATGAGATTTTAGAATGAAAGAGAGACATGATCATGGGAAACATCTATTGTCTGATGGGCAAAAGTGCATCGGGAAAAGACACGATCTATAACCGCCTTCTGGCAATGGAGAAACTGCATTTGCGGCGTGTCGTTCCTTATACCACCCGTCCGATGCGCTCCGGGGAGACCGACGGACAGACGTATGTTTTCTGTACGGAGCAGCAGGTGGCAGATTTTGAAGCGGCGGGAAAAATCATTGAACTGCGTGCATACCATACGATGTATGGCATATGGAAATATTTTACCGCGGATGATGGACAGATCTGCCTGGCGGAGAGCGATTATCTGATGATCGGAACACTGGAAGCATATGAGCAGATCCGTGATTATTTTGGCATGGACAAAGTGTGTCCGGTGTATGTGGAAGTAGACGACGGACTGCGTCTTCAGCGTGCGCTGGATCGGGAACGTGCGCAGGATCAGCCCAAATATGCGGAGATGTGCCGCAGATTTCTGGCGGATGAGGAGGATTTTTCTGAGGAAAATCTGGAAAGAGCAGGGATCACAAAGCGGTTTCAGAATACAGATCTGGATCAGGTCACACAGGAAATCGCTTCTTATATGAAGTAGATAGCATTTCTTTTAATTTTACGTACCGTTTATAGGAGAGCGTATTTTCGTCTGAGATAAACAGCAGAAGGAATGATTCGATTTTTTAGGAAACGGAACGAACAGATATTGGCAGTAAGGAGCAGTAATGGCAGGATTTCATGAGATTATCGGACATGAACAATTGATTGCGCACTTGCAGAGTGCGATTGTAATGGATAAAGTATCTCATGCATACATTATCAACGGTCCAAAGGACAGTGGGAAAATGATGCTGGCACAGGCATTTGCCATGGCGCTGCAGTGTGAGACTTCCATCCGGAACCGGGAGGGAGCGACAGGTCGTCCAGAGGAGAAACTGTCACCGGAAATCCTTGCAGAGCCATGTCTGGAGTGTCATTCCTGCAAACAGGCACTGGGGAATAACCAGCCTGATATTATTTATCTGACGCATGAAAAGCCGAATACGATCTCTGTGGCGGACATCCGTGAGCAGATTAATCATGATATTGAGATCAAACCTTACAGCAGTAAGTATAAAGTATACATTGTGGATGAAGCAGAGAAAATGAATCAGCAGGCACAGAATGCGCTGTTGAAAACCATCGAGGAGCCGCCGGCTTATGCGGTGATCCTGCTTCTGACCACGAATGCGGATGCATTTTTGCAAACGATCCGTTCCCGGTGTGTGATGCTGGACATCAAGCCGGTGAGCGATGAGAAAATCCGGGAATTTCTGATGAAGAAACGTCAGGTACCGGATTACAAAGCGGAGGTATGTGCAGCCTTTGCCAGAGGCAATGTGGGCCGTGCGGTGGCACTGGCTTCTTCCGAACGGTTTAATGACCTGAAGGACGTTACCGTGTCGCTGCTGCGCAGACTGGGCAATATCCGCAGATATGATATTTTACAGGAGATAAAACCACTGAACGATTTCAAGGACGATATCAGAGAATTTTTTGATTTGGTTTTGTTTTGGTATCGGGATGTGTTATTATATAAAGCAGCAGGTTCCGAAGAACAGCTGATTTTCCGGGAACAGGCGCTGGAAATCCGGCGTCAGGCAGAGAAAAGCACCTATCATGGCCTGCAGCAGATTTTAGAAGCAATAGAGACAGCGGACCGACGGATTCGGGCAAATGTAAATTTTGACCTGACCATGGAATTGCTGGCAATGACGATCAAGGAGAACATTGGATGATAAAAGTAACTGGAGTCAGATTCCGTCAGGCGGGAAAGGTGTACTACTTTGACCCGAAAAACCTGAAACTGGAGCGGGGCAGCCATGTCATCGTGGAGACAGCCCGCGGTATTGAATATGGTACAGTCATTGTACCGCCGAAAGGCATTACAGACGATGAGGTGGTTCAGCCGCTGAAGGCGGTGATCCGTGTGGCAACACCGGAGGATGACCGCATTGAAGAGCGAAATCATGAAAAAGAGAAAGAAGCATATAAAATTTGCCTGGAAAAGATTGAAAAACATGGTCTCGCGATGAAACTGGTACAGGCAGAGTATACGTTTGACAACAATAAACTGCTGTTTTATTTTACCGCAGACGGAAGAATCGATTTCCGTGAATTGGTAAAAGATCTGGCAAGTGTGTTCCGTACCAGAATCGAATTGCGTCAGATCGGTGTCCGGGATGAGACCAAGATTCTGGGCGGTATCGGTATCTGCGGACGACCGCTGTGCTGTCATACATTTCTGACCGAGTTCGCACCGGTGTCTATCAAGATGGCAAAGGAACAGAATCTGTCCCTGAATCCGACCAAGATTTCCGGTGTATGCGGCAGATTGATGTGTTGTTTGAAAAATGAAGAAGAAACTTACGAATACCTGAACAGCCGTCTGCCGAATGTGGGTGACCGCGTGACGACTGCAGATGGATTGAAAGGTGAGGTACAGAGTGTCAGCGTACTGCGCCAGCTGGTGAAAGTGATCGTAGATATGGGAGATGAAAAAGAAATCCGTGAATATCCGGTCAGACAGCTGAAATTCCGTTCCAAGCGCCGCAGAGATCACGGCGAGCGTCTGAGCAAAGAGGAAATGCGCAAACTTGCTGAGTTAGAGGACAAGGGAGGACATTCCAAGTTAAATGAGTAATTTATTGCTGGGAGAACGAATCGACGAATTACAGCGAAACGGCTACCGCATTATCCAGAATCCGGAACGATTCTGCTTCGGCATGGATGCGGTGCTGCTGTCCGGCTTTGCCCGGGCAAAAAAACAGGAACGCT
This sequence comes from Eubacterium ramulus ATCC 29099, assembly GCF_000469345.1. Lineage (GTDB taxonomy): Bacteria > Bacillota > Clostridia > Lachnospirales > Lachnospiraceae > Eubacterium_I > Eubacterium_I ramulus. Next base: position 8,263 of record NZ_KI271108.1, read on the forward strand.
GTCTGGATCTGGGCTGTGGAAACGGGATCATTCCGATCCTGATGGAAGCAAAGACAGAGGGAAAACATTTTACCGGACTGGAGATCCAGCCGGAGAGTGCGGATATGGCGAAACGCAGCGTGGCGTTGAATGGGCTGCAGGATCGGATCGACATCGTAGAAGGTGATATTAAGGATGCTTCAAAGATTTTTGGAGCATCTTCTTTTCATGTCGTGACGACAAATCCACCGTATATGACCGCACAACACGGACTGACAAATGTGTATGAGGCAAAAACCATCGCAAGACATGAAGTATTGTGCAATCTGGAAGATATTATCCGGGAAAGTGCGAGACTTCTGATGCCGGGCGGTCGTTTTTATATGGTGCACCGGCCTTTCCGGCTGGCGGAGATCATATCTCTGATGGTGCAGTACCGCATGGAACCCAAACGGATGCGTCTGGTGTATCCTTACGTGGACCGGGAGCCGAATATGGTGCTGATCGAGGGACTGCGGGGTGGAAAAAGCCGAATGACCGTGGAAAAACCATTAATTGTATACAAAGAGCCTGGAAAATATACGGATGAGATATATGATGTATATGGTTATTAAACTTGTTTATCGTATATCTTTGAATGATTGATTCTGTTTTGTACGATAGATAGTAATGCAAAAAGTGAAGTATATGAAAAATGTAAAGATACAATTTTTATCGGACTGTGAGGTGAAAAAAGGTTATGGCTGGAAAATTATATTTATGTGCAACACCGATTGGAAATCTGGAGGACATTACGCTGCGGGTATTACGCACTTTAAAAGAAGTAGATCTGATCGCAGCAGAGGATACTAGAAATTCCATCCATCTGCTGAACCATTTTGATATAAAGACACCACTGACCAGCTATCATGAATATAACAAAGTGGACAAGGCGTATCAGCTGGTGGAAAAGATGCAGCAAGGCACAAATATCGCGCTGATCACGGATGCGGGTACGCCGGGTATCTCCGATCCGGGCGAAGATCTGGTGCGGATCTGCTATGAACAGGGCATCGAAGTGACATCCCTTCCGGGAGCAGCGGCATGCATTACCGCATTGACTCTGTCCGGGCTTCCGACACGTCGTTTTTCCTTTGAGGCATTTCTGCCAAAAGAGAAAAAAGAACGCGCGGCGGTATTGGAGGAACTGAAAAACGATACAAGAACACTGATCGTATATGAGGCGCCACACCATCTGCTGGGGACGTTAAAAGAACTGCAGAATGCACTGGGAAACCGCAGGCTGACAGTTTGCCGGGAACTGACAAAAAAATTTGAAACAGCGTTTCAGACCACATTTTCGGAAGCAATCCGTTACTATGAGGAGCAGGGGGTTCGCGGAGAATGTGTTCTTGTTATCGAGGGCAGAAGCCGTGAGGAACTGGTGCAGGAGGCACAGCAATCCTGGGAGGCAATTTCGGTGGAAGAACATATGGAGCATTATCTGAGCACCGGTATGGATCGGAAAAGCGCAATGAAACAGGTGGCAAAAGACCGGGGCGTTGGAAAACGCGAAATTTATCAGATGTTGTTGAAAGCAGAGAATGAGTGATATCGCACAAGTTTAGCAGAAGTACAGAGATATGTACAAGAATAAAGGCTATGCCTGGAACATTCTTAGGCTTATAGGGGAAGGAGTAGCTATGACAAAAGACTTGACTGTTGGAAGCCCAATGAAACTGATCTGGCAGTTTTCTATACCGCTGGTACTGGGAAATCTGTTTCAGCAGATGTATAACATGGTAGATACGGTAATCGTAGGCCGTTATTTGGGGCTGGATGCCCTGACCAGTGTAAGTTCTACCACATCTATTACATTTCTGATTATTGGTTTTTGTCTTGGTACCTGTACAGGGCTGGCGGTTCCGGTGGCACAGAAATTTGGAGCAAAAAGTTACAGTGAAATGCGTAAATTTGTGATGAACGCAGCCTACCTGGCGATTTTTCTCGCCGTAATCATGACGATCGTGACCTGTGCGCTGTGCGGTTCCATCCTGACCTGGATGAAGACGCCGAATCAGTTTTATCAGGGCGCGTATGATTATCTGTTTGTCATTTTCCTTGGAATTCCCTTTACGTTTTTATACAATGTAGTGGCTGGTATCATCCGTTCACTGGGAGATTCCAAGACACCGTTTTATTTTCTGGTACTGTCCGCAGTGATGAATATTTTTCTGGATATGCTGTTTATCATTGTATTCAAACTTGGTACGGCGGGGGCTGGATGGGCGACCATTTTATCACAGGCAATTTCCGGAGTACTTTGCTTTCGCTATATGAAGAAAAAATATGACATTCTGAAGACAAATCATCAGGAACGCAGACTGGATATGCATTACATAAAGACACTGTTTACAATGGCTGTGCCGATGGGACTGCAATTTTCCATTACTGCCATTGGAAGTATTCTGCTCCAGAGTGCGGTAAATACACTGGGAGCAGTTTATGTATCTGCATTTGCGGCAGCTACAAAGGTAAAACAGCTGGCGATGTGTCCATACGATGGATTTGCCACAGCCAGTGCAACCTTTGGCAGTCAGAACCTTGGCGCCGGCAATCTGAAACGAATCCGGGAAGGATTGAAATCAGGAATTATCATTTCTGTGATTTACAGTATCGCCATCGGAATCGTGCTGATTTTTGCAGGTTCCAAGATTGCCCTGATCTTTGTATCAGGAAGTGAGACAGAAGTGCTTGGCTATGCACAGCAGCTATTGACCTGTGCAGGATTTTTCTATTTCTTTCTGGCATTCCTGAACTGCACACGACTGACCATTCAGGGGCTCGGTTACAGTGCCATTGCCATGTGTGCAGGATTAAGTGAACTTCTTGCCCGTGGTCTGATGTCTGTCTTTGTCATTCCGAAATTTGGATATACCGCAGTATGTTTTACAGATCAGACTGCATGGATCGCGGCAACCGCCGTGGTAATGCCGGTATTTTTTGCAATTATGAAACGTCTGGAGAAACGGCAGGCGGAAGTTACCGGTTCTCCAACACATAATCCCGCAGCACATTGAATGATGCCGGGCCGATTTTTAATACTTTTTCATAAAAGGCAGAGTCCGTATAAGTATCCGGATTCTGCTTTTTCATTTCTTCCTGCAGATCATGAAATTCCAGATATCCGATATAATATTTCAGATAGTTGGCAGGTTCGGATACGATCAGTTCAAAAATATCCCGCAGTACTTCCTCATCAGTGAATCCGTAAGTGGAAAAGAAGGCTACTGTATCGTCCAGCGTCCATCCTTCATAATGGATCCCCATATCCGCAGTGGCGTAAAGACTCAGGATTGCAGCCTGATTTGCAGCGCAGAGTTTTGCAGCATCTTTGGACAGTCCGCTGTAAATATAGGAATGTAATTCCACGAATGTCGCCCAGCCTTCTGTGTAGCCGGGATAGCCAAGCAGTGACCGGATAGGCGGCACATCCTGGCTGTGGAAGTAGATGTTTTGATACAGATGTCCCGGAAAACCTTCATGCGCCAGTGTCGTGAACAGCCGGATTCCTTCATAACCATTTTTCTGATTGATGTAGATGGTGTTCTCTGTCAGCTGATCCAGTGGGGAAGTCAGATAAAATGCCGGGGAGAGATAATCTTCCATGGCAGCATTGATATATTTGACTGTTACATTGCAATCCGGGAGGGAAGGAAAGTCGGCAGTGATCGCCTGCTGCAGCGTAGCCAGCATTTCTTCGGGAGACTGTGTGGAGAAATCGAGTCGTTCTGGCTCCTCGGTGAGATCCGGGTGATCTTCCAGCAATTCTGATACCAGAAGCAGATCTTTTTTGCGCTGGCTGGCGGTACGTTTTTCCAGTGTGGCGACGGAGTCATCGCTTCCGGTATAGCAGCGCACCAGATATTCATAATAGGTATTCCCTTCCGGGAAATGACAGAGGCCGGCATCGTTATATCCGCTATTCTGTAATCCGGCAATTGTGTTGGAAAGCTGTTCAAATGCCGGAAATACTTGCTGTTCCAGAATGTCGCGATTTTGGTTTTGATAGGCAGCACGTTCGTTTTTGGACAGTTCACTCATGGCATCTGTTTTTTCGTTGAAGGTAGCAACAAGATAATGGGAGTTAAGATCTGCCGTGAAGTCTTTGCACTGTTGGATCAGACGCTGGGCGGCAAAGGATGGCATAAAACGCCCGGCGGCAGCTTTTTCCTTCTCATACGCGCTGATCTCAGAAAAATACCGTGGAATGTCGGACAGTAACGACAGGTAATCTGTGATGTCCCTTGTATTCCGAAAGGTATATTCTGCCAGCAGGATGGGAATCTGGGATTGCAGTCCGGTAGTGGGAGTCAGCGGCTCTTCATAACAGTACCAGTTGGCACCGTTTTTTGTGAGATCCAGAGATTCTGACAGAATATCCAGGGTCAGCCGATTTTCAGCCGATAGTTCAGCCGATTGAAATTGTTGCAGTCCGACAAGCAGATTTTCAGCAAAGGCTGCAGCCAGGGCAGGAGAATCTGCAGAGCAGGTTCCGAGAGATGTCTGATAGTCCGTGATACCGTAAGCGGCAGGATCTGCCAGTGTGTAATGAAGGTTCAGCAGATTTGCGGAAGCTTCCTGCCGAAAAAGTTCTGTTACATAATCCGTGAAGGCGGCATTCAAAGCAGTGGTGTTTTCGGATGATGCGTCAGAAGCCGATGCAGCATCCGGTGCATCGGCTTCAGAAGAACTTTTGTCGGAATCTGCCTGCGGATTCGTCAGAAACTGAACAATCCAGGTGTCGGAATCTGCACATTTACAGACGGCGGCACAGAAAATTCCGAGACCAATGAGAAACAGGGAGAGACAGAGGGAAAAACGGATTTTACGAAAAAAATGAAAATGACAGTGGCGCATGGCAGGTACCGGCTATGATTATAATTATTATTAAAATATGTGCCGTCAGGCAGGAATATGACGGGGAAATTGTAATGTTGTGTTAATTGTGGTAGAATAAGCCCGAGATGAGACTACATAAGAAAGGACAACATACTATGAAAAAATTAAACGTATTTATTTGTTTTTTAGCAGTTATTTTTGTATGTGCAATGGCAGAAATTACTCCGGCCCGAGCAGAAGAACGACAGTCTGCTGCTTCCGGTGCGCAGATGGTTGCGGATGATATTACTTTGTATGGGCTGTCAAGCAGCTATGATGGGGTGATCGCGATTCCTGCGGATATGGATACGGAATATCAGATCCATGCAAACGGAAGAGATATCAGCTATACAGTAACGGATGGAAATAATATTACCGTAGATGATCGTGGTGTCGTGCGGATAAAATATACGACGACTTATTGGTATGGAAATATAGGATATTCTTATCCGATCCAAGATAAAACACCTACCAGTGTCGAAAAAAGTTTTGATGCTGGCGATGCAACAGTGACGGTGACAGCAGACGGCGTGCAGACAAATATAACAGTTCATGTGGCAGACTATGCGCAAAAATATGCGGATGATAAGATTTTACAATACATAAATGAAAATATTGCAGGAAAAAATCTCAGTGATATGGAGCTGATGAAAAAAATTGCTGCATATCCGGCCAGCTTTGATTATGGTGCATCGCATTCCGGATATGTGTCTATGATTATTTATGGAAATGGTGACTGTTGGGCGAGTACATCTACCATTATCAGAACTTGTGAGTTACTCGGAATTGATGCCTGGTCCAGAAACGGGAACAAGGATTACGGCGCAGGAAGCGGTCACATGAATGCAATGGTATATTATGATGGCAAATATTATGAACTGGAAGCCGGTTACAGCGGAACAGCACCGCGATATTATTCTGCTGAGGAAAGAGATTCGTTGTTTTGCTTTCATGATAAAGATGATGGGACCTTGTCCATTTATCAGTATGACGGACAACTTACATCAGGTGATACTTTGGAAATCCCGGCAACCTATCAGGAAAAAACAGTTACGGAAATTGAGGATCAATTTTCACAGGGGTCAAACAGAACATGTGGAACAATCCATCTTCCAGATACGATCACAAAGATCGGAGCATTTGCATTTTCGGGTTTTGAACAGGCGACATCCATCAATATTCCGGCCAGTGTAAAGGAAATTGGAACAGGTGCTTTTGCACAGTGCTTATCGTTAGAGAACTTTGAATGCACAGGAATTGGAAATAACTATGCTTCCCAGAATGGTATTCTGTACAGTTGTGATAAAAAAATTGCAATCAGCGGCCCGGCAGTAAATGATCCGCAGTTTGCATCGGGCGTTCAGCAGATTGCAGAGGGTGCATTTAGTTATAATACAAATCTTGTAAAAATAGTAATTCCAGAGAGTGTAACAAACATCGAAGATGCTGCATTTTTTGATTGTTATAGTGTTAAGAATGTGACGATAAAAGGAACTGATATTACATTTGGATCAAATGTGTTTTATAATTGTTCAGAGCTGACATTACGCGGAACAGTCGGTTCTGCTGTTGAGACTTATGCAAATGAAAATGGAATTGCATTCAGAGATATTCAGGAACCTCCAAAGAATGGGTTGTATCAGGAAGGGGATTCCTGGAACTATTATGTGGATGATGAGATTGCAGAAGACGTTACTACGCTGGTAGCCTGCAACGGTGACTGGTGGTATGTAGAAGATGGAAGAGTTAATTTTAATAAATGGGGATTGTATGAATATAACGGAAGTCTATGGTACATTGAGAATGGAAAAGTAAACTTTTCTGAGACGACAATCTGTTATTATGAAGGAGAAGACTGGTATGTAAAAAATGGTTGTGCGGATCCTCAGTACAATGACGTGATTTGTATGAATGACGATTGGCTGGCAGTCAGAAACGGAAGGATTGATTCGAATTTTAACGGGATTGCAAGCAATGCATCCGGAGAATGGTACTGTGAATATGGCCAGGTACAGTTTGCTGCAAGCGGCCTTGTAAAATCGGAGAATGACGCATTTGACGGCTGGTATTATGTTCGGAATGGCTGTGTGCAGAAAGGCCAGGAGACCGTAGTGCAAAACAGCAGTGGCTGGTGGTATATCGGAACAGACGGAAAGG
>NZ_KI271108.1:15418-21095 GCF_000469345.1 Eubacterium ramulus ATCC 29099
CCGGTGTGCTGGAATCAGAAACAGAAGGATTCAGTGGCTGGTATTATATTCAGAACGGCTGTGTGCAGAAAGGCCAGGAGACAGTAAAACAAAACAGTAATGGCTGGTGGTATATCGGAACAGACGGAAAGGTTGATTTTCATAAGAATACAGTAGCACCGAATGAGTATGGCTGGTGGGCTGTGCGAAATGGAGCAGTAGATTTTCAATTGAACGGAATCGCATCCAATGAGTCTGGAGACTGGTATTGCAGAGGAGGTCAGGTAGATTTTGGCGCAGCCGGTGTGCTGGAATCAGAAACAGAAGGATTCTGCGGCTGGTATTATATTCAGAATGGCTGTGTGCAGAAAGGGCAGGAGACAGTAAAACAAAATAGTAATGGCTGGTGGTATATCGGAACAGATGGAAAAGTTGATTTTGGATTTTCTGGAATTGCATCCAACGAAAACGGTACCTGGTATATTGAAAATGGAAAGGTTAATTTTACTTACTCCGGTACTTATGAAGATGAGAATGGACGGATTTATGATATTAAATCCGGCAATGCAGCCTGACGGAAATTTTGTGTAGAACCGGATTTGTCCCTTGCGAAGTTTTCACAGATTATGTATAATGATATTGTTAATCAATCAAAATATTTGATATGCAAAATATTGGAGGAGCGCATTGGAAGGATACGATACACTTCATGACCTGCTGGTCAAATTATTTAATGAAATTATGAATATTGAGGAAAAGGCAATCATCACGGAAGAGTTCAAAGATATTTCCAATAATGATATGCATATCATTGAGGCGATCGGTCTGGATGAACCGCGGAGCATGTCTTCGGTAGCAAAGGATTTGTCTGTTACTGTGGGAACACTGACGATCGCGATCAATAATCTGGTGAAAAAAGCTTATGTCAAACGTGTCAGAAGTGAGAAAGATCGTCGTGTCGTTCTGATCTCTCTGACAGAAAAAGGTGTGAAGGCATACCACCATCATGCAGAGTTCCACGATGAGATGATAAAAGCTACACTGAACGGCCTTGACGAAGAACAGACAAAAGTGCTGGTTAAAGCATTGACGAATCTGAGCGCATTTTTCCGCACCTATGGAAAATAATAGGCACATTGGAACTCGCAGTCAGACCATCTGTAAAAACTGTTTCAGGTGGATTTGTGAGTATGGAAAGATAAAAAAGTAATAAGTGTTTGTGATTCAGCATACGTTGTTAGAAAGCCCGGAAGGGAACTGACAGCGTATGCTGAATTTTTTATGGATTTTTATGATTCTGGCAGGAATTGTATATGCGGCATTCACCGGTAATCTGCCGGCAGTAACGGACGCGGCATTGGATGCAGCGCAGCAGGCGGTGACGCTGTGTATCACCATGGCGGGAGTGCTGGCGTTCTGGGTCGGTCTTATGCGGATCGCAGAAAATGCCGGGATGATGCAGCGGGCGGCAGACCGGATCTACCCGTTGCTTCATTTTTTGTTTCCGCGTATTCCACGGGAACATGCAGCATGCAAATCCATTGCAGCCAACTGTATCGCCAATTTTTTCGGACTGGGCTGGGCGGCAACGCCGGCGGGGCTGCAGGCGATGGAAGATCTGGATGAACTGGAAAAGGAACGGACGCTGTTACAGGCAGTTCATCAGCCTTATCGGAAAAAATTTGATTTTACTTCCGACCGTATCCGGCACACACATGTAAAGCAGGAAAAAGTGGCTTCCACAGAAATGTGTACATTTCTGGTGCTGAATATTTCGTCACTTCAGCTGATTCCGGTGACCGTGATTGCTTATCGCAGCAAGTACGGCTCACCGGATCCGACGGGTATTGTGGGAGCAGCCATTGTGGCTACGGCATTTTCTACGCTGGCGGGAATTATCTTTGCAAAGATCATGTCAGCAGCAGACCGGAAACGGGGATATTGAACGCAGATAAAAAAATCAAAAGATGTGGATGAGTGAGGACTGGATGTTATAAAAAACAGAAGGGATGGAGATACTATTTGTATATGCAGCGTATATTACTGTTTTTGTCAGATGTTATCATTCCACTTTTTATTGTGGTGATTCTTATGGCCGGACTGCTGAACCGGCGGAATGCCTATGAAGATTTCGTAAAAGGTGCGAGAGACGGTCTGAAGACGGCGGTGGATATTTTACCCACCCTTGCCGGTCTGATGGTTGCTGTAGGCATTCTGCGCGCTTCCGGTCTGCTTGATGCACTGGCCGGAGTACTTGGAAACTGTGTAGACCGTATTGGATTTCCGTCACAGCTGGTTCCACTTGCGGTGGTGCGGATGTTTTCTTCCTCAGCCGCCACCGGCTTGCTGCTGGATGTCTATGAGCAGTTCGGAACCGATTCCAGACTGGGGCGGATCGCATCGGTCATGATGAGCAGCAGTGAGACGATATTCTATACGATGAGCATTTATTTTATGACAGTAAAAGTAAAAAAGACACGCTGGACTCTGGCCGGGGCATTGGTAGCGACCGTGGCCGGGATCATGGCCAGCGTGTTGCTGGTTGGGTGAAAGAAGAATATGTCAGGTGTGCAAAATTGTAAAGCGGACATTCGCAAAGCGACTGCGTTCAAATTATACCGTTAACTCCTGCATCAGTTTTGGTACTGTAGTGATTTCCCGGATTTCGCCCACCCGGGAACCACAGAAGATCAGACCGTTATCAAGATCGCCCACAACGGCATTGATCAGTGCCTGCGTGATGCAGTAAGGGGCTGTGGCCGGATTGCATGCTTTCAGACAGTTGAAGCAGTGGGAGATTTTGTCCGGTGCTGCAAGCATACGCTGGATAAACGCATTTTTGATAGCGCGGCCGGGCATTCCCACCGGGCTTTTGATAATGATAACATCTTCTTCGGAAGCATTGACGTAAGCTTGCTTGTAAGCATCGCTGGCATCACATTCCTCAGTGGCTACGAAACGTGTGGCAGCCTGAATGCCATCGGCACCGAGTTCCAGGACATGTTTTACATCTTCGGCAGTGAACATACCTCCGGCGACAAATACCGGAATTGCAGTCTGATACTTTTCTTCATATGTTTGTTTTAATGTAATGATATTTCGGATCTCGGTATCATAATCAAGTCCCGGAATATCCTCCAGCTGTTCTCTGGAAAAACCGAGATGTCCGCCGGCCAGTGGTCCTTCAATGACCAGAAAGTCGGCGGTGCGGTGGTACTTTTTATCCCAGAATTTCAAGATAACATTGGCAGATTTTGTACTGGAAACGATGGGCGCCAGTGCGACATCATATCCTTCTGCAAATTTCGGCAGTTCTGTCGGGAGTCCTGCTCCGGAGATGATGGCATCCACACCGGCTGCACAGGCGGTTTTGACATAGGTTTCATACAACTGTGTAACAGCCATGATGTTGACGGCGACCATACCGTTGCCGTCGGCGATTTCTTTCGCTTTTCTGATCTGCTCCGGCAGTACACGCAGATTTGTTTCTTCCGGATGTTTCGTAAAATCTGGATCGTCATAACCAATCTGGGCGGTTGAGAGTACCCCCATGCCACCTTCTTTTGCAACTGCACCAGCCAGACGACAGCGGCTGACTCCGATGCCCATGCCTCCCTGAATGATCGGGAGTTTCAGGAACTTATCTTTCAGATTCAGTGATTTCATTAATTTCATCTTTAAAATCTCACTTTCCATTAATAATACTATGATCATATGTGTGTTACGGTTCTTCTTTTTATGTAAAAAAGTTTGATAATCAAAGTAAATTTATTTTACATCAGACGACAGAGCAAGTCAATACAAAAAGGATGAAAAACGAGCAGAAGTAGTATTGAATACCAGATGCAGATTTTGACGAATTACTTGTCATTTCATGGAAAATAGTATACAATATCATACAGGTTTATAGGAAATCTTCGGGTAAATGTGTTGGGAGGTTATTTGGATAGTATGGAACAGGATAAGACGTTTCTGGGAACAGAACCAATAGGAAAATTATTGATGAAGCTGGCGGTTCCGACGGTTATCGCACAGCTGGTAAATATGTTGTACAACATCATAGACCGGGTTTATATCGGCCATATTCCGGGAGAGGGCAGCATGGCGCTGACCGGCGTAGGGGTGTGCATGCCGCTGATCCTGATCATTGCGGCATTTGCGGCGCTGGTAGGATCCGGTGGTTCTCCGAGGGCATCCATTTACATGGGAAAAGGCGAGCACGATACGGCAGAAAAAATTCTGACGGGCTGTCTGAGTCTTCAGATCATCGTTTCCATTATTCTGACCGTGATCTTGCTGATCTGGAACGAAAATCTGTTACTCATGTTTGGTGCCAGTGAAAATACGATTTCTTATGCGACGGCATATATGAATATTTACGCGATCGGTACGATTTTTGTACAGATTACCCTTGGTATGAATACATTTATCACTGCCCAGGGAAAAGCCATCACAGGTATGATGACGGTTCTGATCGGAGCGGTTGCGAATATTATACTGGATCCGATTTTTATCTTTGGGATGCATATGGGAGTGCAGGGTGCGGCACTGGCAACCGTGATTTCACAGGCTTTGTCCTGCATCTGGGTGTTGTCTTTCCTCTCCGGGAAAAAGACGCTGCTTCGGATCAAAAAAGAAAATATTATGCCGGGACTTCAGCTGGTTCCGCCATGCGTGGCACTTGGTGCATCCATGTTTGTTATGCAGGCCAGTGAGAGTGTGATTTCCGTCTGCTTTAATTCATCGCTGCTAAAATATGGCGGAGATATTGCGGTGGGAGCCATGACGATCCTTACCAGTGTCATGCAGTTTGCCATGCTTCCTCTGCAGGGAATCGCCCAGGGGGCGCAGCCGATCACCAGTTACAATTATGGTGCAAAAAAATTGTCCAGAGTGAAGCAGAGTTACAAAATACTGCTCTGCGTCTGTGTCATTTATTCCATTGTTCTGTGGGCAATTATTATGGCATTTCCACAGGTGTTTGCAAAATTGTTTACCACAGATGCTGCACTGATCGATTTTACGGCAAAGGCACTTCGGATTTACTGTCGTGTATTGTTTGTGTTCGGTATACAGATCGCCTGCCAGATGACCTTTGTGTCCATAGGGAATGCACCGTGTTCCATTATCGTGGCAATCCTGCGGAAATTCATATTGCTGATTCCATTGATCTACATATTACCGCATGTTATGGAAAATAAAACCAATGCCGTGTATATGGCAGAACCGGTGGCTGACATCATAGCGGTGAGCTGTACGTTGATTCTGTTTATGGTACAGTTTCGGAAATCTTTGCGGCGTTTGACGGAATAGCTGGTTGTCGGATTTGGCTAAAATTTGATTTTTAATACGAAAACGAAGCATCCTGTCGGGACGCTAGACGCTCACTACCCTCGTTTCACGTCGTTTTCATCGCGCTCGTTCCCACGCCTGAAAAAGAGGTCGTTTCCACTCGCGCAAAAACTCGTGAAACTCGGTCGTTTGCTTAATCGCTTACCCTGACAGGATGCTTCGTTTTCTCTATTTACACTGTGAAATTAAAAACAGTTTTCATCTTCCTGCTAAGTTTTGCAACGTAAATCTGCGTGCGAGTTCGCGGGAGGAGGCGGAGATAAGCGGCACGCAGTGCAGTGCGGCTGAAAATTTATGATAAACAAAACTTAAAAGAACGCCAGTCAGGCAATCTTTCCTCGGCAAG
>NZ_KI271108.1:21195-57202 GCF_000469345.1 Eubacterium ramulus ATCC 29099
CAGAGGTAAGATTGATGACTGGCGTTTTCACAGATTAAATTTTCAGCTACACAAACAAGACTTTACTTGCGTTTCCGCAGAAACATCCAGATCGCAATGACCACCACAATGAGAATCAGGAAAATATCCCAGAATCTCTGTGTCAGATTCAGATGAAGTGCTTCGATCATACCGATAAAGATGACAAATGCACCGAGGATCAGCTGCAGCATGGAGCGTTGAACCAGTCCGGCTTCATTGCTGCCGCGGGACTGCAGAAGTCCGAAAATACCGTATACAAGGCAGAGCGCACCCAGAACCGGAAGTACATATATGGTGTCGATGGCATCAGTAAAAATAATGGCAAAGATAACTATGACGCCGATCAGTGTGACATAAGTGCCCCAGTTAAAGGGATTCTTTTTTTTCATAAGTATAAACCTTTCTGTTGATTTCTGTTACTAAGATGAAAAACGCTGCTTCAATGTGAAGCAGCGTTTCTATATGGCTTAACTTTCTTTCACTACGAAGATAATTGTCGAAAATGATGTTGGTTTACGCCAGTCCCGGTGCAACAGTAAGGATGACAGCACAGAGGATTGTTCCAACTAATGTCATGATAACTGTCTGTAAGAACATCGGTAAGTATGCATCTTTGATCTTAACCTGAGCAAGTCCGGTTGTGATTAGGATCAGTCCGTTAACCGGCAGTGTCTCGAATGTGGAAACTGCGATAGCAGCACAACGAGCAAGTGCGTTCGGATTCAAAATCGGGTTAGCTGTCCAGATATAAGCTGTAGCAACCATCGGAAGTGCAATACTTAAAGCTGCTGGCGGTGAAGATGTAAATGCTACTACGATGATAGCAAGTACGATACCGATTACTAACGGAGAAGCTTTCATGCCAAAGAGGATTCCAACGAAACCGTTGAAAGCATCTGTGTGCTGTACAACTGCTGCGAAACCAGCTGCAGCTGTCAGAGTCATGATTGCGCTTGCACCATTTGCAGCACCAATGTTTAAGGAATTGAGAACGTTTCCTGCCCATGCCGGAAAGCCTTTTTTCTCATTGTCTTTGAAGTGCGGAGCCATCAGGATGATTACTGCTGCGATACCGGATACCAGAGCTAAGGAAGCAATCTGTACGATAGCGAAAAGCAGGAATACAACTACTAACGGAATCATAGCAAGTGCAAAATGCGGAAGTTTTTTTGCATTGTCATCCGGAATCGGCTCACAGTTACCATAATCAAATGTCTCGCCTTTTCTCATCTCTTTGATGATGAAGGTGGAGCAGATGAAGTATACACCAACTTCGATTACGATGAAGGAAATAAATCCCGGGATTGGAGCAGCACCCGGGCTTGTCTGCAGGATGCTCATACAAATGATGTTATTGATACTTAATACGAATGGAGCAGAGTTAGCACCACAGCTTAAAGCCAGCATAGCCGGAACCATACGTCTCGGAATACCAATGCGGCTTGCCATGTACATACAGATCGGGAATGTAGCGAAGATAGCTACGAAACCATCTACACCACCGTATGTAAGGATACACTCGATAAGTAACATAATTAAAACGGCACGTTTTGCCTGTTTTTCTTTATTGTTTACCGGCATAACGAATTTGTTTACTAATGTGGAAGCGATAGACTGAGCAGCACCACTGTCAGCTAATACTTTACCAAATAAACCGCCTAAGAATACAGTCGGGAAAATTGCTGTGATCATTCCGCAGACACCGCCGATTTCCCATACGCCGGTTGCTGCATTTTCTTCAACGGCACCAACATACAGAGATGTGAATGCATCGTTTGCGTTCAATCCGTTTGTTACTGCTACAATAACGCCGCAGAGCGGAGCCAGATACAGTACGGATACGTTTTTGTAGGCGCCATACAGGAAAATAGCAAGAGCGACTACAATACCAATAATACCTAAAGCCATAAATCAAACCCTCCTAAATTTTAAAAAAGTTAAGCAAATGTGAAATTCATAAAGAAAATATAAATTCCATGAGCTTATTATACATAGATGGTAAGACCATGTCAATAAAAACACACAAAATGCACAATAAAAAGTGCAAATGAAAGTGATAAGTTGGACAAAATGCTTTGAAATGTTGCAAAATATCGTTCTATGAAGAATGCTTTGTAAAAAGTGTTTAGAAAGTGTGCAACATAACATCGAAAAATGTTGCATGATAGTATAGAATTACTAAAATATGGAAAGATACAGATAAAAAGACCTGAGAACTGTCGGAAAAGACAGATGCTCAGGTCTTAACATAGCAGGAAATTACTGATTCATGAAAAAGACAGAGGAATCACGGTTATTCCGGTCAATCAGTGAATTGTATACAAGGCAATGGTACTGATAGAGCAGGTCATCGTATTTGCTGTTTTCGGAATGCGTATAGTAATTGTTATCTGCATCCACATAACCAACCGTGTTAATGATAGGAAGCTTCTGATACAGGGAGGCCAGATAACGATTGTACTGCGTCAGTGGAAGTCCGGCAGTCTGAAGTACCAGTGTAGACAGATAGTTTGCACTGATCTGATTCAGTGTCGCTTCCGGAATATCATAATTTGCCCAGATCACAAATGGTGTGGTGTAACGAAGCTGTTGCTGTTCCGTGGTCAGCTGATCGAGACTGGTGCCGAACAGTTCTTCATAAAATCCATCTTCAATGGAGGGCAGATGATCCCCGAACATACAGAGGATGGTCGGTTCTGACACGTTGCTGAAATAATCTACCAGCTCCTGAAATGCTTCATCAGAGCGTTTTACCAGGGACAGATAGCGGTTAGCCTTTGGGTAGATGCCATTCATGTTTGTGACATATATTTCCTGTGAAAAGTTTGTATAGGACATGGCGTAGCCGCCGTGGTTCTGCATGGTGACGTTAAAAAGGAAGAACGGTTTGGATGTATCCCGATTCTCATACATGTTTTCTACCATGGAATAATCATAGCTGTCACTGACAAAACGACGCAGCAGCATGTTGCGGTCCGGATACCGTTCATTCAGCAGCATCTCATACTCGGTGACGTCATTGTTCTGCTTGTAAGTATCCAGAATGTCCTGATCGACAAAATCTTCGATACTGATATAGTTTTCAAATCCCAGCAGTGGATATACATTCCTGCGGTTCCAGCCTTCGCCGTAATACGGATGAAAAGCGGTCCTGGAATAACCAAGTGCACCAAGGGTAGATACCAGGGAAGGAACAGTATCCTTTACATAGGACTGATATACGTTACACCCGGTGGGCAGGAAGGAGATGGAATCTCCGGATAAAAATTCAAATTCACTGTTACTTGTTCCTGCACCGAATACCGGCATGGACAGGGAACCTTTGATGGTATTTTCTGTCAGACTGTGAATGAATGGCATGTAGTCTTCATTGGTTTCCAGGTTGCCGAGAGCACCAGGATCAGACAGAGATTCATTCATGATACAAATGATATTCGGCATGGTGCCATCCGTATTTGCTGTGTAATCGTTCTGGCCGGTCAGCAGATTGGTGCTGACTGTATGATCATCAGGATCTACGCCGGCATCTTTCAGCGTTTCTGCCACATAGTCGCTGACATTGGCGGCATTGTAGTCAGAGGGCTTCCGGATAATAAGGTACTTGGTGTTCAGACAGAAATTAAAGAAAGAACCTGTGCGGTGATAGCCTCTGGACTGATCCCAGAAATCCGGTTTGTATCCGAGATTTGCAGCATAATCCGTAAAAAAGAGGGAAATTACAACAACTGCGATATAAGCTGCCGGAGCAAGTTTTGCCAGGAGTTTGAATTTTAATTTTTTCGGTTTGATGTTGACACTTTTTTTGTTTACCAGATAGATCAGGAAAAACATGATAGAACCGAGGATCAGTTTCCAACTAAGCTCATAAGTGTAACCGTCTGATACACTCAGACCAGTGCCGAAACTCAGTACGTCCAGCGGAACAAAAGGAGAACCGCGGAACAGTTCAATGAAATAATTCAGCAATGACCATACATATAAAGAAATATTTACAATCAGTCCTACCATATGATAACGTCCGGTGATCAGATAAAAAAAGAGGTAGAACACCAGGTAAATCATATAGTTTGCGAGGAAAGTTGGTACAGAAAACCACCATATATAGTTTTCATTAAATACCTCTACCATCTGGATGGTAAGAACCGGCATGATAAAAAACAATGCCGTGTTGGCCAGTGCCTTATATTTGTCATCCACGGATGGTTTGAATATAATGAGAAATCCAGCAACCGGTCCTGCCAGAAGAGACAGAACAAACAGAATGGTCCCACATGTCAGATCCAGTGTCGGATCCAGATAGAGCCGCCAGTTGGCGGATACAAAAATAATCATAAAAATAGTGACCGCAAGTGCAAGCAGCCGGATTTTTTTTCCTGCGAATGAAATATGCATGTTTTTATCTTCCCGTTTCTATAATATAGTGTGATGACAGGTCGCAAAGCGACTGCGTTCATGAGCAAGTAGCGAAAGCGGATTGCGAATGTCCGCTTTACATCACGATGTGCAGACACAGTCGGATACAGATTTTCCGGCATTGTAATCCTATTATGTTAATTGCCGCTAAGATATATTAAATATCACGAAAGAAAATATGTCAACTGTTAAAAGTGTGAAGAAATTATGAAAAAACATTTTACGAATGGTGCGTGTGGACTGCAAGAATGCCAGGTGGGGATTTTTGTACTTGCGAAGGGGTGGATAAAATGGAGTTGCTATTTTTTTTCGTGCAGTATACTATAAAAACAGAAGCAAAGTGCAGCGTACAGTGATTCTGAGAGGAATCATTTTGGAAGGAGCGGAACAGATGGAAAAATCAGAATTATTAAGACAGTGGATCGCAGATTCAGATAATATCGTGTTTTTCGGGGGAGCTGGTGTGTCAACAGAGAGCGGAATACCAGATTTTCGAAGTGTGGACGGCCTGTATCATCAGAAATATGATTATCCACCGGAGACAATTCTGAGTCATACTTTTTATATGGAAAAAACAGAAGAGTTTTATCGGTTTTACCGGGATAAAATGCTGGCCCTGGATGCAAAACCAAATGCGGCACATTTAAAACTTGCCGAACTGGAAGCAAAAGGAAAGTTAAAGGCAGTGGTTACACAGAATATCGACGGACTTCATCAGGCGGCAGGCAGCAAAAATGTGCTGGAACTTCACGGCAGCGTACACCGCAATTACTGCAGAAAATGCGGAAAATTGTATGATGCACAGTATATCAAGAATTCTGCGGGGGTTCCGATGTGCAGTTGCGGTGGTCAGATCAAACCGGATGTCGTATTATATGAGGAAGGACTGGATTCTTCCACGATGCAGGCAGCCATCCACGCGATCAGCCAGGCAGAAGTGTTGATCATTGGAGGAACAAGCCTCGCAGTATATCCGGCAGCGGGACTTATCGACTATTACAGAGGTAATAAGCTGGTACTGATCAACAAATCCGCAACCCCATTGGACAGCCGTGCCGATCTGGTCATCCAGGCACCGATCGGAGAGGTTTTTTCGGCAGTATGTTAAAATTATAAAAGAATCGTGGAATATAAAAGTAGAGTGAGGTGACAGAATGACATATCAATATGAAGTGGAAGATATTGTAAAACTGAAAAAGAAACATCCCTGCGGCAGTTTTGAATGGGAAATCCTGCGTGTCGGGGCAGATTTCCGGTTGAAATGTCAGGGGTGCGGTCATCAGATCATGGTGGCACGAAAGATTGTAGAAAAAAACACAAAAGATTTAAAAAAGCACTTGCCTGAAGCGTAAAAATATGGTAGTATTGAAAATCGTGATATACAATATCCTTGCTCTCTACAGGATGAGCAGAGGGCCAAAAGACCACAAGGAGGTAAGAATAGCATGAACAAGTATGAATTAGCATTAATTGTTAGTGCCAAGATCGAAGATGACGCCAGAGCAGCAGTTGTTGAGAAAGCAAAAGAGTATATTACTCGTTTTGGCGGTACAGTAACAGAAGTTGAGGATTGGGGTAAGAAAAAATTAGCTTACGACATCCAGAAAATGAGCGAAGGCTTCTATTACTTCATTCAGTTCGATGCTGCAGCAGAAGTACCTGCTGAGTTAGAGCAGAGTGTTCGTATCATGGACAATGTGCTGAGATTTTTATGCGTTAGAAAAGACGAGGCATAATTTCACAGTAGAGAAGGAGTTATCCTTATGAATAAAGTAATTTTGATGGGACGTTTGACCCGTGATCCTGAGGTTCGTTATTCTCAGGGTGAACAGGCAACCGCAATCGCAAGATATACAGTTGCAGTAGATCGTAGATTCCGTCGTGACGGCGACAGCCAGACAGCAGATTTTATCGGTTGTGTAGCATTCGGACGTCAGGCAGAGTTCGCAGAGAAATATCTGCGCAAAGGAACCAAGATTGCCCTTACAGGCAGAATTCAGACAGGCAGCTATACCAACCGTGACGGACAGAAAGTTTACACCACGGACGTAGTTGTTGAGGAGCAGGAGTTCGCAGAGAGCAAAGCAGCAAGCGCTGAGCATGCAGCAAATTTTGCACCGGCAGACAGACCTTCCCCAAGCAATGCGGTAAGCGATGGCTTTATGAATATTCCGGACGGAATTGATGAGGAATTACCATTTAACTAAACAGGAGGTAAACTATCATGGCTTATAATAAAGATGGAAAAAGCGATTCTCCGATGAAGAGAAGAGGCGGCCGCAGAAGAAAAAAAGTTTGTGTATTCTGTGGAAAAGACAATGTGATTGATTACAAGGATACAAATAAATTAAAGAGATACATCTCTGAGAGAGGAAAAATCCTTCCGAGAAGAATCACAGGAAACTGTGCAAAACATCAGAGAGCTATCACAGTAGCAATCAAGAGAGCACGCCACGTAGCATTAATGCCATACGTACAGGATTAATTTTGACAACAGACTCCCCGGATTTTTCCGGGGAGTTTTCTGTATTCTTCAGAGACAAATATGAAAAAAATAAAGAACGTTTTTCGTTACTTGCATTACACATTCGGATTATTAAAATTGAATATAGGTACACTTCTTGTGTTTGAACTTTTATATAAATTTGCATCTATGGCGGTATTTAAACCGTTACTTACGGGAGTAATGAAGCTGGCACTGAAGGCACAGGGGCTGAGTTATTTGTCAGATGAAACCATCGGAACTTTTATCCGGTCCCCGCTGACCTGGTTTTTCCTGCTTTTGATCGTGCTGGGAATGGCATTTTTTACGCTGTTTGATATCTGCTGTATCATTACCTGCATCCATGCCTCTTTCCGGAAGCAGGCGATGCCGCTGCTGGCACTGATGCGAAAGGGATTGAAAACGTCTTTGCGGGTCATCTATCAGAGAAATATCGTGATGATCCTCTATCTGCTGATCATTATCCCCATGACCCATGCACTGGTAATCTCCGGTTATATTACAAAATTTACGGTGCCGCAGTTTATTGTGGATTATATTATGACCCATACCTGGCTGGCGATTTTATATATTGGATTCTGGATTTATATCGGACTTCGCTCCTTTCATTGGATTTACAGTCTGCATTATTTCTGCCTGGAAAACTGTAACTTCAAGCAGGCGAGAAAGCGCAGCTGGAAACTGCAGGAGAATCATTACTGGACGGATCTGATCATTGTGCTGGGATGGAGTGCAGCCTGCATCGGTATTTATTACGGCGTGATCCTGGTTGGATCCTGGCTGGTGTCCAGAGTCAATCAGGCGTTACCGACACAGGATCTGTTCAGCAGTCTGACCCTTTCCGGGATTTCTTTGCTGATGGACGTGTGCGGTGCACTGTTTTTCTGTTTTGATCTTCCGTTATTTTTTATCTGCATCAGTCTGTTATTCTATTATCGTAAGGCTGCCGCCGGTGAGCGGATTCCACGGGTTTTCCGGGATCTGGACAATGCTTACCGGATTACCAATACGAGATGGGTAAAGAAAATTTATGTGTATCGAAAACGGATCATTGCCCTCAGCATCGTGGTGGTGATCGGGGTCAATTTTGCATACAATTTTGCAGACCGGCGCGGTGTATTACATATGGGGCTGGGCAATCCGGTGGAAGTGACGGCGCATCGCGGGTATTCTGCAGCCTATCCGGAGAATACAATTCCGGCATTCAAGGGAGCCATTCAGGTGGGAGCTGACTGGGCGGAACTGGATGTACAGCAGACAGCAGACGGTGAAGTGATCGTTATGCATGATTCTAATCTGAAACGGACGACAGGACTGGATAAGGAAGTCTGGCAGGTGACCTGGGATGAAATCAAAGACCTGGATAATGGCAGCTGGTTTGATAAAAAATATCAGACTGTGCGGATTCCGACACTGGAAGAAGTGCTGAAAGTCTGCCGTGGCAAGATCCATTTGAATATCGAGATCAAGCCCAGCGGACATGACAAGGATCTGGAGGAGCAGGTGGCGAAACTGCTGAAAAAGTATCATATGAGGGATACTTGTGTGGTTTCTTCCCTGAAGTATGATTCTCTGCGCAAGATCAAGGAGGCGGACGATTCCATCGAAACCGCATATATTACATCTGTATCGTATGGAAACTTTACAGATCTGGAATATGCAGACGGTTACAGTGTGGAGTCAACACTGCTGAGCAAGAGTTTCGTAAATAAGGCACAGAAGGCCGGGAAACAGATCTATGTCTGGACAGTGAATTCGGAAGAACGCCTGGAAAAAGTCGTAGGTATGGGAATTGACAATGTGATCACGGATGATCCTGTCATGGCAAAAGAACTGATCTATGAACAGGAACACAGCACGTTCTGGGACAGATATGTGAAACAGTTGCTTCAGATAGGAAAGTAGTGATGTGTGGATTGAGAATGTCCGCTTTACTACATATGATGAGTGAACTGTAACGAAACATATGAACAGTTAGCAATATAAAACAGGGGCTTTCTAATGAGGGGGAAATGTGGTATACTATGTTGAATAGTATCGGTTTTGTATACCGGCCGGAAGAATAATTTCGGCAGTATAAAGGAGTTAGCATGAGACAGGATGTTAAGTTGAAGGGTAAATTAAAAGGATATACACAGACACCGCTGGTACTGACGGCACTGTTTGGAGCCATGGATGTCTGGATGTATGTGCTGAATATCAAGGCGGGTATTCTGGGAAGTGTTTTCGTAGGCATTTATTTTTTTGTGATGCTGTTTGTGTACTGGCGGAACAAACCGATCCTGATGAATGAGCTGATCGATTTTGCCACACAGTACGGTACGGTACAGAAACGTCTGCTGAATGAGTTTGAAGTGCCGTATGCGGTGATGGATGCCACGGGAAAACTGTTGTGGATGAACCGTCAGTTTGAAGCATTATCGGAAAAAAATAAAGGATATCACAAATCCATCACGACGATTTTTCCACAGATCACAAGAGAACTGATGGAGAAAGAAGATGAGTTGGAGCTTGTTGTGGAGCGGGAAGAATGTGTGTACCGCGCTTCTGTGCACAAGATTCATTTTACAGATATTCTGCATGAGAGCAGCAGCATCGAGCTGACAGAGAAAGTGCAGTATCTACAGGTCATCTATCTCTTTGATGAGACGCAGCTGACCCGGTACCGCATTGAAAACCAGGAAATGCAGATGGTACCTGCGTTGGTATATATTGATAATTATGACGAAGTCCTGGATACCGTGGAAGAGGTAAAGAAATCTCTGCTGGTCGCACTGGTAGACCGTAAGGTGACCAAATTTTTTGCATCCATCGACGGTCTGGTAAAAAAGACTGAGAACGACAAGTACTTTGTCGTGTTCCAGCATAAATATCTGGAAAAAATGGAAGAGGAAAAATTCAGCCTTCTGGAGGATGTCAAAAGTATCAAGGTTGGAAATGAGATGTCTGTCACTCTCAGTATGGGAATCGGTTATGTGGGAAATGATTATACGAAGAATTACGAGTATTCCCGTATGGCCATTGACCTGGCACTGGGACGAGGCGGAGATCAGGTGGTCGTAAAGACCAGAGATAGAATATCTTATTTTGGCGGAAGCAACCGTCAGGTAGACAAATCTACCCGTGTAAAGGCCAGAGTGAAAGCACTGGCGCTGCGCGAAATTATGATCACCCGTGACAAATTCTTTGTCATGGGACATAAGATTGCAGACATTGATTCTTTTGGTGCGGCTATCGGTATTTACTGTGCGGCCCGTCAGCTGGGCAAAAAGGCACAGATTGTAATTGATGAGGTCAATACGACACTGCGTCCGCTGAAGGAATGTTTTACACCGGAGAATGGATATCCGGACGACATGTTTATCCCTAGCCAGCTGGCACTGGATGAGATTGATTCCCACACGGCATTGATCGTGGTGGATACAAACCGGCCGAGTTATACGGAATGTCCGAATCTGCTGAACCGGGCAAAGGCTATCGTTGTCTTTGATCATCATCGTCAGTGTGAGGATGTGGTGAAAAATGCGGTGCTTTCCTACACGGAGCCGTATGCTTCTTCCACCTGCGAGATGATCGCGGAAGTGTTACAGTATTTTGATGAAGATATCAAACTTTCCACACAGGAGGCAGATGCTATTTATGCGGGAATTTTGATTGATACCAATAATTTTGTATCCAAAACAGGTGTCCGTACTTTTGAGGCAGCAGCATATCTGCGACGGTGCGGAGCAGAGGTTACCAGAGTGCGCAAGATGCTCCGGAATGATATGGATGCGTACAAAGCGAGAGCGGAAGCCGTGCGGCATGCAGAAGTGTTCCACAATATGTTTGCTATCAGCGTGTGCCCGGCGGACAATATTGAGAGCCCGACGGTGGCGTGTGCACAGGCAGCGAATGAACTGCTGAATATCATCGGCATCAAGGCTTCTTTTGTGCTGACGGAGTACCATGACCGGATTTATATCAGCGCGCGGTCGATTGATGAAATCAATGTGCAGCTCGTTATGGAACGTCTGGGTGGCGGCGGTCATATGAATTCCGCAGGAGCGCAGCTCACCGGCTGTACGCTGGAGGATGCGAAGCGGACCATAGAAAATACACTTGATGAGATGATCAGGGAAGGAGATATTAAGTAAATGAAAGTGATTTTATTACAGGATGTAAAGTCTCTCGGTAAAAAGGGAGAGATTGTAAACGTAAGTGATGCTTATGCAAGAAACGTTATTTTTGCAAAAAAACTGGGACTGGAAGCAACCGGAAAGAATTTAAATGATCTGAAGCTTCAGAACAAACATGCAGAGAAAGTTGCAGAAGAACAGCTGGAAGCAGCTCAGGAACTTGCAAAGGATCTGGAAGATAAATTTGTGGAAGTCAAGATGAAAGCCGGTGAGGGCGGACGTACCTTTGGTTCTGTTTCCACAAAAGAGATTTCCGCAGCAGTGAAAGAACAGCTTGGTCTGGATATTGACAAAAAGAAAATGTCTCTGAACATCCCGATTAAATCCTTTGGAACTTTCGATGTGGCGATCAAGCTGCATGCAAAAGTAACCGGATCACTGAGAGTGAAAGTAACAGAGGCATAACGCAGTTAAGCCATAACTGTATCAGCAGTGTCGGAAATGATGCCGGTGATACGAAAAAGAAAATGTCACTCATATAGAAAGGAATGGCAGAATATATGGAAGAGGCTCTGGTAAAACGGATCATGCCTCACAGCCTGGAGGCAGAACAGTCCGTCATCGGATCCATGATCATGGACCGGGATGCAATCCTTACAGCCTCTGAGCAGCTGGTGAAGGATGATTTTTATCATCAGCAATATGGAATCCTGTTTGAGACGATCACGGAACTGTTCAACAGTGGTGCACCGGTGGATCTGATCACTCTTCAGAACCGTCTGCGGGAGAAGAATGTACCGCCGGAGATCAGCAGTCTGGAATATGTCGGTGATCTGGTGACTACAGTTCCGACGTCTGCAAACGTAAAATATTATGCGGAGATCGTAAAAGAGAAAGCGGTGCTTCGCAAACTGATCAAAATCAACGAACAGATCGCAGATACCTGCTATCTGGGAAACGAAAGTCTGGAAGTAATTCTGGAAGAGACCGAGAAAAGCATTTTCAATCTGCTTCAGAGCCGGAGCAACAGTGATTATGTACCGATCAAACAGGTGGTGTTAAATGCTCTGGACAAGATTGAAATTGCATCCAGGACCCAGGGAAATGTCACTGGTATTCCTACCGGTTTTGTGGATCTGGACTACAAATTGTCCGGTCTGCAGCCATCAGATATGATCCTGGTGGCTGCACGACCGTCTATGGGTAAAACAGCCTTTGTGTTGAATATTGCCCAGTATGCAGCATTTCATGAGGATATGGCCACTGCAATCTTCAGCCTGGAGATGTCAAAAGAGCAGCTGGTAAATCGTCTGTTTTCACTGGAATCCCGAGTGGATGCACAGCTGCTCCGTTCCGGTAACCTGTCCGACGCAGACTGGGAGAAGCTCATCGAAGGCGCGGGAACCATTGGAAAATCACATCTGATCATCGACGATACGCCTGGTATCTCAATCTCAGAGCTTCGCAGCAAGTGCAGAAAATATAAACTGGAACATGATCTGAAGCTGGTTATCATCGATTACCTGCAGCTGATGTCCGGATCCGGCAGAAGCGATTCGCGCCAGCAGGAAATCTCAGATATCTCCCGTTCATTAAAGCAGCTGGCCAGGGAGTTGAACGTACCGGTTATTGCACTGTCACAGCTGAGCCGACAGGTAGAGCAGCGTCCGGATCACAGACCGATGCTTTCAGATCTGCGAGAGTCCGGAGCCATCGAGCAGGATGCCGATGTGGTTATGTTTATCTATCGAGACGATTATTACAACAAAGATTCAGAGAATAAAGGAATTGCGGAGATCATCATCGCCAAGCAGCGTAACGGTCCGATCGGAACAG
Source organism: Eubacterium ramulus ATCC 29099 (assembly GCF_000469345.1). GTDB lineage: Bacteria > Bacillota > Clostridia > Lachnospirales > Lachnospiraceae > Eubacterium_I > Eubacterium_I ramulus. Next base: position 34,087 of record NZ_KI271108.1, read on the forward strand.
TCAATCTCGTATGGTTGCCGCAGTATACGAAATTTGCAAACATGGAGAAATAAAGAAACAACAGGGAGGTATAGGGAATGCAAATTCATCAGTCAGCAGAAGATTATCTGGAGTGTATTTTAAAATTAAGCAAACAGCGTCCGGTGGTTCGTTCCATCGATATTGCCAATGATATGAACTACTCCAAACCAAGTATCAGTGTTGCCATGAAAAATCTGCGTTTAAACGGTTACATCAACGTGGATGAGAGCGGATTTATCACACTGACAGACAGTGGTATGGAGATCGCTTCCAATATTTATGACCGTCATCTCATTCTGAAAAAATGGCTGGAATTCCTGGGAATTTCACCGGAGACGGCAGAACAGGATGCGTGCAAGATTGAGCATACGCTGAGCAAGGAGACGTATGCAGCACTGCGTAAACACATCATCGAAGAGATGGGCGAAGAGTAAGAAACGGCAAAAACGCATATTGATAAAAGCAAGGAAAGACTTTGGGCTTGTGCATAATAATGCATGGTCACAAGGTCTTTTTTTGTGGAAAAAGAAACGGAAATCAGATAGAAATTTTTGTACTGCACAACAAAAATGTTGTGCTGGGTGATGGAAAATGTTTCAGATTATGCAAAAAACGTGTACAAACACGTCTGAATGTGAAGAAAATGACAAAATTGAAAAAAAATGTTGCACAATCCTTCATAACATAATAAAATAACTACGTTGAGATTATTAAAAAAAAGGAGATACGAGATGAGCTACGTAGACGAAGTACTCGCACGAGTAAAAACAAAAAATGCTGCTGAACCGGAATTCCTTCAGGCAGTAGACGAAGTATTGGAATCCATCAGACCAGTTGTAGAAGCTAATGAGGAGCTTTACAAGAAAGAAGCAATCTTAGAGCGTATTACAGAGCCGGACAGACAGTTCAAGTTCCGTGTGGCATGGGTTGATGACAATGGTCAGGTACAGGTAAACACAGGTTACCGTGTACAGTTTAATAACGCAATTGGACCGTACAAAGGTGGTCTGCGTCTGCATCCATCTGTATATCTTGGAATTATTAAATTCCTTGGTTTCGAGCAGGTTTTCAAGAACTCCTTAACAGGTCTTCCAATCGGAGGCGGTAAAGGTGGATCTGATTTCGATCCTAAGGGTAAATCTGATCGTGAAGTTATGGCATTTTGCCAGAGTTTTATGACAGAACTTTCCAAATACATCGGAGCTGATGTCGATGTACCGGCTGGTGATATCGGAACAGGTGCAAGAGAGATCGGTTACCTGTATGGTCAGTACAAGAGAATCACAGGCCTGTATGAAGGCGTTCTGACAGGTAAAGGACTTTCTTATGGCGGATCCCTTGCACGTACAGAAGCAACAGGTTATGGTCTGTTATACATGACAGAAGAACTTCTGAAATCCCATGGACAGGATATCGCAGGCAAGACATGTGTTGTATCCGGTGCCGGTAATGTTGCTATCTATGCAATCCAGAAAGCACATCAGTTAGGCGCTAAATGCGTAACATGCTCTGATTCCACAGGCTGGATTTATGATCCGGAAGGAATTGATGTAGATTTACTGAAAGAGGTTAAAGAAGTAAAACGTGCACGTCTGACAGAGTACGCAGCAGCAAGACCAAGTGCTGAGTATCATGAAGGCCGTGGCGTATGGAGCGTAAAATGCGATATCGCACTTCCATGTGCTACACAGAACGAGCTGCTTATCGATGATGCAAAAGCATTAGTTGCAAACGGCTGTATCGCAGTTTGCGAAGGTGCTAACATGCCTACAACGCTTGACGCTACACAGTACTTACAGCAGAACGGTGTATACTTTGTTCCTGGTAAGGCTGCAAACGCAGGTGGTGTTGCTACATCCGCACTTGAGATGTCTCAGAACAGCGAGCGTTTAAGCTGGACATTTGAAGAAGTAGATGCAAAACTGAACCAGATCATGGTAAACATCTACCACAACATCGACGATGCTGCAAAACGTTATGGCAAAGAGGGCGACTATGTAGCAGGTGCTAACATCGCAGGCTTTGAGAAAGTCGTAGATGCTATGCTTGCACAGGGTGTATGCTAATACAGGATTACAGAGAGAAAATCTTTCCTGATTGGCATGTAATTTGCTCAATGAATAAGTGAAAAGGTTATGGGACAAGACGATTGTTCCATAACCTTTTTTTGAGAAAAAAAACGACTAAGAAATAAAAAAAAATGCGAGACAATTCAGTAAAAGTAACGGTTTTTGAAAAGATGCTTGTAAAATTGCGGAATAAGGGCTAAACTACAATAGTATTAGACGGAGGTTAGGAAAAGCGTATGAGTAAGAAAGAAATTGTCATTGCAGATGTCGTAGACAAGTACGATAATCCAATTGCAGAGCTGGTACAGGTAGCCTGCCAGTTTTCAAGCTCACTGTATTTAGTACGGGGAAATCATCGGATTAATGCAAAAAGCATTATGGGAATTATGGCATTTAACCCGCACAATGGTGTAGAAGTTGAGATTGAAGCTGATGGAGCAGATGAGGCAGAGGCATTGACTGCCATGGAGAAATTTTTGCTCTGCATGTAACTTATAGTATATCAACAGTTTAAAAAAGCATCAGAATGTCTGATGCTTTTTTTGTTTGAGAGGAAATTATGATAAATTTCCTCTCAAACAAAAGCACTTCGTGCAAACATAAAAAAAGAGCACCTTGACAGTGCTCTTTTTATATATGTGCTTTTTGATTCTGTTCGGATTACTCTTCCGCAGGAATCTCACCCTTGTATTTTGCAACCAGAGTCTGGATTCTCTGATATGGATCAAGCAGATCGCTGATGGATGCATCATGATTTAAGGTATCAATGATGTAAGCAATGTATTTGCTCATGTCACAGCTGATGTAGTAATCTCTGCTTAACAGTTCCGGTGTCTGGTATGCAAGGTTTGTAGTAACCACTTTATAGATCAGTCCGTCTTCTACCGCTTTGTCGAATTTCTCAAGACCGTTTGTGAACAGACCGAAAGTAGCGATTACAAAGATTCTTCCGGCATTTCTCTTCTTTAATTCACGGGCAACATCGATCATACTTCCGCCGGAAGAGATCATGTCATCTACAACCCATACATCCTTGCCATCCAGAGAAGAACCAAGGAATTCGTGAGCAACAATTGGGTTGGTACCGTCTACGATATGACTGTAATCACGACGTTTGTAGAACATACCCATATCTACGCCAAGTACGCTGGCAAGGAATACAGCACGGCTGGTAGCTCCCTCATCCGGGCTGATGATCATCAGATGATCATTGTCGATCTTTAAGTCATCTACAGCATTCAGGATACCTTTTACAAACTGGTAAGCTGGCTGAACAGTGTCAAATCCGTGAAGCGGGATTGCATTCTGTACACGAGGATCATGTGCATCGAAAGTGATGATGTTGTCAACACCCATGCCGATCAGCTCCTGAAGTGCAAGTGCACAGTCCATGGACTCTCTTGCGGTACGTCTGTGCTGACGGCTCTCATACAGGAATGGCATGATAACTGTGATTCTTCTTGCTTTACCGTTTGCAGCAGCGATCATACGTTTCAGATCCTGATAGTGATCATCCGGTGACATGTGGTTCTCATGTCCACAGAGTTTGTAAGTCAGGGAGTAGTTGGTTACATCTGTCATGATGTAAAGGTCATATCCACGAACGGATTCATGGATCATACCTTTTGCTTCGCCACTTCCGAAACGCGGGCAGGATGCATCGATAATATAGGAGTCACGCAGGTAGCCTTTGAACGCGATGTCGTTCTCATGCTCGTGCTCACGTACACATCTCCATTTTACAAGATATTTGTCTACTTTTTCACCGATCTCACGGCAGCTCTCCAGCGGAATCATTCCGAGAGCGCCGGCCGGGATTGTTTCTAAGTTTCTCTGATCGTTATGCATTAGAAAAGTTCCCTCCATCAAATCTTTTCATTTGTTTTTATAAATACGAAGGCATTATAGCACTGAATCCCCTGTTATGACAAGGGATTTCTTGTGATATGGGCATTTGCACATATAATTAAGGAAAAAATCTTATTTTTCGGTTAGTTTTTTGCAAAGTCGGATATCATTGCCAAACAGATGCAGGATGATAAAGCTGTTCGAAATCCGGGAAAAGATACGTTCCGAATAAATAGATGCAATATCGAAGAGCTCCAGATTCGTGGAAATCAGCGTGGATTTCTGCTTGCGGATCCGCTCATTCAGGCATACAAAAAATTGTGATGTCGTGAAGGTGTTGGTCAGCTCTGTACCCAGATCATCGATGATGAGCAGATCACAATCGAAGATATTGCGGTAACTTTCTGCTGCCTGCGGTTCTCTGGTAAAGGTTTTCTGAGCCAGCAGTTCAAACAGGTGGTGAGCGGAAAAATAAATTACAGAGTGACCGGTATCCAGCAGCTCTTTTGCGACGCAGTTGGACAAAAAAGTTTTGCCGACGCCGGTGTCACCGAAAAGCAGCAGATTCTCAAAGGTATCATCAAAGGTATCTACAAAACGATGGCATTGAACTACGGCGTTTCTGGCAGCTTCCAGGGAGGAAAGTTGTGTGTTGTCGTAAATGTCATCGGCATAATAGTCGTAGGAAAACGTGTCAAAATTTTCCTTTTCCAGAATGCCCTGCAGATTGGACTGGGTGTAGACCAGGTCAATGGCGGCCTGCTTCAGACAGTGGCAGCGTTTCTGGCCGATATAGCCGGTGTCCTGACAGTCCGGGCAGGTATAGGGTGGCTGAAAGTAATCTGCCGGATAACCGGCATTTTGCAGACATTCCTGTTTACGGGCAGAAAGGGTCTGGATTTGATCGTGCAGATCCGTCAGGGCAGAGGCATCGCCATCCAACAGCTGTCTGGCCCGTCTGACGCTTAAAGATGCGATCTGTGCATCCAGTTCGGTAATCTTTGGAATCTTTGCGGCAATCTCTTCCCGACGGGTATCGATGAGCTGCTGGCGTTTTAACTGCCGGTCCTGATAGCCCCGCATGATCTGATCATATTGTGTATTGGTAAGTGGCATAATATTTTTCCTTTATAGTTGGTCTAGGATTGTGGTTTGTTTTCGGTAGCAGACATGGATTTCTGAAGCAGTTGCTGCTGCAGATCCTGATAATTGTTATTCCGCTGTTTGAAATTTGTAAACTGGCTGGCTGTGGCCGGCTGCTGCGAACGTTCCGGTCTGGATTTTTGCTGCTGATATACCTCATCCGCTTTTGCCACCGCGTCCATGGTATGGATCCCCGCTTTGTGCCATTTCTCGAGAATGGAATTTGCATATCCAAAGTTCGGTTCATGGATGGCACGGATGGTTCGGCTGCATGCTTCTGCAATCAGTTCTTCCGGAAAACCAAATTTTGTACTCCACTGTTTCAAAAAGTTCATTTCAGGAGGTACAAGGTTACGTCCGCGGATACCGAAGGCTTTTATGACGGTATGGTACAGAGAACTGTCCTGGTTGAGCATCTGTCTGGCCTCTTCCACGGTACGGATATTGTGATCAGCAAAATCTTCTGCGATACGCTGCATATAATGAAGGCTGGTGTGTCCTTTGGAAACACAGTTTTCAATGAGAAATTCAATGAGTTCTGTGGAAAAATGCAGTTCATCGTACCAGAAGAAGATCATATTCAGATCGTTCTGGTTCAGGGTGCGTCCCAGATATTTTTCTGTGATAAAGATCAGTTCCCGGACATCGGATTTTTCACAGAACGCACGGGTGTCATCCAACGTGTAAGCTGGGCGTTTTCGGGTTGCTGCCTGAATAAAATGATCTGTGACGTTTTCAGTGGAAGCACTTTGTTCCTGAGCGGTATTCTTTTTCGGATAAGGTGTTGAAATATTCTGACGGTTGGATACGACAGGGGAAGGAGATATTTTTTTCTCCTGCTGGGCAAGGTCTGCCGTGTCGTTCACCTGTGCAGCAGAGTATGCACTGTTAAGCATCCGGATGCCGGAGAGGTTGTCATTGGCATCGTATTCCAGATGGAACAGCCGCAGCTTTTCCCAGTATTTTAAAGCCCGGAGAATATCCCGTTCTGTGCAGTCGAAATGATCTGCCAGACCGGAAAGGGAAAAATCCGCAGAGGGCTGCGCAAAACAGCGGAGCAGGTACAGATAGATTTTTACGTATTCTCCGTTGGCGCGGGTCATGTATTGATCAATAAAAATATTCGGCACGCAGGTTGCTGCCGCCGACTGGTCATGATATAACGTAATTTTTGCCATAGTTGTATCTCACTTTCGCCTTGAAGTATATCATATCGATTTTAAAAAGAGAAGAAAAAGATATCCACATCACAGCGGGGATAATCCCGTCTGAAATGTGGATATCGTATTTTGAACGCAGTCGCTTTGCGACCTGCGTTCATGAGCAGGTAGCGAAAGCGGATTGCGAATGTCCGCTTTACTTTAGCGTCTGCCTAGCAGATGCTCGCCCACCTGATAAATGTCGCCGGCTCCCATGGTAAGGATCAGATCGTTGTCGGTACATGTCTCCAGCAGGAAGTTTTCGATGGCATCAAAGGACGGGAAGTAGTAACTTTCCGTTCCTTTGCGGCGGATGTCGTCTGCCAGATCTTCGCAGTGAATTCCGAGAGTATCTGTCTCCCGGGCTGCATATACATCAGCAAGGACAACCACATCAGCCAGAGTCAGAGCATCGGAGAACTGATTCCAGAATGCTTTGGTACGGGTATAAGTATGCGGCTGGAAGACACAGATAATACGACCGTGCGGATAATTGCGTGCGGCAGTCAGTGTTGCAGCAATCTCTGTCGGATGATGTGCATAATCATCAATGATAGTGATGCCGCCGAGTTTTCCTTTGTATTCGAATCTTCTGGCAGTACCGCCGAAAGCCTGCAGACCGCGGATGATGGTGTCTGTATCAATACCGGCTTCTGTCGCAAATGCGATAGCAGCCAGTGCGTTGGCGATATTGTGTCTGCCCGGAACGTTTAAGGTCACATGTCCGGCAGCCTGTCCGCGTACCAGGAACGTAAAGGATGGGCAGGCAGCTTCATTATAAGTAATGTCAGAAGCAGAGTAATCTGCGTCTTCTGTCAGTCCGAACGTAACGACACGTTCTTTTAAGTCTGCGATAATCTCTTCCGGATGCTCAATGGCTGCGTTCAGGATCAGGACACCATCTGCAGCTGTATTCTGAGCAAATTTATGGAACGAATTTCGAATGTCATTGATATCCTTGAAGAAGTCCATATGATCTTCTTCGATGTTCAGGATAATGCTGTATTTCGGATGGAAATTCAGGAAACTGTTGGTGTATTCGCAGGCTTCTGTCAGAAATACATCGGAACCGCCCACGCGGATATTTCCTCCGATGGCTTCCAGCATACCACCCACAGAGATGGTCGGATCAGTTTTGGCTTCCAGCAGAATGTGAGAGATCATGGATGTTGTGGTTGTCTTTCCGTGGGTACCGCTGACGGCGATGGATCTGGCATAGTTGTCCATGAGCTGTCCCAGGAACTGGGCACGGGTCAGCATTGGGATGCCTGCGTCATTTGCAGCTTTCCACTCGGCATTATCCGGATGGATGGCTGCCGTGTAAACGACCAGCTGAATGTCCTTTGTGATATTGGCTGCGCGTTGACCGATGAAAATCTTTGCGCCATTTTTTTCCAGCTGTTCTGTCAGAGCGGAGGCTTTATTGTCAGAACCGGATACGGTAAAGCCTTCCTTTAATAAAATTTCAGCGAGACCGCTCATGCTGATGCCGCCGATTCCTATAAAATGAATGTGAATAGGTTTTTCGAAATCAATTTTGTACATATTTATCTACCACCTGTATATAAAAGATGTGTTATGGAAAAAGATTACTTTCGCATTGTGGTTTTCCGGATAACACGGATTATTACTTTAAAATATTATACCCCATTGATGGTGGATTGGCAACGCTTTTGCATTCGAGTCGAAAATATCTGTTTCGGAAGTTCGGGAGTAGTTGCATTCAAGTTGAATTTTAGGTTTACTCGGAGACATGGTATTACCGCTTGTGAGATTTGTCAAAAATTACCGATAATTTACATAAAAATTGTTAAATGTGTGGTGTACAGCAACGAAAAATATGTTATAATTCTGATATCAAATTTAATTTTTAAATAGCAGTGTGTCTGATCATGCTGTTATTGGCAAGAGGTGATTTACATGATTCGAAAGGAAATGATTGCGATGCTTCTGGCGGGAGGTCAGGGAAGCCGTCTCGGCGTGCTGACTGCAAATGTTGCAAAACCGGCAGTTGCATTCGGAGGTAAATATCGTATTATCGATTTTCCGCTCAGTAACTGTATTAATTCCGGAATCGACACAGTCGGTGTACTGACCCAGTACCAGCCGCTTCGGTTAAATACGCATATCGGTATTGGTATTCCGTGGGATCTGGATCGTAATAACGGTGGTGTTACGATTTTGCAGCCATATGAGAAAAGTGGCGGAAGTGAATGGTATTCCGGTACAGCGAATGCTATTTATCAGAATATGAAATACATAGACAGTTACAATCCGGAATATGTACTGATCTTGTCCGGAGACCATATCTATAAGATGGACTATGAAGTGATGCTTGATTTCCATAAGCAGAACAATGCGGATGTTACCATCGCAGTTATGCCGGTGCCGATGGAGGAGGCAAGCCGTTTTGGTATCGTAGTGGCCGATGAGGAGAACCGTATTTGTGAGTTCCAGGAGAAACCGGCAGAGCCAAAGAGCAATCTTGCGTCCATGGGAATTTATATTTTCAGCTGGAAAGCACTGAAAGAAGCGCTCATTGCAAACGAGGATGTGGAGAACTGTGACTTTGGTATGCATGTGATCCCATACTGCTTTGATCAGGGGGAGCGTATTTTTGCATACGAATACAACGGATACTGGAAAGATGTAGGAACCCTTGGTTCTTACTGGGAAGCTAATATGGAGCTCATCGATCTGATTCCGGAGTTTAATCTGTATGAAGAATACTGGAAAATCTATACCAAGAGTGATGTCCTTGCACCACAGTATATTGCTGCTGATGCAAAAGTGGACAAGAGTATCATTGGTGAGGGTACGGAAGTGTACGGTGAAGTACATAGCTGTGTCATCGGTGCTAACGTAACCATCGGAAAAGGAAGCGTTGTCCGTGATTCCATTCTTATGGAAGGTGTGACCATCGGAGAGAATGTTGTGATCGACAAGGCGATCATCGCAGAGGATACCCTGATCGGAGATAATGCGGTGCTTGGTGTCGGTGAGGAAAAACCGAATAAATTAAAAGAGAGCGTTTATGCATTTGGCCTTGTGACCATCGGAGAAAAATCCGTGATTCCGCCAGATGTAAAAATCGGAAAAAATACTGCAATTTCAGGTGTGACAACACCGGAAGATTATCCGGATGGATTGCTTGACAGCGGGGAATATATTGTTAAGGCAGGTGGCAAATAATGAAAGCATTAGGTATTATTTTAGCAGGTGGTAATAATTACAGAATGAGAGAGCTTTCCGAAAAGAGAGCCATTGCTGCAATGCCGGTAGGCGGTGGATTCCGTGCCATTGACTTTGCACTGAGCAATATGAGCAATTCTCATATCCAGCGGGTTGCGGTTCTGACCCAGTATAATTCCCGTTCCTTAAATGAGCATCTGAACTCTTCTAAATGGTGGGATTTCGGACGTAAGCAGGGTGGCCTGTATATTTTTACACCGACGATCACGGCAGAGAACGGAAACTGGTACCGCGGAACAGCGGATGCCCTGGCACAGAACATTGATTTTCTGAAGCGCAGCCATGAACCGTATGTTATTGTGGCAGGCGGCGATTGCGTATACAAACTGGATTATAATAAGGTACTGGATTATCATATCCAGAAGAAAGCGGACATCACCATTGTGTGCAAAGATGTACCGATGACAGAGGATGTCAGCCGGTTTGGTGTTGTTCAGATGAATGAAGAATCCCGTATCGTGGATTTCGAGGAAAAACCGATGGTGGCTCAGTCCCATACAGTTTCCACCGGTATTTATGTGCTGCGCAGAAGACAGCTCATTGAGATGCTGGAGAAGAGTATGCAGGAGCACCGGTTTGATTTCGTTACAGATATCCTGATCCGTTACAAGAATCTGAAGCAGATTTACGGATACAAACTGGAAAATTACTGGAGCAATATCGCCAGTGTGGAATCTTATTATCAGACAAACATGGATTTCCTGAAACCGGAGATCCGCAATTATTTCTTCCATCAGGAACCATATATATATTCCAAGGTGGATGATCTGGCTCCGGCAAAATATAATACGGGAGCAGAAGTCCGCAACAGTCTTGTGGCGAGCGGATGTATTATCAATGGAACAGTGGAGAACTCCGTACTGTTCAAACAGGTATTTGTAGGCAAGAACTGCGTAATTAAAAATTCTATTATTTTGAACGATGTTTACATCGGTGACAATACGCATATTGAGAATTGTATCGTGGAGAGTCGAGATACAATTTGTGCCAATACTTATTTGTGCGGCGAAGATGAGGTGAAAATTGTGCGCGGGCACAATGAACGTTATATCATGTAGTCACGCTGTACGCGGCAGAGGGGAAAAGACCGGCATTGATGTGACAGCTCAGCATACGAACCGACCTGCTGTGAAGAAAAAATATACACAGGGGAAAAGAAGTATGAATATTACAGATGTGAGAATTCGAAAAGTTGACAAAGAAGGAAAAATGAAGGCTGTTGTATCGATCACGATTGATAACGAATTTGCAGTGCACGACATTAAAATCATCGAGGGTGAGAAAGGTGTATTCATTGCAATGCCAAGCCGGAAAAACGCAGAAGGGGAGTATAGAGATGTAGCCCATCCGATCAATTCTGATACAAGAACACAACTTCAGGAAATGATCATGGAAAAATATCGTGAAGAAATTGCGGAAGCATAAATAATTGTGGTATACTATCCACAACTGCACAGAAGGAGAATCCTGCATTGCACAGGATTCTTTCTTTTTGATTTGCAAGAAATGCAAATCAAAAGAAAAAATAAAGATGCGACCAAAAAGAAACAGGAGGAAGAATAGAAATGTACCTCATCGTAGGACTTGGAAATCCAACCGCAAAATATGAAAAAACACGGCACAATGCAGGATTTGACGTTATTGATGCCATTGCAGATAAATATGGAATTGAACTGAATTTACGAAAAGGGAAAGCTTTTTGCGGAACCGGTTATATCGAGGGGCAGAAAGTGATGCTGGCAAAACCGCAGACGTATATGAACCTCAGTGGTGACAGTGTCAGTGCCCTGGTGAATTTTTACAAGCTGGATCCGATGGAAGATCTGATTGTTGTCTTTGACGATATCAGTCTGGCCCCGGGCAATCTGCGGATCCGGAAAAAAGGAAGTGCGGGCGGACACAACGGTATCAAAGATATTATTGCAAAAACCGGGACGGATCAGTTTGCACGGGTTAAAGTCGGCGTGGGGGAAAAACCGGCAGGCTGGGATCTGGCAGATCATGTGCTGGGACGGTTTTCGCTGGAGGACAGAGAAAAATTTGACGATGCAGTGAAAGAGGCTGTGGATGCTGTTACGTTAATGGTTCAGGACAGAACTGACGAGGCAATGAACCGATATAACCGGAAGAAATAATGAGAGTGTAGACTTGCAGAGATGCACAGAAGAATATGTCATGCATTGCATGACGTGCATCTCGCAGCAAGAATGCAGGGACATTCTTGAATAAATGTAAAGGAGGAATGACATGGATGCTTTTGTAAGTCCGCTGCATGAACTGGGCAGTTTTGAGGAACTGGAGCGGGCCTCGGCGAAGGAGGGCACGGTGCTCTCGGCAACCGGCTGTATGGATGCACAAAAACCACATATGATGTACGGATGGAACAATGGCAGGGGCATGCGTGTCATTGTTACTTTTAATGAACAGAAGGCACGGGAACTGCTGGATGCTTACCGGTATTTTGACCGGAAAGCGGTATATTTTCCGGCAAAGGATATTCTGTTCTATCAGTCAGATATCCGTGGTAATGCACTGACACAGGAGCGGATCCAGGCATTCAGGACCTTGTTTGAGGAAAAGGATGCGGCCATCATCACTACTTTTGATGCATTGTTGGACCGCCTGGTGCGGCCGGAAGTGCTGCGTGGATTTTTGCTGCGGCTGAAGAATGAGGATACGGTAGATCTGGAGGTGCTGCGCAGACGTTTGGTAGGGCTGGGTTATGAAAGTGTCTATCAGGTAGAAACACCGGGCGAATTTGCCATCCGTGGCGGTATCGTGGATATTTTTGCACTGACGGAGGAACTCCCTTACCGTATCGAACTGTGGGGGGATGAGGTAGATTCCATCCGTACTTTTGATCCGGACAGCCAGCGTTCCGTGGATACCATGGAAGAGATCGTGGTGTATCCGGCGGCGGAACTTGTGCTGACAAGAGAGCAGAAAAGTACAGGATTGGACCGCATTGTAAAGGAAGGAAAAAAAATCACAGAACGTTTCCGAAAGGAGATGAAAACCCAGGAAGCACACCGGTTACAGGAGGCGGTAGATTTGCTGAAAGAGCAGGTGGAGGAACTTGGAAGCCTCAGGGCGGCAGAGAGTTATCTGACGTATTTTTATCAGGATACTGTGGGATTTCTGGAGTTTGCCTCCCGTTGTGCCGGGGCACAGGAGCAGAAATTGCTGATCTTTATAGATGAACCGGCTCGCTGCCTGGAGAAAGCGTCTGCAGTGGAAAAAGAATTTTCCCAGAGTATGACGCAGCGTCTGGAGAAAGGCTATATTTTGCCGGGACAGGCAGATATTCTATATACCCATCAGACGGTGACAGCACAGATACAGCAGTTTGGCTGTATTCTGATCTCGGCCATGGAACTGCGTGCGGAGGGACTGGCACCGGCGCAAAGCTGCTTTTTCCAGGTGCATTCTGTCAATGCTTACAACAGCAGTTTTGAACTGCTCTCCAAAGATCTGAAAAGTTATAAAAAACGCAAATACCGGGTGATCCTCATGTGCAGCTCCCGGACCCGTGCGGAGCGTATGGCGGAGGATCTGCGACAGAAGGAACTGAATGCATTTTTTACGACTGATACAGACCGTGCGGTGCAGCCGGGAGAAGTCATGGTGCTGTATGGCAAGCTGAAACGCGGATTTGAATATCCGGATATCAAATTCGTCGTGCTGACAGAGACCGACATTTTTGGTGGGGAAAAGAAGAAACGGAAAAAGAAAAAGAAGATTTACGAGGGTGAGCATATCCAGAGTTTCTCCGAACTGAAACCGGGAGATTATGTGGTGCATGAGAATCACGGTCTCGGTATTTTCCGCGGCATAGAGAAAATCGAAGTCGACAAGACCATGCGGGATTACATGAAGATTGAGTATGACAAAGGCGGCAATCTGTATGTGTTGGCGACACAGCTTGATTTGATCCAGAAATATGCCGGTGCGGATGCGAAGAAACCGAAGCTGAACCGTCTGGGCGGACAGGAGTGGACAAAGACCCGGCACCGGGTACAGAAAGCGGTACAGGAAGTGGCGCAGGAACTGGTGGAATTGTATGCCATCCGCCAGAGTAAGGAAGGCTATGAATATGGACCGGATACCGTATGGCAGCGGGAATTTGAGGAAATGTTTCCATATGATGAGACGGAGGATCAGCGTCTTGCCATCGAAGCGACGAAAGCGGATATGGAAAGCAGGAAAATCATGGATCGTCTGATCTGCGGTGACGTTGGTTTTGGCAAGACTGAGGTGGCGATCCGAGCGGCCTTCAAAGCAGCACAGGAGGAAAAACAGGTTATTTATCTGGTGCCGACGACGATTCTGGCACAGCAGCATTACAATACATTTGTACAGCGAATGAAGGATTTTCCGATCAATGTGGAACTGATGTGCCGCTTTCGTACTCCGAAGCAGCAGAAAGCGACTCTGGAGGGGCTGAAGCGTGGAACCGTGGATATCGTGATCGGAACCCACCGCCTGCTGTCTAAGGATGTGGAGTGCAAAAATCTCGGTCTGCTGATCATTGATGAGGAACAGCGGTTTGGCGTGACACATAAAGAAAAGATCAAACAGATGAAAAAGGATGTGGATGTGCTGACCCTGACAGCAACCCCGATTCCGAGAACGCTGCATATGAGTCTGATCGGTATCCGTGACATGAGTGTATTGGAAGAACCGCCTCAGGATCGTATGCCGATCCAGACTTATGTTATGGAATATGATGAAGAAATGATCCGGGAAGCCATTGAGCGTGAAATGGCCAGGGACGGTCAGGTGTACTATGTATTCAACCGGGTCAACCAGATTGCAGAAGTGGCAGCAAGGATTGCAGAACTGGTGCCGGATGCAGAAGTGGCATATGCGCACGGTCAGATGAGTGAGCGGGAACTGGAGCGCGTGATGTATCAGTTCATGAACGGGGAAGTGGATGTGCTGGTGTCGACTACTATTATTGAAACCGGACTGGATATCGGAAATGTCAATACCATGATCATTCACGATGCGGATAATCTGGGACTATCCCAGTTGTATCAGCTGCGAGGAAGGATTGGACGTTCCAACCGGACAGCCTATGCGTTCCTGATGTATCGCAGAAATAAAATGCTGAAAGAAGTGGCAGAGAAACGGCTGTCTGCCATTCGGGAATTTACCGATCTGGGAAGCGGCTTCAAAATCGCCATGAAAGATCTTGAGATACGGGGGGCCGGGAATCTGCTGGGCGAGCAGCAGCATGGTCATATGGAAGCCGTTGGATATGATCTGTACTGCAAGATGTTGAATGAAGCGGTAAAAACGGCAAAGGGAGAAGCAGTGGAAGAATCCTTTGAGACATCCATCGATATTGAGCTGGATGCCTATATTCCAAACGGTTATATCGCAAATGAATATCAGAAGCTGGATATTTACAAGCGGATCGCAGCCATTGAAAATGAGGAAGAAAAGGATGAGATGCTGGATGAACTGATCGACCGTTTTGGAGAACCGCCGCGGCCGGTACAGAATCTGCTGCGAGTGGCACAGTTGAAAGCAGAAGCTCACAGCCTGTATTTTGTGGAAATCAAAGAGTCTTCCAATGACATTACCTTCCGGATGTTTGAACGTGCGAAAGTAAATGGAAGCAACATTCCGCTGGTGGTGGAGAAAAATAAACCATTGTTGTCCTTTGTTCCGGATAAAAAAGAACCGTATTTTTATTATCGAAAACAAAAAAACAGTCCTGATACGATTGAGGTGATCTATCGTGTGCTGGCAGACTGCCGGGAATTGTTGGCGGAGCAGGGTTCGTAATGTAAAAATACCTTGCGGTGACGGGGAATCTACGCTATACTTGAAAAATGAAAGTATCCGTTATGTGCAGTGATTCTGAGAGGAATATGTCAGCTTACGTTGACCAGAGTGATGCACCAGGTCTCACGTGCGTTCGACTTGAATTTCTATATAATGCACAGACCGGATATCGGAAAACAGACAGAATTTGATCATAAATAGTATTAAGAGACATAATATCACATGCGGTACAGATTTCGATGGAAACATACGTGGAAGCTGATGACCGTTATAGATGGAGGAAACCATGAGATTTAAGAAATTTGCTGCAATTATCCTGATGAGTACCATGATTGGAACGATGAGTCTGAGCGGATGCGGTGGCGTGAACAAAGATGCAGTGGCAATTACGATGACAAGTGATGACAAAGATGCCATCGAAGTGACTATGGGATATGCAAACTTTGCGGCACGTATTCAGCAGGCCGGTTATGACAGTGTTTTTGCTTCTTATTATGGAGATGACTACTGGACAAATGACTCCTATGCAAAGGATGGAAAGAACATGCAGGAATCTATAAAGGATAGTGTACTGGAAAGCATTGAGACACAGTATCTGCTGGAGAAACATATGTCAGATTACGGTGTGGAGATCACAGAGGAAGATCAGGCAGCCATCAAAAAAGCAGCAGAGCAGTTTATGTCGGACAACTCCAAAGCAGCACTCAAAGAAGTGGGAGCTACACAGGAGTATGTAGAGCGTTATCTGTATCTGCAGACAGTAGAGAAGAGAATGAAGGCAGCCATCAGCGCGACTGCTGATACAAACGTATCCGATGAGGAAGCAGCACAGAGAACATTCAGTTATATGAAGATCAGTCTGACAACTTATACGGATGAGAGCGGCAAACAGCAGACTTATAGCGCAGATGAGACCACTGTAGTGAAGAAAAATGCAGACGATGCAGCACAAAAAGCACAGAGCGATTTTGATGGAACCGCACAAGAATATTCCTACGATGTACAGACATATTCTTATGGAAGCGATGAAAAGAGCGAGGCAGATGGCGGTTTCTGTGATGCGGTCATCGCAGCGGCAAACAGCATGACAGCCGGACAGGTATCCGGTCTGATCGAGGGTGCCGACTGTTATTATATCATCCGACTGGACAGCGAGTTTGATGCAGATGCAACAGAAAAGAAGAAAGAAAGTATCATCAGTGACCGTCAGGATCAGCTTTATCAGGATGTAACGGATGGATACAAAGACGCTGTAAAGATCAAAGTTGATGAGGATGAGTGGGCGAAAGTGAAATTTGATAATATCTTTACTACACCGTCTGCTGCTGACAACAGCGATTCCAGCGCGACAGCAGAATAAGATGCCGGTTTTACAGATCAGAAGGTGTGCATTGGAAAGATCACAGACCGGATATCAGAAATTCAGATAAAACAGACAGAGCGGACATTTGTCCGCTTTGTTTCACGGGTTACAGGATAGAAGCTTACAGAGAAAGATTTAGTTGAGAGATGAAAAAGGAAAATATTGTTTTAATAGGCATGCCGGGTGTTGGAAAAAGTACCATCGGTGTCGTTCTGGCAAAAGTTCTTGGATATGAGTTTATTGATGCAGATCTGCTGATCCAGAAAGCAGAGGGCAAGCTGCTCCGGGAAATCATCGAGGAGAAGGGAACGGACGGTTTTATCGAAGTGGAGAACCGTGTAAACAGCCAGATCCGGACAACACACAGTGTGATTTCGACCGGCGGAAGCGTCGTGTATGGAAAAGAAGCGATGGAGCATCTTGGTTCCATCGGAACAATCGTATATCTGAAACAGAATCTGAAGCCACTGGAGCGTCGGCTGCGCAACATCAAAGGACGTGGCGTTGTATTGAAACCGGGTCAGACATTAGCCGGACTGTACAAAGAGCGTGTGGTCTTATATGAAAAATATGCCGACATCATTGTGGATGAATATAAATTGAATGTAGAACAGACACTAGATGCTGTTTTACAGGCGTTAAAAGAAAAGAATGGAACCGAAATGGCTGGAGATGAATAAAATAAAGCAAAGTTTCTTTTCTAAGCGAGAATTTCATGATACAATAGGTAAAAATGAAAAATTTTCTTGACAATTTTTTTGAGATATAGTTATAATAGCGTGTTTAAATATATAGCATAGAGGTGCAAAATGGATCAATATGTAATAAAAGGTGGAAATCCATTAGTCGGAGATGTGGCAATCGGCGGAGCAAAGAATGCAGCGCTGGCGATTCTTGCCGCAGCAGTGATGACGGACGAAACCGTTACAATAGATAATTTACCAAATGTCCGTGATATCAATGTCATGCTTCAGGCAATCGAGAACATTGGTGCGACTGTCGAGCGGATCGACGTTCACACGGTAAAGATCAACGGCTCAACCATTCATGAAACGAGCGTTGATAATGAATACATCAGAAAAATCCGTGCGTCCTATTATCTACTGGGCGCCTTACTTGGAAAATATAAAGATGCAGAAGTAGCACTGCCGGGCGGATGTGCGATCGGAAGCCGTCCGATCGACCTGCATCTGAAAGGATTCCGTGCCATGGGTGCGGAGATTGATATTCACCATGGTCTGGTAGCAGCGAAGGCAGACCGCCTTTGTGGTACCCATATTTATATGGATAAGGTTTCCGTAGGAGCCACCATCAATATCATGATGGCAGCAGCTATGGCAGAGGGAAAGACGATCATCGAGAATGCAGCGAAAGAGCCGCATGTCGTTGATGTGGCAAATTTCCTGAACCGGATGGGAGCCAATATCCGCGGAGCCGGAACTGACGTGATCCGTATTTCCGGTGTTGAGAAACTGCACAAGACGGAATATTCTATCATTCCGGATCAGATTGAGGCAGGTACATTTATGTTTGCGGCAGCCGCAACGCATGGTGATGTCACAGTAAAAAATGTCATTCCGAAGCATCTGGAGGCAACCAGTGCGAAACTGATCGAAGTGGGATGTGAGATTCAGGAGTTTGATGATGCAGTACGTGTCATCGCAAAGAATCCGCTGCATCATACGCAGGTGACCACACTGCCGTATCCGGGCTTCCCGACAGATATGCAGCCACAGATGGGTGTGGTACTGGGTGTTTCTGAGGGAACAAGCACCATTACCGAGAGCATTTTCGAGAACCGTTTCAAATATGTGGATGAACTGGAGAAGATGGGTGCTAATATCAAAGTGGAAGGTAATATCGCGATCATCAACGGTGTGGAGCGTTATACCGGCGCGAGAGTCAGCGCACCGGATCTTCGTGCAGGCGCAGCTCTAGTCATTGCAGGATTGGCAGGCGACGGCATCACTATCGTAGACGACATCTACTATATTGAACGTGGATATGAGGCATTTGATGAGAAATTCAGAGGCCTTGGCGGCATGATGGAAAAGGTAAGTTCTGAGAAAGAGATTCAGCAGTTCCGGTTAAAAATCTGATCCGTGACAGAAGACTGATATCCGGCAGAAGTGAGAAAAATGAATAGCAGGCGGGCGGGCAATGTTGGCTGCCCGCTTTTTATTTGATAGGAAATTACGTTGAATTTCCTATCAAATAAAAGCACTTCGTGCAAACAATGCACACTCGCACGAGAAGAAATGATTGCTTCGCAAGCGTGTTCGGCGCGGACAAGAAAGATGTGCTGTTGATGCTTTTGTCCGCGAGAGTGTGTGATAGCACACTTTCTTGTGTCTCCATATAGAACAGATGAAAAAATATGGATTTTTCCAGCTTTTTGACGATTTGTTCAACATTTTCGGGGGAATCTGTTGGTTGACTTTTGCTACTTTCGAATGTATGATACATAAAGTATGACTGCAATAACGTGAACAGTGGGAGTTCACATGTTTCAATTTAGATTAGAATGAGAGAAAAAGAACGGAGGATAATTATGGAAAAATTATTATTTACTTCTGAATCAGTTACAGAGGGACATCCGGACAAAGTCTGCGATGCCGTATCTGATGCAATTCTGGATGCCTGCATGGCACAGGATCCGATGAGCCGTGTTGCCTGCGAGACAGCTGCTTGTACAGGTTTCGTATTAGTAACAGGTGAGATCACTACAAAAGCACAGCTTGATATCCCGTCTATCGTTCGTCAGACTGTAAACGAGATTGGTTACAATGATGCAAAGACAGGTTTCGATGGAAATACATGTGCAGTTATGGTTGCTCTGGATCAGCAGTCCGCTGATATCGCTATGGGTGTTGACAAAGCACTGGAAGCAAAAGAGGGTGCACTGACTGACGATCTGGATACAGGTGCCGGCGATCAGGGTATGATGTTCGGTTATGCTACAAACGAGACACCGGAATTAATGCCTTACCCGATCTCTCTTGCTCACAAAATGGCTCTTCAGCTTACAAAAGTTCGTAAAGACGGTACATTAAGCTACTTAAGACCAGACGGAAAAACTCAGGTTTCCGTAGAGTATGATGAGAACGGCGCACCGAAGAGATTAGAGGCTGTTGTTCTTTCCACACAGCATGATGATGATGTAACTCAGGAGCAGATCCATGAGGATATCAAAAAATATGTATTCGATCCGATCCTTCCGGCAGAGCTGATCGATGATGAGACAAAATTCTTCATCAACCCGACAGGACGTTTCGTAATCGGTGGACCGCACGGTGATGCAGGTCTGACAGGACGTAAGATCATCGTTGATACATACGGTGGAATGGCTCGTCACGGCGGCGGAGCTTTCTCCGGAAAAGACTGCACAAAAGTAGACCGCTCTGCAGCATATGCAGCACGTTACGTTGCAAAGAATATCGTTGCAGCAGGTCTGGCTGACAAATGCGAGATTCAGCTTTCCTACGCAATCGGTGTAGCACAGCCGACATCCGTTATGGTAGATACATTCGGAACAGGCAAACTGTCTGATGAGAAACTGGTTGAGATCGTTCGTGAGAACTTCGATCTTCGTCCGGCTGGCATCATCAAAATGCTTGACTTAAGAAGACCGATCTACAAAGCAACAGCTGCTTACGGACACTTCGGACGTACAGACGTAGATCTTCCTTGGGAAGCAACTGACAAAGTTGATGTATTAAAGAAATATCTGTAAGATAAATAATTATGGAATGAGATAAAAATCTCCGTCGTTTGTTGAAAAACAGCGGCGGGGATTTTTTTACGTTCTATATCAGAATCTGAGAAAAACAGATTATCCATCGGTCTCATAAGCGGAAATGTCTTCTTCAGATACTGATCAGTTAACGATTGATATATTCCATTGGAATCTGATAAACTTATGTTGCAGATTTGTAGTTAGCAGTTAAAAATGAAAAGTCGTTACATTTCGATATAAAGATATATCGGGATGCAGCGACTTTTCTTTTTTCCGGACTTTTGATTTGAGAGTGTCTATGCTACAATAGTTAGCAGAAGAAGTAGCAGAAGATTTTTTGCGTCAGGAGGCTATACGATGGGAACATATCTGAATCCGGATAACAGTAAATTTCAGGAAAGTATTAATTCTGATATTTATGTAGATAAAACGGGATTGATTACCTATACCAATTCTGTGATACACACGCAGCAAAAATGTATCTGTGTCAGCCGGCCACGCCGGTTTGGAAAATCTATGGCCGCCAATATGCTTTCAGCATATTACAGCCGTGGCTGTGATTCAAAAGAATTATTTCAAAATCTTGAGATCGCTGAGGATGATCAGTTTGAAACATATCTGAATCAGTATGATGTGATTTTCCTGAATGTGCAGGAGTTCCTGAGTCAGAGTAAAAATATCGATGAAATGATCTCTCTGATTCGCAGAAGCGTATTGTGGGATTTGTTGGTGGAATATCCGGAGTTTCGGTATTTTGATACTTCCAATCTGACACGGACGATGCAGGATGTTTATCAGCAGACGAAATGCTCGTTTGTAGTGATCATCGATGAGTGGGATTGTGTGTTCCGGGAATATAAAACAGATCGGGAGACGCAGGAACGGTATCTTGATTTCTTACGGGATCTGCTGAAAGATAAAGGATATATTCATCTGGCCTATATGACAGGAATCTTACCAATAAAAAAATATGGAACACATTCTGCATTGAATATGTTTGATGAGTTTTCGATGATTGAGCCGGGACCACTGGCGTCTTATGTTGGTTTTACAGAAATAGAAGTTCAGAAACTGTGCGGTCAGTACGACATGGAGATTGAGGAAGTGAAAAACTGGTACGATGGATATTCTTTTGATAAAGCTTTATCAGTGTACAGTCCGCGTTCGGTTGTAAGCTGTATGCGTCTCGGAAAGATAGGGAATTACTGGAATCAGACGGAGACATTTGAGGCATTGCAGGTGTATATTGATATGAATTTTGACGGCCTGAAAGATGATGTACTCAGTATGATTGCGGGAAATCAGGTTCCTGTCAATATCGGAAGTTTTACAAATGACATGACGACATTCCGGTCGGAAGATGATGTGCTGACATTGCTGATTCATCTTGGCTATCTCGGATATGACAGCGATAATAAAGCTGTATTTATTCCAAATGGAGAGATTCGGTCAGAGTATGTGAATGCAGTGTCTGTATCTGACTGGGGAGAAGTCTCCAAAGGTTTGAAAAATTCTGCGGACACGCTGCAGGCTATCTGGGAAAATCGACCGTTGCAGGTGGCAGAAGGAATTCGGCAGGCGCATTTTGAAACCTCACATATCCAATATAATGATGAGAATGCTCTGAGTTATACGGTATCGCTTGCTTTGTATGCAGCAAGAAATTTTTATACGGTGCACAGAGAATTTCCTGGTGGAAAAGGATTTGCAGATCTTGTGTTTATTCCACGGAAGAAGTTTTCGGAGAAACCGGCACTGGTCGTGGAATTGAAATGGGATAAGACTGCCAGAGGGGCGATCACGCAGATAAAAGAAAAAGAGTATTGCCGCAGTCTGGAAGAATATCACGGAAATCTGTTGCTGGTAGGAATTAATTATGACCGTAAAACCAGAGAACATACATGTTGCATAGAAGAAATGGAGCGATAGAAATTGCAACCTTTTGATTTCGTATTTTCTATGCTATAATGAAAAAACAAGTGAAAATTAATGGTTTAGAAAAAGGAAAGGAGAGAGAAGACATGAAAAAAAGAAACAGAAGACTGCTTGCTGTATTGTGTGCTGTCGTTACTGCGGCAGGTATCGCAGCACCGGCGATGACTCCGGTGTACGCGGCACAGAATGAAGTAACGAATGAAGAAGCTGTAAATGCTGAAGTTATGAGTGCCGGAAACACGAAGGATGATGTGGATGACTCCGGAAATGCGGATGAACAGGAGGATGTTTATTCGCTGAAATATATCGCTGTGGATGGCCGTACAACATGGTATTATGCAAATGAAAAAGGCGAAGTGGATAAGGATTACACCGGTGTGACAGATAATGACTATGGCTGGTGGTATGTCAAAAACGGAGAAGTGGATTTCTCTTACACGGGACTTGGATTCAATGATGCGGGATGCTGGCGTATTGTAAACGGAGCAGTAGATTTTGGCTGTACCGGCGTAGTAGACAGTGAGTATGGCTGGTGGTATGTCCGTGACGGTCACGTAGACTATTCTTACACAGGAATTGCACCGAATGAGTATGGTTGGTGGAGAATCGTCAACGGTCAGGTTGATTTTACCTGCAACAGCGTTGAGTCAAATGAATATGGCTGGTTTTATCTCAGAAACGGTCAGGTTGATTTTTCTTATACAGGGCTCGGATTCAATGATGCTGGATGCTGGCGTATTGTAAACGGAGCAGTAGA